>JBDTPG010000313.1:0-3481 GCA_039932815.1 Caldimonas sp.
GCCTTCGTGATCGCGTCGATCTCGGCGGCGAGCAGCGGCCCGGCGCAGGCGATCTGCGCGAACTCGGCGATGCCGTACGTCGACGCTTCGGCGCGGTGGGCGGTGCCGAACGCGTCGTTGACGTAGATGTCGCAGAGCGCGGCCATCTTCCTCGCGAGCGCCGGATCGTTCTTCTTCTCGCCCTGGTTGAGGCGGCAGTTCTCGAGCAAGACGACCTCGCCCGGGGCGACGTCGACGCCGGCGTCACCGACCCAGTTCGTCCGCAGCGGCACATCGCGATGGAGCAGCTCGCCGAGGCGCGCCGCGATCGGCGCGAGCGAATCTTCCGGCTTCGGCTCGCCTTCGGTCGGCCGGCCCAGGTGCGAGGTCACCATCACCGCGGCGCCGGCGGCGAGCGCCATCTCGATGCACGGGACCGAGGCGCGGATGCGCGTGTCCTCGGTGATGCGGCCGGCGTCGTCCTGCGGCACGTTGAGGTCGGCGCGGATGAAGACGCGGCGACGGGCCGCCCGGCCGGCGGCGACGAGGTCTGCGAAGCGAAGGACGTTCATTCGAGGGGGTTCGAGGGTTGCGCATTTTACGTTTGCCGTTTTTCGATCCCGGAATTCACCCCGAATGCAGCGGCGCGACGTTTCACACGCTGCCCGCCGTGCCTTCGCGCGGCGGCTCACGGAGCTCGCGCCATGACGTCCTGCCCTCGCCTTTTCGTCGCCCGCCGGCAAGCCCGCGCCCTGGTCGGCGCCGCCTGCCTCACCAGCGCCTTCGCCTTCGCGCAGTCGCCGCCGATCCCCGCACCGGTCGCGCCGTCCACCACGCCGCCGATCGCGAGCTGGCGGGCGCCGACGCTGCAGGTGCAAGGGGCGGAGCAGCCGGTCCGGCTCGCCTCGCTGCAGGTCGACGTCGAGGTCGCCGGCGGCGCCGCCGAGACGCGCGTGCAGATGGTCTTCCTCAATCCCAACAATCGCGTCCTCGAGGGCAAGCTGCAGTTCCCGCTCGCGCCGGGGCAGGTCGTGAGCGGCTTCGCGCTCGACGTCGACGGACGCCTGCGCGCCGCGGTGCCGGTCGAGAAGGCGCGCGCCCAGCAGGTCTTCGAGGACATCGCCCGACGCCGCGTCGACCCCGGCCTGCTGCAGACGACGATCGGCAACAACTACGAGCTGCGCATCTATCCGCTCATGCCGGGCAAGACGAGAACCGTCGAGCTGCGCATCGTCGAGCCGGCGGCCGGCCGCCTGCTGCTGCCGCTCGGTTATGCCGATCGCGTCGACGCGCTGGCGGTGTCGGTGCGCGTCCCCGCCGCGGCGACCGCGCCCGAGCTGGCCGGAGCGGCGTCGCTGGGCCTGCGCTTCGAGCGCGAAACCGGCGGCGGCTTCGTCGCCCGCATCGCGCGAACGGGTGCCGTCCTGCCGAGGGAACCGATCGCGCTGCGCCTGCCGGCGAGCGGCGCCGCTCCGGCGATCGCCACCGAGGAACGCGACGGCCTCAGCTACTTCACCCTCGAGCTGCCGGTGGCGCAGCGATCCGCGCCGCGGCCGTTGCCGCATCGCGTCCAGATCGTCTGGGACGCGTCGGGCTCGGGCGCGCAGCGCCAGCTCGACCGCGAGATGGCTCTTCTCGGCGCCTACTTCGCAGCGGTGCGCGACACCAGCGTCAGCCTGGTGCGCGTCGCCGACGTCGCCTCCGCACCGCTGCGTTTCGAGGTGCGCGGCGGCGATTGGGCAGCCCTGCGCAAGTCGCTGGAGGCGACGGTCTACGACGGCGCGAGCAATCTCGGCGCGGTCCGCCACGACGGCGTCTCGGCGGAGGCGCTCTGGTTCAGCGACGGCCTCACCAACTACGGCGCGCCGTGGCGGCTCGCGTTCCCGGTGCCGGTGTTCGCGATCAGCAGCAGCGCGAGCGCCGATCCGGCGGCGCTGCAGGCGCTCGCAGATGCCAGCGGCGGCCGCACCATCGACCTCGCGACGGCGACGCGACAGGGCGCCGCCGATGCGCTGCTCAGGCGCGGCACCGACGTCGCCGGCGTCAGTGCGCTCGGCGCGCGCGAGCTCGTCGTCCAGTCGCAGAGCGCGGCAGCCGGTCGGCTCGTCGTCGCCGGCGTGCTCGGCGCGGCAGAGGCCGAGCTGACCATCCGCCTGCGCGACGCCGCCGGCGCGGTGACGACGCGCATCGTTCCCGTGCGCGCCGGCCGCAACCCGTCGCGCCTGGCGGCGGTCCAGTGGGCGCGCCTGACCCTCGCGTCGCTGGAAGGCGAGGCGCGGACGAACAAGGTCAGGATCCGCGAGATCGGCAAGCGCTTCGGCCTGGCGACGCGGGAGACCTCGCTGATCGTCCTCGAGCTCGTCGAGGACTACGTTCGCCACGAGATCGAGCCGCCGCAGGAGCTGCGCGCCGCCTACGACCGCGCCGCGGCGAACGCGGGCAAACGCCGCGTCGACAACGACGCCGCGCGGCTCGCTCAGGTGATCCGCCGCTTCGAAGCGCGCGCGGCCTGGTGGAACCGCGATTTCCCCAAGGGCGACATGCCGGCGCCGCTGCAGATCGCCAGGTCGGAAGCGGCCGTGAGCGCCGGGGGCGCGCTGGCAGCGCCCGAGATGCTGCGCCAGCGTGCCGACGGGCCGATTCGCGACGCCGCCAAGGACGACGAGCGCGCCACGTCGCGTCGACCACTGCCCGCGACGGCGCCGGCGCCGTCGGGCTTCGCCAGGCAGGCCGAGAACGATTCGCTCGGGCGCGCCAAGAAAGCCGGAGCGAACGAAGCGTCGGCGACGCCCACGACGATCTCGATCGCGGTGACGCCCGCCGCCGGCGCGAGCGCGGCGATCAAGCGGCTGCAGTCGGCGCGCCCCGACGAGTGGACGCGGATCTACTTCGACGAACGGCGCGCCAACGAGGCGAGCGTCGGCTTCTTCCTCGACGCGGCCGAGTTCTTCCTCGCCAAGGGTGGCCGCGAGCACCGCGCCTTCGGCCTGCGCGCGCTCTCCAACCTCGCCGAGCTCGACCTGCAGAACCGCCAGGTGCTGCGCCTGCTCGCCTACCGCCTGCAGCAGGCGGGCGAGGTCGACGCCGCCGTGCCGGTGTTCGAGCGCGTCCTCGAGCTGGCGCCGAACGAGCCGCAGTCGCACCGCGACCTCGGCCTCGCGCTCGCCGACGCCGGCCAGGCGCAGGCGGCCGTCGACCGGCTCTACGCCGTCGTCACCGGCGCGTGGGACGCGCGCTTCGCCGACATCGACCTGATCGCCTTGACGGAAATGAACGCGGTCGTCGACAAGTCGCGCCGCGATGGTCGTGCGATCGACGTCGGCGCGATCGACAAGCGCCTGCTGAAAAGTATGCCGCTCGACGTCCGCGTCGTCCTCGCCTGGGACGCGGACAACACCGACGTCGACCTGCACGTGATCGATGCCAACGGCGAGGAGGTCTACTACGGCCACGCCCTCTCCTACCAGGGCGGCGCGATCACGCGCGACGCGACCGGCGGCTA
>JBDTPG010000314.1:0-3430 GCA_039932815.1 Caldimonas sp.
GGGAACGTTATTCTCCCGGCCATGTACATGCGGTTCTTCGGCCTCAAGCAGCAGCCGTTCTCGCTCGCGCCGGACCCGCGCTATCTGTACATGAGCAAGCGCCATCGAGAGGCGTTGGCGCACCTGCTCTACGGCGTCGGCGGCGGCGGCGGCTTCGTCCTGCTGTCGGGCGAGATCGGCGCCGGCAAGACGACCGTCTGCCGATGCTTCCTCGAGCAGATCCCCAAGCGCTGCAACGTCGCCTACATCTTCAACCCCAAGCTCACGGTGATGGAGCTGCTGAAGACGGTGTGCGACGAGTTCCACATCTCGCTGCCGCCGGCCGAAGCGCAGGCGCCGACGGTCAAGACCTACGTCGACGCACTCAACGGCTTTCTTCTGCAGACCCACGCCGTCGGCCAGAACAACGTCCTCATCATCGACGAGGCGCAGATGCTCTCGCCCGAGGTGCTCGAGCAGCTGCGCCTGCTCACCAACCTCGAGACGAACGAGAGGAAGCTCCTGCAGATCGTCCTCATCGGCCAGCCCGAGCTGCGCACCATGCTCGAGCGGCCCGACCTCGAGCAGCTCGCTCAGCGCGTGATCGCGCGCTTTCACCTCAATGCGCTCTCGGCCAAGGAGACCGAGCACTACATCCGGCACCGCCTTTCCGTCGCCGGCATGACGCGGGCGATCCCGTTCGACCCGAAGGCGCTGCACCGGATCCACGAGATCACGCGCGGCGTGCCGCGCCGCATCAACCTGCTCTGCGACCGCGTCATGTTGGGCGCCTACGCGCACGGGCGGCACAACATCGACATCCCGATGATCGAGAAGGCCTCGCGCGAGGTGTTCGGCCGCTCGACCGCCGCGGCTCCCGATCGCGCCCGCCTCGGCAAGAGCGCCGGCCTGGGCCTCGTGGTCGCCGCCGGCCTGGCGCTGGCAACGCTGGTCGCGTTCGCGTTCTACGGCGGCTGGCGCCAGTTCGTCGCGCCGACGTCGCTCGCGGCCGCCGCGAGCCCGGCTTCGGCGCCGAGCGCGAGCGCGGTGGTGCCAACTGCGCCGGCTTCGTCGCTGCCGCTGCCCGGCGCGACGCCTCGACCGGCCGGTGCGGGCACGAGCGCTCCGGGCGCGCTGGCTCCAGGCGCAACGACGCTCGCCGGCGCGCCCGCGGCCATCGCCGCGATCGCGCCGCCGCCGGTGGCAGCGACACCGCTCGCTTCGCTCGCCACGCAGCCGGCGCCGGCGTCGGCCGTCTCGGCGGCGCGTCCGGTCCCGACCGGGCCGCTCGATGCGGTGGCGTTGCGCGCGCGCCTGGAGACGTTCGGCGTCGACGAGCGCACCGCCTGGCGCGACCTGCTGCCGCTGTGGGGCGTCGAAGGCTACAGCGGCGATCCCTGCACGGCGGCGGCACGGCGCCAGATCCGCTGCTCCCGCTTCAGCGCCACGCTGCCCATGCTGCGGAGCCTGGGGCGGCCCGGCCTCGTGTGGCTGCGCGACGAGAACGGCCGCGCGACCACGGCGCTCCTGCTCGGTCTCAACGACACGCGGGCGACGCTGCGCGCCGGCGACGAGACGCTTGCCGTGCAGACGTCGGCGCTCGCCAAGGTGTGGCGCGGCGAGTTCGCGACCGCGTGGCGCCTGCCGCCGGGCTACGTCTCGGCGGTCGCCGCGGGAGCGTCGGGGCCGATCGTCGATCGCCTCGCGACGCAGATGGCGCGCTGGGCCGGCGAGCCGGCGCCCGCGCCCGGCCAGGCGATGGACGAGGAGCTGCTGGCCAAGGTCGGCAGGTTCCAGGCCGCGCACGGCCTGCCCTCGGTCGGCAAGGCCGGCCCGACGACGTTCATGCAGATCAACCGCGTCAGCGGCGTCGACGAGCCCCGCCTCGCGGTCGACGCACCACTCTGAGCCGACGCGCGCCATGTCGTACATCCTGGATGCCTTGCGACGCGCCGAAGCCGAGCGCGAGCGCGGCGCCGTGCCGAGCCTGCAGTCGCAGCAGCACACCGTCGCCGAGGACGACGCCGCGACAGCCCGGCCGCGCTCGCTCGTCTGGGCCGTTGCCGCGCTTGCCGTCGCCTTGGTCGTCGTCCTCGCGTGGAACTTCTTCGGTGCCACCGCGCCCGTGCCGAGGGCGCCGATCGAAGGATCGATCACGCCGGTGCCGGCGCCGTTGCCGAGCCTGCAAACCGCGCCACCGACGACGTCACCGGCGCCGAGCCCCGCGACCACGACGACGACTCCGCCGCGCGCAGCGACGGCTACCGTCTTGCCGACACCCCCTCCGGGCGCCGCTCCGACCGTGGCGCCCGCGCCGCCCGCGCCACGGCTCGGCAGCGAGCCCCGGCGCGCGGCCTCCCGTCGCATCAGGGCGGCGAGCGGCGCCGGCACGGCAGCGGCCACGGGCCCGGCGCCGGCAAAGGCCGAGGCACGCGTCTATTCGCAGGCCGAGCTGCCGGAGGAGATCCGACGCGACTTGCCCAAGGTCGTGATCGGCGGCTCCAGCTATTCGGGCGACGCGGCGAGCCGGATGGTCATGATCAACGGCCAGGTCTTCCACGAAGGCGACCGGCTCGGCCCCGGCCTGGTCCTCGATCGCATCCGGCAGAAGTCGGCGGTGCTGGCCTTCAAGGGTTGGCGCTACGAAGTGCAGTTCTAGCGTCGACTCGCCGGGAGAGTCGACGCAAGCGCTTGCGCCGGTCAGCCCTTGCCGTGCTTGGCGATCAGGTCTCGCGCGCTTTGCAGAAGCTTTTTGCCGTCGAAGCCGCGCTTGTTCATGTCGGCAGCCCACTCGTCCTCGATCGGACCGGCGACCTTGTGAAACGGCTGCGCCTCGGCATCGCTGAGGGTGTAGATGGTGCCGCCCTTCTCCTGCGAGATCTTGCGGCCGTTCGGATCGTTGCCCTGCTGGGTCTTGCCGAGCCACGCCGATGTCGCCAGGCCCGAGTTGGCATCGATCACCTTCTTGAGCTCGGGCGAGAGGCTCTCGTACTTCGGCTTGTTCATGGCCATCACGAACGTCGTCGTGTAGAGCGCCAGGCCGTTGGCCGGGAACTCGGTGTGATTCTTCGTGAGCTCGTCGACCTTGATCGAGGGCACGACCTCCCACGGGATCACACAAGCATCGATGGTTCCCTTCGAGAGCGCGTCGGGAATCTGCGGCAGCGGCATGCCGACCGGCGTCGCGCCCAGCGCGCCGAGCATCTTGGTGATCTGGCGCGTCGGCCCGCGCACCTTCATGCCGCGCAGGTCGCCGGGCGACTTGATCAACTTCGTCGCCGAATGGAACATGCCGGGCCCGTGCACGTGCAGGGCGATCGTCTGCGTCTCCTTGAACTCGTCGGGCGCCTGGGTCTGGACGTACTCCCAGTACGCCTTCGACGTCGCCTCGGCGTTGGTCATGATGAACGGCAGCTCGAACACCTCGACGCGCGGGAAGCGCCCGGCGGTG
>JBDTPG010000315.1:0-3401 GCA_039932815.1 Caldimonas sp.
GCAGCGCGTTGAGCAGCTCGATCGCGCGCGGCGCGTCGCGGTCGTCGAGCGCCCATTCGGCGGCGAGCAGTCGCGCGCCCTCCTCGGCCGAGCGCGCCGCCGGGCTGCGATGCGAAAGGTCGAGCGCGCGGCGCAGCTCCTCGTCGCGCAGGGCGCGGTTCTGCACCCGGTGCGCACTGCCCGCGGCGAGCAGGTGGCCGAGAACGGTGAACTCGTTGTCCTGCGCCAGCTCGGGCGTCTCGGCCTGGATCGCGAGGGCACGCTGCGCCGACTTCTGGGCACGCGTGTAGCGACCGCCGAAGTACTGGGCGAGCGCATCGCGCAGCGCCGCCTGGCCGGTGCGGTCGCGCCGCGAAGTGCGCCACTCGCGGGCCCGCTGCGGCAGCCCGATGAGCGAGGTGATCGCCTGGATCACGGCGACCAGCAGGAAGCACGTGCCGAGCAGCAGCAGGACGAAGAAGTTCAACGACAGGTCGAGTCGCCACGACCCCCAGTAGAAGCTCGCCAGGCCGTCGTTGGTGCCGAACGTCGCCGCCGCGACGACCGCGACGGCGAACAGGAGGACGAACCAGATCGCGAGGCGCACTGTTCAGTCCCGCCCGGCGACGATCATCGGGCGACGGCGGCGAGCGCGGCGAAGGTGTCGTCGGGCCGCACCGGCGCCGACTGGCGCGACTGCTGCTCGACCTGCAGGAGCAGATCGAGCGCGATCTGCGTGCGCCGCGACGAGCGATCGAAGTTGCGCTCGATCGCGCCCTTGGCCCAGCGCAGATCGTTGCGCGCGGCGTCGAACTGGCGTGCCAGCAGCGACAGGCGCGCGTTGAGCAGGCGCAGCTTGACGTTTTCCTTGAGGAAGAACGCCTGGTCGGGCGCGACCAGCATCGCCTCGGGCTGGTCGATCCGCGTGATGCGAACGAGCGAGCGAACCTCCCCCCACACGCTCTCGACGACGGCTCGCCCGGCCTGGCCGAATCCGCGCGACAGCCAGCTGCCGAAGTCGCTCGCCGAAGCCGTCGCCGAGGCGGCGGGCGCTGCGCTCGCCGGGCCGCGCGCCAGGTCGCGACGCGGCTCGGCGGCCGAGAGCAGCGGCAGCTCGTCGACCAGGCGGACGGCTTCGTCGAGCTTGATCGACAGCGTCGCGACGTCGGCGACGCTGGCCGCCTTGACGCGATCGAGGTCGCGCGCAACGGCGCGCCGCACCGGCTCGAGGCGAGACTGGTTGGCGCGCACGAAACGGTCGTCGATCTGCTTCAGCGCGGCGACGACGGGCTCGGCCGTGCCCGTCAACGCGGCCTGCTGCAGGCCTGCGCGCAACGTCGCCTCGCTGTCGGCGACCAGGTTCTCGTCGCGCGAGCGGGCGACCGATTGCACCAGCTCCTCGAGCTGGCCGCGCTGGACCGCGACTTCGTTGAGGCGCGCTTCGAGCAGTGCGACCTTGGCGGCGGCGTCGCGCGCGCCTTCCTGCGCATGGCGCGCGAGCAGCGCGGCTTCGGTGACCTGGACGGCGCTGTCCTGCTGGCGCTTGACCAGCTCGCGCTCGCTGCTGCGGACGCGCTGGTCGGCACGCCAGGCGAAGACGATGGCGACGACGGCAAGCAGGGCGAGCACCAGCACTGCCAGCGACAAGCCGCGCAGGGCGCGCGAGCGCGCCGCTTCGGCGGCGTCGACGACGGCCGGCGACGCCGGCGACGAAGGTGCGGGAGGAACGGGCGTGGAGGCGATGTCGCGAGGCGCGGAAGCTGGCGAAGGATCGTCGTTCACGGTTCGATCGATTGTATGCAGGCGATCACCGCTTCGAGCCCGGGCGCGGCCTCGACGACGACCCCGAAGCCGAGGCTGCGCGCCCGGGCGGCGATGCGCGAATGGGTCGCCACCGCACGCGCCGCGCGCCAGCGTCCGGGCCCGGCGGCCCGCTCGAGGTTGGCGATGGCCTCCGAGCTGCTGAACAGCCACACCGCGTCCGCGTCGGCGATCGCGGCGTCGAGGCGATCGCGCTCGGCACCGGCGAACGTCGGCGCCAGGCGGCGGTAGGCGCTCACGGTATCGACCTGCGCGCCGGCGGCGAGCAGGCGCTCGGCGAGCCAGTCCCGGCCGCCGTCGCCGCGAACGACGAGGACGCGCGCACCTTGCCAGGCGCGGCCTCTCAGGCTTGCCCAGAGCGATTCGGAATCGAACTGCGCCGCATCCGCCGCCGGCGTGACGATCGCCTCGACCGCGACGCCGGCCTCGCGCAAGGCTTCGGCGGTGCCGCTGCCCGGCGCGCCGGCATCCGTGCCGTCGGGCCAGGCAACGTCCGGCGGCCGTGCGGCGAAGAAATGGAGCACCGCATTGGCGCTGACGAAGACGACCAGGCGAAAGCTCGCCATCTCGGCCCACGCCGAGCGCAGCGCGGCCACGTCGGCGGGCGGTGCGATCTCGATCAGCGGCAGCGCCTCGGCGGCGATGCCGCGCTCGCGCAGGCGCTCGACCCAGGGTCCGGCCTGCTCGGCCGGGCGAGTGACGAGGACGCGCGACAGGCGCGCCGCCGTCACGGCGGGTCGGCGCTCGCGCCGAGTCGTTCCGCCGCGGCGAGATAGGGCGCCGCCCCGGCGCCGAGCAGCGCTTGCGCAGCGGCGCGGCCGAGTGCCTCGGCGCCGCCCTCGTCGGCGACCGCGCCCGTGTTGCGTGCGCGCAGGAGCGGCGCCGAACGCTGCGAAGGGTGGCCGACCGCGGCATCGAGCTCGAGCATGTCGCCGTGCCACATGGCGTGGGCGGCGAGCGGCATGCTGCAGCTGCCGCCGAGGGCGCGCGACACCGCGCGTTCGGCGGCGACAGCCAGTCGCGTCCGGCGATCGGTCAGCGCCGCCAGGCGGGCGATCAACTCGCCATCGTCGGCGCGCGTCTCGATCGCGAGCGCGCCCTGGCCGGCGCACGGCAGCATCTCCGTCGGCGCGAAACGGGTACGGATGCGATCGGCGAGGCCGAGCCGCACCAGGCCGGCGGCGGCGAGGACGATGGCGTCGTAGCCGCCGTCGTCGAGCTTCCTCAGGCGTGTGTCGAGGTTGCCGCGCAGCGGCTCGAGGCGCAGGTCGGGGCGCAGCGCCGCGAGCTGGACGACGCGGCGCAGGCTCGACGTGCCGACGACCGCGCCCTGCGGCAGCTCGGCGAGCGCGGCGTACCGGTTCGAGACCCAGGCGTCGCGCGGGTCCTCGCGCTCCAGCACGGCGGCGAGCGCGAAGCCGGCCGGCAGGTCCATCGGCACGTCCTTCAGCGAATGCACGGCGATGTCGGCGCGGCGGTCGGCGAGCGCGGTCTCGAGCTCCTTGACGAAAAGGCCCTTGCCGCCCACCTTCGACAGCGAGCGATCGAGGATCTGGTCGCCGCGCGTCGTCATCGGCAGCAGCGTCACCTCGACGTCGCCG
>JBDTPG010000316.1:0-3390 GCA_039932815.1 Caldimonas sp.
CGGGCAAGGTCGACGGCATCAAGATCTCGCTGCTCGACAAGGACAAGGAGATCGCCATGCGGCGGCGCCTGCCCGAAGGCGTGCGCATGTACACCGGCGACGACTTCAACTACGCCGAGCTGATCGCCGGCGACGGCATCGGCCAGGCGACGAACCAGCAGCACAGCGACGCCCTGCTCGGCATCTTCGACGCGATCGCGCCGGCAGCGAGCGCGGCGCTGGCCGCATTGAGCAGCGGCGAAGGCGATCGCTTTCACGCCATCCTCGCATCGACCGTGCCGCTCTCTCGCCACATCTTCCAGGCGCCGACTCGCTTCTACAAGACCGGCATCGTCTTCCTCGCCTGGCTGAACGGCCACCAGTCGCACTTCACGATGGTCGGCGGCCAGCAGAGCGCGCGTTCGCTCGCCCACTTCGCCGGCATCTTTCGCCTCGCCGATGCGGCCGGCCTGCTCGAGCGGCCCGAGCTCGCGGTCGCGCGGATGCGCCACCTGCTGGCGCTGCACGGCATCGACGGCTGAGCGCGTGCGCGACTTCTCCGCTGACCATCGCTGGCTTTCGATCAACACCGCGACACTGCGCGGCGCGGGAACGCTCGACCGCATCGTCGATGCGTGCGCGCGTCACGGCATTCGCGCCATCTCGCCCTGGCGCGACCAAGTCCATGCGATCGGCCTCGAGCGAACCGCGCAGCTCGTTCGCGCCCACGGCCTGGCGCTGTCGGGCTACTGTCGCGGCGGCATGTTCCCGGCGATGGACGCGGCGGGCCGGGCCGCCGCGCTCGACGACAACCGGCGCGCCGTCGACGAAGCGAAGCTGCTCGATGCGTCGTGCCTGGTCCTGGTCGTCGGCAGCCTGCCGGGCGCGCTCGCCGGAGCACCGCTGACCAAGGACCTGTTCGCGGCGCGGCGCGACGTCCACGACGGCATTGCCGCGACGCTCGAGTACGCGAAGACCGTCGGCATGCCGCTCGCGATCGAGCCGCTGCATCCGATGTACGCGGCCGATCGCGCGTGCGTCAACACGATCGAGCAGGCGCTCGACCTGTGCGAGGCGCTCGATCCGGTGCCCGCCGACGCCGGCCGTGCCGGCGAGCCGTCGACGCTCGCGCCGCTCGGCGTCGCCGTCGACGTCTATCACGTCTGGTGGGATTTCAAGCTCGAGGCGCAGATCGCCCGCGCCGGGCGATCGCGACTGCACGCCTTGCACGTCTGCGACTGGCTCGTGCCGACCAAGGATCTCCTCAACGACCGCGGCATGATGGGCGACGGCGTGATCGAGATCCCGCGCATCCGCGGCTGGATGGAAAGCGCCGGCTTCGCCGGCTACAGCGAAGTCGAGATCTTCTCGAGCGAGGACTGGTGGAAGCGCCCGGCCGACGAGGTCGTCGCGACCTGCATCGAGCGCCACCGCAGCGCGGTCTGAGCTGCTAGGCGGCGGCGGTGCGCAACGCCGTTCGGCGCGCCCGATGGACGTTGAACGCGGTCGTGATCAGCAACGCCTGGGCGATGGCGATGCCGAGCCACACGTCGGCCGGCCGGTGCAGGTCCATCAGCGGCCCGAAGACCAGCGGCGAGAACGCCTGCCCGATGTCGAGGCCGGAGTAGACGACGCCGTAGACGCGACCGGTCGCGCCCTCGGGCGCGGCGCGCTTGACGATCAGGTCGCGCGACGGCCCGGCCATGCCCGAGGCGATGCCCATTAGCGCGAACAGCGCCGGCACGGCCATCGGCGCGAGCGGCGCGAAGCCGATGATCAGGGCGATCACGGCGGCGATGCCGAAGGCGACGCCGACGATCTTCTCGCAGCGCGAAGGATCGGCGGCGAGGAAGCCGCCGATGACCATGCCGCCGGCGCTCGCGACCATGTAGAAGGTGAGGCACATCGCCGCCCAGCGCACCGGCACGTCGTGGAGCAGGCGCGCCGCCTCCGGTGCGAACGCCTGCACGCCGCCGAGCACGACGGCGTAGAGGAAGAAGAAGCCGAAGCACATCCACACCGCCGGGATGCGAAGGAAGGCGAGGCTGGCGCCGGCGGCCGCCGACTTCTTCGCCGTGTCGGGCGCGGTCGCGGCAAGTGCGCTCGCCGCCTCGATCACCAGGCGCGCCCGGTTGAACGCCAGCACGACCAGGACGACCAGGACGAGCACGCCGGCGCTCGCCAGCGCGACGCGCCAGCTGAAGGCGAGCGCAATCGGCACCAGGAAGGCGGGCGCGAGCGCCCAGCCGAGGCTGCCGGTGATCCCGTGCACGCTGAAGGCGTGGCCGAGGCGCGAGCCGTGGACCTTGCGATTGAGCAGCGTGTAGTCGACCGGATGAAAGACGCCGTTGCCGATGCCGGCGACGACGGCGAACAGTGCCAGCATGGCGTAGCTCGTGCTGGCGGCGAACCCGAACGCAGCCAACGCGAGCAGCGAGATGCCGCCGAACAGGATCGGGCGCGGCCCGAAGCGATCGACGATGAAGCCCGAGACGGCCTGCACGGCGCACGAGACGACGAAGAAAACCGTCAGCAACACGCCGAGCTCGGAATAGCTGACGTGAAAGGCCTCCTTCAGCCACGGGAAAAGCGGCGGCAGGAGAAGCTGGCTGAAGTGGCTGACGCAGTGCGCGAGGCCGACCAGGCCCATCACGGTGGCATCGTCCCGCGCCGAAGACGAAGGCAGGGAAGCGGCTGAGGTGCTCACGGACGGCAGGGTGGGCGATGGCGCGGTAGCGGAGCCCTTATCGTAGACTCGGCAGCCGCGTCGCGTTAGCGACAGGGCGTCAACTTCTATCGAGAACGCGCCAATGAACGCCAGCCCCGCCCGCGCCGCCGCGATCGGCCCGCTGACGCCGCACCTCTACACGCCGACGGCACAGCGCCCGCTGCGCGCCAAGCTGCAACGCCTGCGCGCCGACACGCGGGTCGTTCCCCACGCACATCCCTGGGGCCAGGTGGCGCTGTCGGCGACCGGCGTGATCCGGGTCACCGTGCCGCACGGCAGCTACATCGTTCCGCCGTCGCGCGCGATCTGGATTCCGCCGGGCGTCGAGCACGCGGTGACGGTGATCGAGGACGCCGAGCTGCTCACGCTGTATTTGCACCAGCCGCGATCGCGCTGCGGGCCGGCGCGCTCGGCGTCCGAATCGGCCAGCTGGCGTCAGTGCCGCGTCCTCGAGGTCTCGGGCCTGCTGCGTGCGCTATCGCTGCAGCTGGATTCGACGCCCGACCGCTCGCGCGAGGCACCCGATCGCGAAGCGCTCGCTCGCGAGCGACGCCTTGCCGCGCTCCTCTTCGACGAGCTGCGGCGCGCCGCACCCGTCCGACTCGGCGTCGACCTGCCGCAGGAAAAACGCCTGCGCCGGCTCTGCGAGGCGGTGATCGAGGAGCCGTCACGTCACGCGACCC
>JBDTPG010000317.1:0-3376 GCA_039932815.1 Caldimonas sp.
AGGAAGAACACAGCGCCGACGCCGAGCCGGCTCGCGAAGAGAACGAGGTCGATCGCGATCCAGCGCTCGACGCGATCGGCCGCGGCGTTCCAGCGGTCGCGCAGGTCGCTCATGGCGCCGGCGCGGGGTCGATGCGGGTGAACGCGCCGGCGCGCACCAGCGGCGCGAATGCGGCGGCGGCGTCCTCGCCTGCAACCGCCGAGACCGCCTCGAAGGACTCGGCGACCGTGCGACCCTCGGCGCACGCCGAGAGGAACACGACCGCGGCGCGATCGACGGGCCGCCAGGTCACTTCGTCATGCGGGCGGGTCAGCAGCGCACTCTCGTTGCGGCCGGAGGGGGAGGCGTCGGCGGCGTCGCCTCGCCGCCCCGCCGCGCGCCGTTCGCACCACAGCGCGTACGCCGGCAGGTCGTCGTCGAAGCCCAGCCAGCGCGCGGCCGGATGCGGCACGAGCCGGCACGCGGCGAAGCGCTCGGGAGCGATCGTCCCGATCAGCGTCGCGTCGAGCGTCGGCGCGTCGACGGCGAGATGGCATTCGGTCCAGGCGCGATCGAGGCGGGCGATCGCGACCAGAAGCGGCGGTGCGTCGTCGCCGAGCGATCGCTGCAGCCAGTCGGCGAACCGCTCTCCGTAGTTGGCGAGTACCCCCTCCTCGGGCGGCAGCTCACGCGCGTGATCGCGCGCGGCGCCTCGAAACGCGTCTTCGCCGAGCAGCGACGCGACGGTCGGAAAGTTGGCGGCGAGCGCATCGACGCAGCCCGCCATGACGGTGTTGCGATAGACCGCGAAGCCGGGCGCTCGCGCGAAGGCCTGCTCGCCGGTGGGGCCCGAGGGGCCGCGCAGCGCGTCGAAGAACGACTGCTGGAAGGCGGCGAGCGATGCCGTCATGCCGCGGCCTTCTCACGCGGGGACGTCACGAGGCGTGCATGGGCGCGGGCGCGCTCACGCATCAGCTCGACGTACGGCGGCAGCTCGGCATCGCGCTCGATCAGCGTCGGCCGCGGCCCCGCGCGAGCGACGAAGCGGTCGAACAGCGTCCAGACCGCATCGGCGATCGGCGCGTCGTGCGAATCGATCAGGAGCCGCTCGCCGTGGACGGCATCGGCACGGTGGCCCGCGAGGTGGATCTCGCTCACCCGCTCGGCGGGAAAGGCGTCCAGGTAGGCCGCGGCGTCGCCGCCGACGTTGACCGCGCTGACGTGGACATTGTTGATGTCGAGCAGCAGCGTGCAGCCGGTGCGCCGCGACAGCGCGGTGAGGAACTCGATCTCGCCGAACTCGTGCTCGGCGAGGGCCAGGTAGTGCGACGGGTTCTCGACCGCGAGCGTCCGGCCGAGCGCCTCCTGCACGCGCTCGACGTTGGCGGCGACGACGTCGAGCGCCTCGCGCGTTCGCGGCAGCGGCAGCAGGTCCGGCAGGTAGGTGCCGTCGAATCGCGACCAAGCCAGGTGCTCGGAAACGAGCGCCGGCTCGACTTCGCGGACGAGCCTGGCGAGTGCCGCCAGCGCGCCGACGTCGACGCCGGCGGCGCTGCCGAGGGACAGCGACACGCCGTGCAGCGAGAGCGGATGGTCGCGCCGCACGGCCTCGAGCCAGCGGCGGCGCGGCCCGCCCGCGACGCTGTAGTTCTCGGCGTGGACCTCGAACCAGAGGCCGCGCGATCGGTCGCGCACGGCCTCGTCGAAGTGCTCGGCCTTGAGGCCGACGCCGGCGGTCAGGCCGTCGTGCGACACACGGCGGCGATCAGGCCTTCGGCGTCAGCGAGCCCTTGCCCTTGGGGGTCGCCATGCTCTCGCAGCTGCCCTTGGCGACGCTCTTCCACGAGTTGCCCTGGTAGTCGACCTTCGACGTGCCGGCGCACGTCGTTCCGGCGCCGGCGGCGCAGTCGTTCTTGCCGGCGAGGGCGACGCCGTAGCACTTCTCGGTGGCGGCCATCTTGTCGCCGGCCTTCTTGTCGTCGGCGGCGTAGGCGGCGGGGGCCGACAGGGCGGCCAGGGCGGCGGCGGCGAGAGCGATCGATCGAGCGTTCATGGGAGAGACTCCTGAGGTTGAAAAGGGCTGCCGACCGAAGGCGGGCGACAGGTTCTAGTTCGCGAAGCGCGCCCGCAGGTTACGCAGGCGCGAGAAAAAAGATCGACCGAGCGTAACCCGATCGGTCCGGCCGACGAAGTAGAAGGTGCCATTGGACGACATCGAGACCGAGTTGCGCGCGTTGCTGTTGCTCGGCCTTGACGGCGACAACCGCGCCTATCGCGAGTTCCTGACGCGCAGCGGCAGCCGCTTGCGGGCTTACTTTCGGCGCCGGCTGCCGGCCTTCGGCGACGACGTGGAGGATCTCGTGCAGGACGCCTTGCTTGCCGTTCACAACCAGCGCCACACCTACCGGCCGGCCGATCGGCTGACGCCGTGGCTGCACGCGATCGCCCGCTACAAGATGGTCGACCTGTTGCGCGCGCGCTTGCCGCGGCGCGCGGTCGAGGTCGCTCTCGACGACGACAGCGCCGACGATGCGCTGCACAGCGAGGACGCCCAGGCCGCCGAATCGAGGCGCGACCTGCTGCAGCTGCTGGCGATGTTGCCCGAGCGCTATCGGTTGCCGATCGTCGCCGTCAAGATCGAAGGCCGCTCGATCGCCGAATGCGCCAGCCAGACCGGCTTGTCGGAGTCGGCGATCAAGGTCGGCATCCACCGCGGTCTCAAACGACTGGCAGCGCACGTCGCCGGACGCCGATGAAGACCGACGCCCTGATCGCCATGCTGGCCGCCGGCCCGGTGCGCGCCGACCGTTCGACGACGGCACGTCGCATCGGCATGGCCACTGCTGCCGGCGGTGCCGTCGCGCTGGTGGCGATGCTGCTCTTCCTGCCGCCGCGCCCCGACCTGTCCGCCGCCGCGCTGACGCCGATGTTCTGGCTGAAGCTGGCGCTGCCGCTGATCGCCGGCGTCGCGGCGTTCGCTGCGACGACGCGGCTGGCGCGCCCGGGCGGGAGCGCACGCATCCCGGCAAGTGTTCTGGCCGCGCTGGTCGCATCGTTGTGGCTCCTGGCGGCGATCGTCGTCGCGGCTACGCCGACCGGCGGGCGGCGAATCGAGGTGGTCGGTGCGACGGCACTGCCGTGTGTCGCGAGCATCGTCGCCCTCGCGCTGCCGCTTCTGGTCGCCGCCTTCGTCGCCTTGCGCAGCCTTGCCCCCACCCAGCCCCGGGCCGCCGGCCTCGCCGCAGGTACGCTCGCCGGAGCGGTCGCGGCGTTCGTCTACGCCGTGCATTGCACCGAGACGACGGTGCCGTTCTTCGCCGTCTGGTACGTGCTGGGGATCGCCGCCTCGGCGGCGCTCGGCGCGGCGCTCGGCCCGCGCTGGTTGCGCTGGCGCTAG
>JBDTPG010000318.1:0-3374 GCA_039932815.1 Caldimonas sp.
CACCCGCTGGCTGGAGGCGCTGACACCGCCGCACGACTCGCTGCGGCCCGAGCTCAAAAGGCTGATGGCCGCGCGCGCCGAAACCACGCTCGACCGCGGCGCGCCGGTGACCGATCTGCTCGGCAGCGCCGTCGACCCGCAGGGGCTGGCCGCAGGCGATCGTGTCGGCCGCTATCGATTGGCACGCCCGCTCGGTCGCGGCGGCATGGCCGTGGTGTGGCTGGCCGAAGTGAACGATGCGCCGCAGGACGCGCCGCTGGCGCTGAAGTTTCCCGCGGTCTCGCTCGACAGCGCGGCCTTCATGGAGCGCTTCGCGCGCGAGCAGCGATTCCTTTCCGCGCTGCATCACCCCGGCATCGCCAGGATCGTCGACGCCGGCGTCACCGACGCGGGGCAGCACTTCCTGGCGCTGGAGTATGTCGACGGCGTGCCGCTCGACGCCTTCTGCGACACGCATTCGCTGGGGCTGCGCGCGCGCATCGGGTTGATGCTGCAGGTGCTGGAAGCGGTGGGCTACGCGCATGGACAGTCGATCCTGCACCGGGACCTGAAGCCCACGAACGTCCTCGTCGATCACGGCGGTCGCCCGCACCTGCTCGACTTCGGCATCGCCAAGTTGCTGATCGACGGCAGCGCCCAGGAGACCGAGCTCACGCATGCGCTCGGCCGCGCGATGACGCCCGACTACGCGAGCCCCGAGCAGATCGCAGGCGGCAGCGTCGGCGCGGCCAGCGACGTCTACGCGCTCGGTGTCATCCTGTACGAGCTGGTGTCGGGCCGACGACCCTTCCCGGCGAACAGGCATGCGCGCCATCCGCTGCAGGATCTCCTGCGGTCGCACGACCCGCCGCCACCCAGCCTGGCCTGTCGCGCCGACGCGGCCGTGACGCGAGTCGAAGGCGGCTGCGACGCTCTCTCGGGTGCGCTGGAAGGCGACCTCGACGCGATCATCCTCAGGTGCTTGCGCAAGAGTCCGGGCGAGCGCTATGCGCGGGTCGCGGACCTGGCCGCCGACCTGACGCGCTGGCTCGCCCACGAGCCCGTGCAGACTGCCTTGGCCCGCTGGCGATTCAGGACCGGGCTGCTGCTGAAGCCGAATCGCGCCGCCATCGCGACCGCGCTGCTGCTCGTGCTCGGCCTCGGGCTGTCGCGCCAGGGGCATGCGCTGGCGGCCGAGCTCGAAGCGTGGCTCACGCCCGCACTGCCGGCGCAACGAAGCGCCGTGCTCGTCACCATCGGGCCCGACGACTACCAGCGGCTCTTCGGCGGCGTCAGCCCGCTCGACGCGGGCCGGTTGCAGGCCCTGGTGACGCGGATCCTCGAGGGGCAGCCGGCGGTCGTCGGCGTCGACATCGAGACGGCCGCACCGGCCTTCGCCATGGTGCGACGCGACCTCGCGCCGGAGCTCGCGGCGCGCGTCGTCTGGGGCCGCGGCATCGCCGCATCCGATGACGCGGCGGCGCTGCCGACACCGCGGCCGGTGCTCGGCGGTGCCGATCTTGCGCGCCCGTGGCGTTGGGGTCTCGCAGTGTCGATCGCGGACGGCGGCGACGGCGCGGTCCGCTGGTTCCGCCGCGTCGTCGCCACCACCGAGGGCGCCATGCCGACGCTGGCCGAGGCGCTGGTGACGGGACTGCGCGCACCCGTGCCCGACGACGCCCCACAGGTCCTGCGCGGCGTTCGGTATGCGCGTGCGGACCGGCTGGAGCTGCCGGCTTCCGTGGTGCTGGCCGACGGCTTCGCCTGGCGCGACGGCATCCGCGGCCGGGTCGTGATCCTCGGCGGCCGTTACGACGCCGCCGACGTGCATCCGACGCCGCGCGGCTTGCTGCATGGCCTGGAGATCATCGCCTACACGGTCGAGACGGAGCTTGCGGGCCGCGCCCATCCGCGGCCCGCCGTGTGGGCGCTCCTGCTGGTCGCCATCGCCGACATGGTCGTCGCGGTGCCCTTGTTCCGGCGTTATCGACGTCGATGGGCGGCCCCTGCGATGCTGCTGGGCGGCGTCGCGATGGCGGCGGCGCTGGCGTTCGCCGGGACGTTTCCCGCCTGGTCGTACGCGCTGCTGGTGGCCGTGGCCGTCGCCGCCAGCATGGCGTTGCTGAGCCACCGCATCGCTTCGGGCTAGCCGGGCGCGACGGTGGGCCGGCATCACCGGTCCGCGACCGACATCGCGGCCCGGATGAACGCCCGCTTGGCGTCCGCATCGACGGCAACGCCCCAGCTGTCGGCCAACGCAGTCGCCGCGCGCAACCTGTCGCGTGCTGACGCCTCGTCGGCGCGCATCACGACAAGCACCCAGCTGCGCTCGGGCGGCAGCGCAGCGGATTCCCCGGCGCGGCGCAGCGACAGCTCGAACAGGCCAGGCTGCGCCAGCTGGACCGAAGGGGTCGCTGCCCGCGGCGACCAGACCAGCCGTGCCTCGACAGGTGCAACTGGACAGCGGCCCGCGCTTCCGCAACCCATCGGCGCCAACGCGACGTCGTACACGCCCTCGGGCCGTTCGGACAGCATCCGTCCGAGATCGAGCCGGCCGGCTTCCCAGATCAGCACTTCATCGCGGGGAGCCGTTGCGCCGCGGTTCAGCGTGGTGACATAGCGGTCAGGCTGATCCGCGAGTGCGGCGAAAACGCGATGCAGGAAATCCTGCGCAGGGGCGGGAGGCGCAGCGGGCATCGCCCACGGTTTGCGGCAGGCGGCGAGGTCGTCGCAGCGGCGAGCCGCCAGCACGCGGCCCGAGCGAGCTGCGACGACGGTGATGCGGTCGCCTGCCGCCGGCGCGGGGGCCAGGATGATCGCGCCGGCCGACACCGGCGCGCCGACCGTCAGCGCGGCCGCCTCGCCCTTCTGAAGCCACCGGCCCTGCACCTCCAGCACGAAGCCGGCGGTCTCGCCTGCGTTGCACGTCGTGGCAGCGAAGACGACCGGCAAGCACGACAGCCATTTCCTTCTCATGCACCCTCCCGCCTTAGGAGAACCGAGCAATGCCTGCCCGGCGGGCCCACGGATTCTCTTCCTGCGGTCGTGGCTCGCCAGAGCATTTCAAGCTGAAGTACGTCCTTCGACGGACAAAGCGGTCACCACCCAGCAACGTACGGACCTCCTGGACGGATGTGATACGGTCGAATTCGTCTTGGCGGGAACGTTCGAGTTCGGTCTGGAGAAGATCATGAGCGACGGGTCGCGCGATGAGTGGCCGCAGGTCGAGGTCTGGCGCTTTCGGCGATACGACTTTCGTGCCGGCCAGTACGTCACCTCGATCGGGAAGGCCGAGATCAGCGCGATCGCGGCCTTCGGCGCCGAGGCGATTCCTGGATCCATGGAGTGCGTTCCGCAACACCGACTGGACGGCAACGGCATTTACATGTCGCCGA
>JBDTPG010000319.1:0-3365 GCA_039932815.1 Caldimonas sp.
ACCTTCACGTCGCTCGCGCTCGTCCAGTCGAGCAGCTGGACGCCGAACGGTTGCGCCAACAGCCAGTGCATGGCCGTCGCCCACGCGCGCGGCACGGTGTTGCGAAGCTCCTGCAGCTGGCGCAGCATAGGACCGCCGGTCAACCAGAATGCCGCCACGAGCAGCATCGCGAGGACGATGCCGACGACGGCGATGGCCAGCCGCGGCGACAGCCGCGTGTATCGCGTCACCGGCTCGGCGAGGCCGCGCAGGAGCGCCGCGGCGATGATCGCGGCGAAGCTCAGCAAGGCGACGTCCCGAAGCCGCCACAACATGAACAACAGGACCGCGCCGATGAGCAGCTGCGCCGCGAGCCGGACCTGCGAGGCACGGCGCGGCGCTGCGGACTCGGCGCGGTGTTCGGACATCGTGACGTCTTGTGGTGAAACCGATTGTGATCCCGGCTGATGAGCGAATCGGCGGTGCGCTGTCACGAGCCCGTCGGTGCTAGTCTTCCGACGTGCTGCTGAAAGTGCTTCGTTCCTGGCGCGTGCTGGTCCTGGCGTGGGCGGTGCTGCTCGCGCCGCAGGTGTCGTTGGTGCACGCGCTGTCTCACAGCCTGCCCGGCGGCGCGCCGCACTCGGGCGAGGGTGACAAGCGCAAGCCAGCGCCGGCCAAGGTGTGCGAGAGCTGTCTCGCGCTCGCGCAACTCGGCGCCGCGCTGCCGGCCAGCTTTCACTGGATCGCGATCGACGCGGCGCCGCCGTCGCATCACAGCCTCCCGTCGATCAGCGCCACGGTTCGCGTCGCGGGCGCGTACCGGGCGCGCGCGCCTCCCACCCTGCCGAGCTGACCCGGTCCCCCTGCGGGACCCGTGACGGGCGCCGTAGGTGCGCCTGTCCTGTGCGTCGTCTTGTCAGGAGCTTTCCATGCCCGTGCCACGAATCGCCGTCGCCGCGTTGAGCGCCGGCATCCTCGGCCTGTCTTCCTCCCCGCTGGCGGGCGCCGCCGAGCCCGGCGAGCTGGAGCAGGTGAAGAGTCAGCTCGCCGAATTGCGCCAGAGCTACGAAGCGCGGCTGCAGGCGCTCGAGAAGCGCATCGCCGAGCTGCAGCAGGCGCAGGCGGCACCACCGCAGGCGAAGGCGACGCAGGCTTCGCCGTCCCCCGCCCCTGAAACCGTCAGCGCCGCGCCCGCCGTCGCAGCGTCGACGACCGCCCCGTCGTCGGCGACGACCTTCAACCCGGCGATCTCGCTGATCCTCGCCGGCAGCTACGCCAACCTCTCGCGCAACCCGGACAGCTATCGGCTGCAGGGCTTCGTTCCCACCCGCGGCGAAGTCGGCCCGGGACGACGCGGCTTCGGCATCGGCGAATCCGAGCTCGGCCTCGGCGCCAGCATCGACCCGACATTTTCCGGGCAGCTGACGACATCGTTCGGCGCCGACAACGAGGTCGGCGTCGAGGAGGCGTGGTTCCAGGGCGCCGGTCTCATCCCCGGCGGCAACTTGCGCGTCGGCCGCTTTCTGTCCGGCATCGGCTACCTCAACGAGCATCACGCCCACACCTGGGACTTCATCGACGCGCCGCTCGTGTACCAGGCCTTCTTCGGCGGGCCGATCCGGAACGACGGCCTGCAGCTGCGCTGGGTCGCGCCGGCCGATCGCTTCGTCGAGATCGGCGCCGAGCTCGGGGCGGGGTCTTCATTCCCCGGTAGCAGCGGCGGCCGCAACGGCATCGGCTCGACGACGCTGTTCGCCCACGTCGGCGACGACCTCGGCGCGAGCGCGAGCTGGCGCGTCGGCGCGTCGCTGCTCGCCCACCGCGCCGACGATCGCGGCTACGACGACGTCAACGGCGCCGGCATTCCGGTCAGCAACAGCTTCAGCGGCCGGACCCGGACATGGGGTCTCGACGGCATCTACAAGTGGGCGCCCGACGGCAACGCGCGCCGGCGCAACTTCACCCTGCAGGGCGAGTTCTTCCAGCGTCGCGAGCGCGGCACGCTGGCCTACGACACGCTCGGCGCGGCCGGTGCGACCTCGAGCGGCGACTACCGCGCCGTGCAGAACGGCTGGTACCTGCAGGCGGTCTACCAGTTCATGCCGACGTGGCGCGTCGGCGCCCGCTACGACCGCCTCGATTCCGGCTCGCCGCGAATCGGCCAGGTCGACAGCGGTGGTCTCAGCGCGGCCGACTTCCCGATCCTGCAGAGTGCGCGGCCATCGCGCACGTCGCTGATGCTCGACTACTCGCCGTCAGAGTTCAGCCGCTTTCGCGTGCAGCTCGGCGCCGATCGCAGCAATCCCGCGGCGATCGATCGCCAGATCTTCCTGCAATACATCATGAGCCTCGGTGCCCATGGTGCGCACACGTTCTAGGAACCCGCCATGACATCGCTTTTCAAGGGCCTGCTGGTCGTCGTCGCCGCGATCGCCGTCGTGCCGGCGCATGCCGCGCTCAACGTCGTCGCCTGCGAGCCCGAATGGGCCGCGCTCGCCAAGGAGCTCGGCGGCGAAAAGGTCAGCGTCTCGTCGACGACGACGGCATTGCAGGACCCGCATCACATCGAAGCGCGGCCGAGCCTGATCGCGCGCATGCGAAACGCCGACCTGCTCGTCTGCACCGGCATGGAGCTCGAGATCGGCTGGCTGCCGCTCTTGATCCAGCAGTCGGGCAACGCGCGCCTCGCCGTCGGCGCGCCCGCGAACTTCGAGGCGGGGCGATTCGTCACGCCGCTCGACGTGCCGGGCCGCGTCGACCGCAGCGAGGGCGACGTCCATGCCGCCGGCAATCCGCACATCCACCTCGACCCGCGCAACATCGCGCGCGTCGCGACCGCGCTGGCCGGGCGCCTCGCCCAGATCGACGCCGCCAACGCGGCGACTTACCAGCAGCGCCTGGCGGCGTTCTCTTCCCGCTGGAGCGAGGCGACGCGCAAATGGGAAGAGCAGGCCAAGTCCTTGCGCGGCATGCCGGTGGTGGCCCACCACAAGAACATGACCTATCTCTGGAGCTGGCTCGGCGTGCGCGAGGTCGCGACCTTGCAGCCCAAGCCCGGCGTCGAGCCGAGCGGCGGCTACCTCGCCACCTTGAGCGCGCAGCTGGCGCAGCAGCCGGCGAAGATGGTCGTCCGTGGCGCGTACGAAGATCCGCGCGCGTCGCAATGGCTGTCGGAGCATGCCCGCATCCCTGCCGTCGTCCTGCCGTTCACGGTCGGCGGCAACGACAAGGCGAGCGACCTGTTCGGCCTGTTCGACAGCAGCATCGAGCTGCTGCTGGGAGCGGGAGCGGCCAAGTGAACTGGTCGGCCGTCGACGCGTCGATTCTTCTGCCGGCGTTCCTCGCCGGCCTGCTGGTGCTGGCGACGCACGTCCCGCTCGGCATCC
>JBDTPG010000320.1:0-3365 GCA_039932815.1 Caldimonas sp.
CGCGGATGGTCAACGGCGGCCAGAGCTGCATCGCCGGCAAGCGCTTCATCGTCGTTCGCCAGGTCCGCGCCGCGTTCGAGGACGCACTCGTCGCGGCGATGGGCAGCTACGAGATGGGCGACCCGCGCGATCCGGCGACCCGGCTCGGCCCGTTGCAAAGCGTCGCTGCGCGCGACGAGGTCCACGCGCAGGTCCAGGCCAGCGTGCACGCCGGCGCGCGCCTTCTTCTCGGCGGTGCGGTGCCGGCGCGGCGGGGGGCCTGGTATCCGCCGACGGTCCTGACCGGCGTCGTCGCCGGCCAGCCGGCGCACGACGACGAAGTGTTCGGTCCGGTCGCCGCCGTCATCGAAGCGGCCGACGAAGCCGACGCGATCGCCATCGCCAACGACAGCGAGTTCGGGCTCGGCTCGGGCGTGCTGACGGGCGACCTGGCGCGCGGCGAGCGCATCGCCGCCGAGGAGCTCGACGCCGGCCTCGCGTTCGTCAACGACAACGTGCGTTCCGACCCGCGCCTGCCGTTCGGCGGCGTCAAGCACTCGGGCTTCGGCCGGGAGTGCGCGAGCTTCGGCATGCGCGAGTTCGTCAACATCAAGTCGGTGCAGGTCAAGGTCTAGACGTCGGCGCGCCTCAGCCTTGGCCGCCGCGCGCGCGCCGGAGCGATCGCTGCTCCGAGCGTCTAGTAGTCGGGCTCGGGATCGCGCGCGGAGCCCGGCCGTGCGCCGGCGACCTGGCGCTTCGCGAGTTGGGCGAGGACGTCCGACACCATCGCCAGCCCGGGCGCGTCGCCGTGCTGCTGCTTCAGGTCGACCAGGTAGGCGGTGACGAAGTTCAGCCGCTCCGCCAGGCCGGCGGCGACGAGCCGCGTGATGGCCGGATCGCCGTCGAGCAGGGCGGGGCCGTCGGCGGCGTGACGCAGGACGCTCGCCTCGATCGCTTCGACGGTGGCGCTGTTGACGGTGTCGAGCAGGACCGCGATCTCGCCGACCATCGCACCGGGCTGGGTGATGGTGTTGACGACGACACCGCCCTTGGTCACCTTCAGGGATCCCGAGACCAGGATCCACAGAGCGCCTGCCGAGCCGCCCTCACGCAGGACGATGTCGCCGGGTGCGAACGCGATCTCCGGCAGCGATGCCGAAAGCGCGAGCATGTCAGCCATCCGGGCATCGTAAGCGAGCCCACGCGCAGGCGCGACTCGGCAGCTTGTTGTCGGGCCGGCTAATCCGACCGGTCGACGCGGCGCTTGCGGCCGGTGACCATCGCCGCGACCAGGTTCTCGCGCCAACGCCACCCCATGATCGCGACGCCCGAAAGGTGAATCGCGACCGCGATCAGCAGCGCCTGCGCCAGCGCCGAATGGATGTCGCGGATGCCGTCGTCGCCCCAGAAGGCGTCGAGCCGGCTGATCCAGCCGGTGATGCCGAGGAGCAGCACCAGGATCCACAGCAGCCAGATCATCCAGAGACCGAGCGGGTCGTGCCCCGGGGTTCGAGGCGTGCCGCCGCGCAGGTACGCCACCGTCCGCTTCAGAGATGGCCGCAACGCCGCAAACCCGGCGCCGCCGCCGGCCCAGGCCGCCCACACCCAGCGCGCGACGACGACGCCGGCCGCGCCGTAGCCGACGCCGCGATGCAGCCAGCCGCCGTCGTCGTAGAACAGATCGAACAGCACCAGCGCCGCGAGCGACCCGTGGAGAAGACGAACGGCCGCGTCCCATGCGGTGACGCGGCCGTCCGGACGGGCCTCCCGTGCGTGGGAGCCCCGCATCGCCTTACTTCTCGATCTCGGTCTTGACCGGCTCGAGCGTCTTGGCGTCGTAGTAGATCTCGACCTTCTTGCCTTCCTTGTTCTTGCCGTAGATCTCGTAGCAGTTGCCGTCGACCTTGAACTTGCCGATCGTGTAGCCCTGCGCCTGGATCCTGGCCTTGGCGTCGGCCTCGCTCATCCATTCGGCCTTGGGATGGGCCTTGCAGTCGGCCTTCGCGAGGACGGCCCCGGAGAAGGTACACGTGACACCGAGCACCGCGACGGAGACGAACGACTTCATGAAGGCTCCTGGCCTGAAAGGGAAGTGCCGATGCTAGCAGGCATTTGCGAATGCGAACGATTCACAGCCGTTCGGCCGGCACGACGCCCGGGTCCGGGGGGGCCCTAGAGACGTATCGGCATCCGCGTCTTGCAGCCCCGGGCGAAGTTCTCGCAGCCCCAGAACGCGCGCCCGCTTTCTCTCGCCGTCCGCTCGACGAGCTTGATGCCGCAGCTCGCGCACGTCGGCCGCCACCACTCGCCGTCGAAGGCGACGCGCAGAAGCGCCTCCTGCTGCTTCGGATGACGCGTCGCGATCAGGCGCAGCAGGCCGTCGACGTCGTGCAGGCCGATGCCGTTGCCTGCGGCGAATTCGCGCGCGTCGGCGGTGAAGTCGGAGGTCGTCACGAACTGGCCGCGCACGATGCCGTGCTGCGCCATCACGCCGCGCAGCTCGCGCACTTCCTTGACGCCGACCTTGTGGCGCATCCACTGCTTGCACTGGACGATGCTCGCCGGCGCGTCGCCGTCGGCATGGTTCACCGAGTAGAGCCAGATGTCGACGCCGCCGTCGGCGCCGTGCGCCTGCGACCGGGTCTCGAATCCGGCCTGGGCGAAGAGCGCCTCGACGATGGCCTCGAAGCGGCGCCATTCGATCAGCTCGAAGACCTCGCGCGACCAGCGTTCGGGCGGCGTCCGCGGCGTGGCGTGGCGCGGCTGGTTCGCCGCCGCGGCGCCGGCGGTCGGCGCCGGTACCGGTGCGATGCAGCCGGCGCGCGTGAGCCGGGCGGCGATCGCGCGCGGCAGCCGCTCTCGGTCGGCGTCGCCGCCGGGTGCCCGCAGGTGCGGGCCGTTGCGCCAGGGCATGGCGTGTACTCCAGTCGAAGGGAGCCGCATCGTAGAAAGGCGCTCCGCGCCGTGCGCGTCGCGCCGCGAGCGCCACGTGAAGATCCACACGGCACGGCGCTGTTCAGTTGGATACAAGCTACGCCGTTGCCAACGCCGCGGTTGCGCCCCACGCCGTCGAGCGGCCCCGGTGCGCCTGTAGACTGCGGCGGCTCCTTCGTCCGAAGGAGCTCGGTGATGTCGCCGCGCACCACGAGCAGTCATGCCTGGTCCGAAGAGCAAGCAGACGCGCAAGACGAGCGGATCGCCGCGCCACCGCGAGCTCGTCGCCCGCGTCGCCGGGCTGACGGGAGCCCAGCGCGTCCTGCTGCTGCTCGAGGGCGACGACGGTCTGACGGTTGCCGACGCGCGGCTGCCGCGCGGCGAAGACGCCGCGAAGTTGCGCGCGGCGATCACGCCGTGGCTCGAAGAGATGCGGCAGACGCGCCGCCCGC
>JBDTPG010000321.1:0-3339 GCA_039932815.1 Caldimonas sp.
GTCATCCTGATCTTCCTGATGCTGTCGACGACGTACTCGAAGTTCACCGAGCTGCAGGTGACCCTGCCCGTCGCCGATGCCGAGCAGGCGCGCGACCGGCCCCACGAGATCATCGTCGCGGTGGCCTCGGACGGCCGCTACGCCGTCAACAAGAAGCCGGTCGACGGACGCAGCGTCGAATCGCTCGCCGCCGAGCTGGTCGCCGCGGCGGCGGGCTCGAACGAGATGATGCTGATCGTCTCCGCCGATGCCACCGCCGCGCACCAGAGCGTCATCAACGTCATGGACGCGGCGCGGCGCGCCGGCATCGCCAAGCTCACCTTCGCGACGCAATCCACGGCCGGCGCCGCGCGCTGACACAGGCATGGCGGCGCCGTCTCGGGCGACGCTGCGCGATCGGGCCGCGGCGGCGCTGCAACGCAGCTGGGAAGGACACGGCATGCTGAGCGCCGCGCTGATGCCGGCAGCTGCCGCCTTTGCGGCGATTTCCGCGGCTCGGCGCGAGCTGTTCGCGCGCGGGTTGCGCGAATCGGCGCATCTGCCGGTGCCGGTGATCGTCGTCGGCAACCTCGTCGTCGGCGGTGCCGGTAAGACTCCGACGACGATCGCCGTCGTCGAACTCCTGCGCCGGCGCGGCTACACGCCGGGAATCGTCTCGCGCGGCTATGGACGACGCGGCGCAGGGGTCGTGATCGTTGCCCCCGGCGCGAGCGCGCAGGACGTCGGCGACGAGCCGTTGCTGCTGCACCGCCGGACCTCGGTTCCGGTCGCGGTCGGGGCTGATCGCGTCGCCGCCGGCTACGCCCTCCTGCGTGCCCACCCCGCGATCGACGTCGTCGTCAGCGACGACGGCCTGCAGCACCTCGCGCTCGGGCGCGACGTGGAGATCCTGGTTTTCGACGAGCGCGGCGGCGGCAACGGCCGCCTGCTTCCCGCCGGGCCGCTGCGCGAGCGTATTCCGAAGGCGCTCGGGCCGCGCCGGATCGCGCTCTACAACGCCGCCGTGGCGACGACACCGCTTCCGGGCTACGTGGCACGGCGCTCGCTCGCCGGCGTGACGCGTCTCCAGGCCTGGTGGGAAGGCGACGCGCCGTCGCGCCCGGCGCTCGAGTCGCTGCGCGACCGGGAAGTCGTCGCCGTGGCCGGCCTGGCGCGGCCCCAGCGGTTCTTCGCGATGCTGCGCGCAGCCGGCCTGCGCGTCGAGGAGCGGGCGCTCGGCGATCACGCCGATTTCACGACCCTGCCCTGGCCGCCGGCCAGCACCGACGTCGTCCTGACCGAGAAGGATGCGGTCAAGCTGCCCGCGTCCAGGCGGATCGGCACGCGCGTGTGGGTCGCACGGCTAGACTTCGTTCCCGAGCCGGCATTCGATGCGGCGCTGCTGGCGATGTTGCCGCCCCCTTCCTCGATCGATCCGAATGGAAACACGCCTGCTTGACCTCCTGGTCTGCCCGCTCTGCAAAGGGCCGCTGCAGCATTGGCGTCCGCCGCAGCAAGATGCCCAGGAGCTCGTGTGCAACGCCGACGGCCTGGCCTTTCCGGTCAAGGACGGCATCCCGGTGATGCTGGAGGGCGAAGCGCGCGCACTCGGCCGCGAGACCGCCCCGACGCCGCCCGCCGCGACGACCGACTGACGACGCGTGGCGTTCGTCGTTCTCATTCCCGCCCGCCTCGCCTCGACGCGACTCCCGCGCAAGGCGCTCGCCGAGATCGGCGGCGTGCCGATGATCGTGCGCGTCGCCCGACGCGCCGCTGCCTCGAAGGCATCGCGCGTGGTCGTCGCCGCGGACGACGCAGAGATCGTCGCCGCCTGCACCGCCCACGGCGTCGACGCGCTGCTGACGTCGCCACGGCATGCCAACGGCAGCGACCGCATCGCCGAGGCGAGCGATGCACTCGGCATCGGCGCCGAGGAGATCGTCGTCAACGTGCAAGGCGACGAGCCGCTGATCGAGCCGGCGCTGATCGATGCGTGTGCTGCGCTGTTGACGGCACGAAGCGAGTGCGTGATGAGCACGGTCGCGCACGCCATCGACAACCGGGACGACTTCGAGAACGCGAACATCGTCAAGGTCGTCCTCGACGTTCGGGGCAACGCCCTCTACTTCTCCCGCGCGCGGATTCCCTGGCCGCGCGACGACGTTGCCGGAGCGCCCGCCACGATGGCGATCGCGCCGCTCCGCCACGTCGGCCTGTATGCCTATCGCGCCGGCTTCCTGCGCCGCTTTCCACGCCTCGCGCACAGCCCGCTCGAGGACATCGAGCGCCTCGAGCAGCTGCGGGTTCTCTGGCACGGCGAGCGGATCGCCGTCCACGTGAGCGAGCTGGCGGCCGGCGTCGGCGTCGACACCGCCGAAGATCTCGCGCATGCGCGCAGGATCGTCGCCGCCACCGCTGGGGCGGGTTTTGCCTGAGCGAGGCTTGACAGGCGCGAAGTCGACGCCGCCTATTATTCCGGCGTGAGCCCACGCCACCACCGAGACCCGAAGCCATGAGACTGATCCTGTTGGGGGCCCCAGGCGCCGGCAAGGGGACGCAGGCGAACTACATCTGCAAGCGCTTCGGCATTCCGCAGATATCGACCGGCGACATGCTGCGCGCCGCGGTCAAGGCCGGCACGCCGCTCGGCGTCGCCGCCAAGAAGGTGATGGACTCGGGCGCGCTGGTGAGCGACGAAATCATCATCGCCCTGGTGAAGGAGCGCATCGCCCAGGCCGACTGCGCGGCCGGTTTTCTCTTCGACGGCTTCCCGCGCACCATCGTCCAGGCCGACGCGATGAAGGCGGCCGGCGTCGACCTCGACTACGTGCTGGAGATCGACGTCCCGGACTCCGCGATCATCGAGCGGATGGGCGGGCGCCGCGTCCACCTCGCTTCCGGGCGCACCTATCACGACCGCTTCAACCCGCCGAAGGTCGCGGGCGTCGACGACGTCACCGGCGAGCCTCTTATCCAGCGCGTCGACGACCAGGAAGAGACGGTGAAGAAGCGGCTCGCCGTCTACGCAGCGCAGACTCGGCCCCTGGTTGAGTACTACGAGCGCTGGGCTCGATCGGGGGATGGCGGCGCACCGAGCTATCGCAGGATCAGCGGCACCGGCAGCGTCGACGAGATCACGGCGCGCGCCCTCGCGGCGCTCGCCTAGGAGGAGCAGCAAGTGGACATCAAGGGCAAGGTCTTCATCGTCACCGGGGGCGCCTCGGGACTGGGCGAAGGCACCGCCCGCATGCTCGCCGCCGCCGGCGCGACAGTCGTGATCGCCGATCTGCAGGACGAGCGCGGCGCCGCGGTCGCCGCCGAGATCGGCGGGCGATTCGTCCACTGCGACGTCAGCCAGGA
>JBDTPG010000322.1:0-3286 GCA_039932815.1 Caldimonas sp.
ATCGACATGGGGCCGGGCGCCGGCGTCCACGGCGGCCGGGTGATGGCGCAGGGCCGGCCCGAAGACGTCGCGGCGGCGCCGGAATCGCTGACCGGGCGCTATCTCTCGCACGCGTTGCGCATCCCGGTGCCCGAGCGCCGGGTGCGGCCGCCCGCCGAGGAGTGGCTGCGAATCGCCGGCGCGCGCGGCAACAACCTGAAGCAGGTCGACGTCGCCATCCCGGTCGGCCTCTTCACCTGCGTCACCGGCGTTTCCGGCTCGGGCAAGTCGACGCTCGTCAACGACACGCTCTATGCGGCGGTCGCCAAGCATCTCTACAACAGCCATGCCGAGCCCGAGCCGCACGACAGCATCACCGGCATCGACTTCTTCGACAAGGTGATCAGCGTCGACCAGTCGCCGATCGGGCGCACGCCGCGCTCGAACCCGGCCACCTACACCGGCCTCTTCACGCCGATCCGCGAGCTGTTCGCCGAGGTGCCTGCCGCGCGCGAGCGAGGCTACGGGCCCGGCCGCTTCTCGTTCAACGTCGCCGGCGGCCGCTGCGAGGCCTGCCAGGGCGACGGCGTGCTCAAGGTCGAGATGCACTTCCTGCCCGACGTCTACGTGCCGTGCGACGTCTGCCACGGCCGCCGCTACAACCGCGAGACGCTCGAGATCCTCTACAAGGGCAGGAACATCACCGAAGTGCTCGATCTCACCGTCGAGGACGCGCACGGCTACTTCAACGCCGTGCCGAACATCGCCCGCAAGCTGCAGACGCTGCTCGACGTCGGCCTGGGCTACATCCGCCTCGGCCAGAGCGCGACGACGCTCTCGGGCGGCGAAGCCCAGCGCGTCAAGCTCGCGCTCGAGCTCTCCAAGCGCGACACCGGCCGCACCCTCTACATCCTCGACGAGCCGACGACGGGCCTGCACTTCGCCGACATCGACCTGCTGCTGCGCGTGCTGCACGCCCTTCGCGACGCCGGCAACACGGTGGTCGTGATCGAGCACAACCTCGACGTCATCAAGACCGCCGACTGGGTGATCGACATGGGCCCCGAAGGCGGTGCCGGGGGCGGCCAGGTGGTCGCCACCGGCACGCCAGAGCAAATCGCGGCGAGCGGCGCGAGCTTCACCGGACGCTATCTCGAGCCGCTCCTGGCTGGGTGAGACGCCGGCGGCGGCGCACGCGCCCGTTACCCCGCTCCACTAGACTCGCCGCTCCGGCCCCTGGAGATCCGCATGAGTCTCGTCATCGACTACTTTTTGTCGCCGCAATCGCCGTGGACATATCTCGGTCACGAGCGGCTCGCGGAGATCGCGAACAGGGCCGGAGCGACGATCAACGTCCTGCCTGTCGATCTCGGCCGGGTGTTCCCGGTCTCGGGCGGGCTGCCGCTGTCCAAGCGGGCGCCGCAGCGCCAGGCCTACCGCCTTGTCGAGCTCAAGCGCTTCAGCGAGTACCTGGGCCGGCCGCTCAATCTGCACCCACGCTATTTCCCGGTCGCCAGCGACGATGCGGCCAAGCTGATCATCGCTGTCGACGCCAATGACGGCAGCGCCGCGGCGATGAAGATCGGCGCGGCGATCATGCGCGGTGTCTGGGCCGAGGAAAGAAACATTGCCGATCCGTCGGTGCTGCAGGCGATGCTCGCCGCCTGTGACCTTCCTGCGCGTCGCCTCGACGACTCGCAGTCGCAGTCGGTCCACGAGCGCTACGAGCAGGACTCTCAGCGCGCCATCGACGGCGGCGTGTTCGGCGCGCCGACCTATGTGCTAGCCGGCGAGATGTTCTGGGGCCAGGACCGGCTCGATTTCCTCGAGCGCCGCCTGGCCCGCGGCTGACGCCGCCTTACATCCCGTACTTGGCCTTGGCGTCCTTGACGCAGGCGCTCTTCGCGTCGCCGGTCATGGCGTCGCACTTCTCTGCCGCGACCTTGTAGTCGGCCTCGCGCTTGTCCTTCGACGCGTCCATCCGCGCTTCGGTGCCCTTCTTGGTCGCCTTGGCATCGGCCTGGGCCCTGACCAGCGCCGCCTTGGCGACCTTGACGCAGACGTCCTTGTCGTTGCCGGTCTTGTCGTCGCAGCGCTCCTTGGCGACCTTGTAGTCGGCCTCGGCGATCTCGTGCCGAGCGTGCTCGCGGGCCTTCGGCGTGTCCTTGTACGCCGCCTCGGCCTCTTCGTCGGTTCTCGTCCGCACGGCTTTCGCCTCGGCGACGCAGACGTCCTTGGCGTTGCCGGTCATCGCATCGCACTTGCCCTTGGCCGCTTCGTACGTGCTCTTGGCGGACGCCTTGGCACTGTCGTACGCGGTCTTGTCGCCGGCGGCGTAACTGCCGCTCGCGAAGGCCAGGGTGCCGATGCAGACGGCGAGGGCCCGCATCACGGGTGAGAACTTGAACGTTCGCATGAGCGAGCTCCTTTGGTTAGAGGGGAACGACTGTGCGACATGGGCCTGGCGGCGTCGCTCGGCAGCCGGCACGAGCCGGCGTCGGAAGGCGCCGGCTTGCCCCGTGAGCCGACTCCTACGGATCTGATCCGCAAAGGAAAAAGCCGGTGCATGCACCGGCTTTCCTGCGAGCGCCCGAAAGGCGCACGACGCGACTCAGCTGAGGTGGTTGTTGATCAGCTTGGTCATCTCGAACATCGAGACCTGGCCCTTCTTGAAGATCTCACGCAGCTTGGTGTCCGCGTTGATCATCGTCCGCTTGGCCGAGTCCTGGAGGTTGTTCTTCTTGATGTACTCCCAGACCTTCTTGGTCACCTCGGTGCGCGGCACCGGCTTGTCGCCGATGATCGCGGCGAGGGCGCCGCTCGGGGTCATCGCCTTCATGAAGGCGGCGTTCGGGGTCCGCTTCTTGGCCGGAGCCTTCGCCGCCTTCTTCGCCGGCGCCTTCTTGGCCGGAGCCTTCGCCGCCTTCTTGGCCGGCGCCGCCTTCTTCGCGGCGGTCTTCTTGGCCGGAGCCTTCTTCGCAGGGGCTTTCTTCGCAGCTTTCTTCGCAGTTGCCATGTTGATTCTCTCCATCAAGTGATTGGTTGATGTGCTCGGGAGCGGGCGAGAGTCGCGTGGACTCTCATTTCTCCGTGGTTCCGCGCGGAGCGAATAGTACTGCGTGTATAGGGGGTAGAGAAGAAGTTTTCACTCGAAGCGCAAGCATTTTTCAGAGGTGACGACCGCTTTTGTCGTTGCCGCGCGTCAGTCGATGTCGTTGCCGTCGGCAGCACATCCCCTATCCTGAGGGCCATGAAGCTCCTCGTCCGCTGGCTGCTGCTCGCCGCAGCGCTCCTCCTCGTCGCCCAG
>JBDTPG010000323.1:0-3278 GCA_039932815.1 Caldimonas sp.
GGGCCGGTCTGGTGTCGGCGTTGTACGGCACGACGCTGGTCCTGGCCCTCGCCGGGGTCGCCTTGGTCACCCTGGTGTAGCGCCGCTTTTCAGGTTCGGGGCGCGTTGTTACGGCGCAGAATGGAGCCGAGTCTCGGCCCACGCTGCGTCCCGTAGAGCCCGCATGCCCGTTCATCCTGCTCAGTTGACCGAAGAATCCGCCCGCGACGCCGGGCACCGCGTAGCGTGAACGGGACTGGTCTAAAACAGCGATTGACAGCAATCCTCGCCGCCGATGCGGCGGGCTATTCGCGCCTGATGGCGATCGATGATCGCGCAACTCTGACCTCACTCGACGCGGCGCGAGCGGTATTTCGAACACAAATCGAGTCCAACCAGGGACAGGTTATCGACATGGCGGGGGACTCGGTGCTTGCCGTCTTCGCGACGGCAGCCGGAGCGGTGACCACCGCCATAGCTGTTCAGCGGGAGCTGAGCACCTCCTCCGCTGCGGCGCCGAACGACTGGCGGATGCGCTTCAGGATCGGCGTACATCTGGGCGACGTGCTCGAGAAAGCGGACGGCACCGTGTACGGCGACGGTGTGAACATTGCCGCCCGCCTGCAGGCACTGGCTGAGCCTGGCGGCATCATCGTGTCAGATGCGGTGCACGGGGCCGTGAGAGGCAGGTTCGGCGCAGAGTTCGTCGATCAGGGCGAACAGCAGGTGAAGAACATCGGCCATCCGGTGCGTACGTTCAAGGTAGCGCCCGAGAGTCTCTCGGGGAATGGAATCGCGGCGACTCCGACGCCCACATCGTCTGCCCCACCGCTTCGTTTGCCTGACAAGCCCTCGCTTGCGGTGCTGCCGTTCACCAACATCAGCGGGGACCCCGAGCAAGAGTACTTCGCCGATGGCATCACTGAAGACATCATCACTGACGTCTCCAAGATATCTGGCTTGTTTGTCATCGCCCGTAACTCGTCTTTCACCTTCAAGTCGCACCGCGTCGACATCAAGGAGGTGGCGAGAAAGCTGGGCGTGCGACACGTGCTCGAAGGCAGCGTGCGAAAGGTCGGCATGCGTGTGCGCATCAATGTGCAGCTGATCGATGCCGAATCCGGCGGCCACGTCTGGGCCGACCGCTATGACCGCGACATCGAGGACATCTTCCTGGTCCAGGATGAAGTGACGCGAAAGATCGTGCAGATGCTCGAAGTGACCCTTACGGGCAGCGAAAGGGCACGCTGGCACCTTCGCGGCAAGGTCAATGCAGAAGCCTACGACTACCTCATTCGGGCGAGGCGCTGCCTCCTGGAGTTCACGGCGGCATCGCTTGTCGAGGGCCGTGCGATGTTGGAGCGCGCACTGGCCATCGACGCGGAGATGGCGCAGGCCTATGCGTATCTATCGATCGCGTACGGCTACGAGTACGTCAATGCATGGAATGGTCGCACCGAAAGCGATCTGGGACACGCTCTCGAGCTCGCGCGAAAGGCGTGCGCGGTCGATCCGCTCGAAGCGGTCTCCCACCACGCGCTGGCAGTCGCGCTGATGTGGCTGCGAAGACTGGACGAAGCCGAGAGCGCGGCGCGGCGGGCGATCGAGCTCGATCCTAACTTTTCCGTATCGCATGGAGCCTTGGGCAATGTGTTGCATTTCGCGGGACGACACGAGGAAGCAATCGAGTCGCTGGAACGGGCGTTTCGGCTCGACCCCCAATTCAACGTATGGATTCATGCGATGGGGCGGGTTGAATTCGCGCTCAGGCGCTATGGCGAGGCCGAAGCGACCTTCAACCGGCGCCTGATCCATATGCCGACGTCGGACGTCACCCGCGCCTACTTGGCTTCGCTGTACGGTCATACCCAGCGTCCCGACGAGGCCCGTCGAGTTTGGAGAGAACTGATCGCCCTAAACCCTCGGTACACCATCGCACTCACATTGCGAGTGCTGCCCTACAGCAACCCCGCGCCCCTCGAACACCTCGTGGAGGGTCTGCGCAAAGCCGGATTAGCGCAATAGGCCGATGCGTTGCCGGTGACCGGGAGCAGCTGGACTGCTTACCGTCGAAAGACCTGCGTCACGGGGCGGCGCGCACCAGCACGTAGCCGCGGTTCTCGACCGTATCGAAGGTGCGCATGGCTGCGATGAGCGTGGTGGTGCGCATCCAGACCCAGCCGGCAGCCGCCGGGTTGACGTCGAGCACGAGGAAAGAATCGGACGCGGCGTCGTAGGCACCCAGCGGCGAGATGTGGCCGCCCCCCTTCTGGCCCGCGGCCTCGCGCCGATAGTTCACGAGCACGTAGTCACCGGCGCGAGCGAGGTTGTCGACCAGGTCGGCGCGGATGGCCTGCTCGGACACCGCATCGTCGACCACGACCATCCGGGTGGCCAGGTCGTTGCCGCGCAGCATCTCGTCGAACTGGCGCAGCTGGTAGCCGAAATCCCGTGCCGCCTTGCCGCCGATGGTGGTCGGCTCGCCGAGTACCTGGGCGCGCGTCTTGCGGCCCCTTTCGATGACGCTGTCCTGCGTGTGGCGCGGCACGATCGGGTCCGCGCCTGCGGGCAAGAATTGCAGGTCTTCCTTGCGCAAGCGCGAGCGGTCGCGCGGCAGGTCGGCGCCACCGCTGCGCAGCGCGTTGAGCACGATCGCCGCGGAAGTGGGGCCGCAAAAGAGGCCGTTGTACTGGGCCTCGAACTGGTTCGCGAGCAGCGCGAAGTCGGCCTTCGCACTCGCGCGGGCGAGGCGCGCCGAACCTTCTTCCGACGCAAACGGAACGAGCGCCGGCGTGACGTTCTGCGTCGCGCTTTGGGCCGCTCGCGTGCCGGCGTCGGGTGTCGCGCAAGCCGGCAGAAGCGCGGCCATGACAAGCAGCGCGGAAGAGAACTTCCTGATCGATCCGGTCGCGAGCATGCAGGACTCCAGTCGGTTCACGTCGGCGGAGTGTCGTTAGCCTAACGGCTGCCAGCGCCTCGACGATAGCGGCCCGCGCGAGCCCGGACTAGACGCGGCGTCGATCACGGCAGCTCGAGGGGAGGCTCATCACAGGTTCATTTGGTCGACTCGTCTTCCTCGAGGACAGCTGGACCGCCAGCCGAGGCCAGATCAGCTTCGAGATGCGGCAAGTACTTGCTGACGACGGTTTCCACCGCAGTCGCCTGCAACTCGTCACGTTTGCGCTTTCTCGGGTCGCGATCCGCCAGATGCGCCATCCAGTGCTTGAAACGAGCGAACACGATCGGATGGAGCGTGTTCATTCGGGCCATGGCGCCGTTGCTGGCGACGATGACCGCCG
>JBDTPG010000324.1:0-3272 GCA_039932815.1 Caldimonas sp.
GGTAGCCGCGGATGACGCCGCGCTCCTCGAGCGAGCGGACGCGGCGAAAGCACTGCGGCGCCGAGAGGTGGATGCGCGCCGCGAGGTCGACGTTCGAGATCCTGCCGTCCGCCTGGACCGCTTCGAGAATCTTGCGGTCGATGGCATCGAGGCGTGCAGTCATGTGCTGATTCCCGGTGGCGATGCACGAATCTTGTGCCAAGCTGCGAAATGGCGCAAGGAACCGAAAGCACATTTCGCCCGCTTCCAGCCACACTGTCGGCTCTGCCATGGAGCGACCGATGACTGCCACCACCCTGCTGCCGACCCCCGCCGCCGCCCGCCCGGACCACACCGCCTCGGCCGACCTCGAGCGTCGCTACGGCGCGGCGAACTACCACCCCCTCCCCGTGACCCTGCAGCGCGGGGCCGGCGTCTGGCTGTTCGACACCGCGGGACGCCGCTATCTCGACATGATGTCGGCGTATTCGGCGGTGAGCTTTGGCCACGGGCACCCGACGTTGGTGCGAGTGCTCACTGAGCAGGCAGAGCGCCTGGCGGTGACGAGTCGCGCTTTCCACACCGACCGGCTCGGCCCGTTTCTGCGCGCCGTCTGCGAAACGACCGGCATGGCCAAGGCCTTGCCGATGAACACCGGCGCCGAGGCCGTCGAGACGGCCGTCAAGGCTGCGCGCAAGTGGGCCTACAAGGTCAAGCGAGTCCCGGATGGCCGCGCCGAGATCATCGTCGCCGCGGGCAACTTCGCCGGCCGGACGACGACGATCATCGGCTTCTCGAGCGAGGCCCAGTACCGCGACGGCTTCGGGCCGTTCGCGCCCGGCTTCGTCAGCGTCCCGTTCGGCGACGCCGTCGCGCTCGAGGCGGCGATCACGCCGAACACGGCCGCGTTCCTGGTCGAGCCGATCCAGGGCGAGGCCGGGATCATCGTTCCGCCCGCGGGCTACCTCTCGCGCGCGCGGGAGATCTGCACGCGCCACGGCATCCTCCTCATCTGCGATGAAGTACAGACCGGGCTCGGCCGCACCGGCGCCGTCCTCGCCTGCGACCACGAGGGGATCCGCCCGGACGGCCTCGTCCTCGGCAAGGCGCTCGGCGGCGGCCTGCTGCCGGTCAGCGCGTTCTGCGCCACCGAAGAGGTGATGGCGCAGTTCACGCCGGGCGACCACGGCAGCACCTTCGGCGGCAATCCGCTCGCGGCGGCCGTCGGCGAAGCGGCGCTCGAGCTGCTCGTCCGCGGGCGCCTCTGGGAGCGCGCCCGTGTCCGCGGCGACGAGCTGCTGGCCAAGCTGCGCGCGATCGACCACGTGGCGATCGTCGAGGTGCGCGGCAAGGGCCTCCTCATCGGCGTCGAGATCGACCCGGCGTTCGCGAGCGCGCGCGCCGTCTGCGAGGGGCTGCTCGCGCGCGGCGTACTGAGCAAGGACACGCACGGCACCGTCGTCCGCTTCGCGCCGCCGCTGGTCGTCGAAAGCGAGCACGTCGATCTCGCTGTCGACGCGCTCGCCGAGACGCTGCGATCGCTCGAACGGCGCGGGGCCTGAGGCGAGGGGCCGCCGGCGTCGTCAGCGCAGCGCGTGCTGCGCGACGATGCCGGCGAAGACGGCGAAGCCGAGCCAGTGATTGAGGCGGAAGGCGCGGAAGCAGCCTTCGCGGGTTCGCGCGCGGATCAAGGTGAAATGCCAGACGGCGATGGCGGCGGCGGTGGCCAGGCCGGCGAAATAGGGCCAGTCGTAGCGTAGCGAGACGCCGAGGCGGGCCCAGATGGCGAGGAACGCCGCATAGAACGCCATCACCGCGGCGACGTCGAAGCGGCCGAGGGTGATCGCCGAAGTCTTGATGCCGATGCGCAGGTCGTCGTCGCGGTCGACCATGGCGTACTCGGTGTCGTAGGCGAGCACCCAGAACAGGTTGCCGAGCAGCAGCCACCACGCGAGCGCCGGCACCGCGTCGGCGATCGCCGCGAGCGAGCTCGAATCGCGGCCGCGGACCGCGGCGAACGCCATCGGGATGCCGAAGCTGAAGGCGATGCCGAGGATCGCCTGCGGTATCGAGAAGAAGCGCTTGCTGAACGGATAGACGAGCGTCACCGCCAGCGCGACGATGCTCCACGCCGCCGCCGCGATGTTGGTCGTCAGGACGAGCGCGAAGGCGGCCAGGGCGAGCGCGGCGCCGAGGCTCAGGGCCTCGCCCACGCCGACCGCGCCGCTCGTGACCGGCCGCGTCGCGGTGCGCTTGACGTGGCGATCGAAGTCGCGATCGGCGACGTCGTTGGCGGCGCAGCCGGCGCTGCGCATGAGGAACGTGCCGGCGACGAAGACCAGCAGCAGGTGCCAGCCGGGAAAGCCGTCGGCGGCGATCCAGAGCGCCGACAGCGTCGGCCAGAGCAGCAGCAGCGAGCCGGCGGGCCGGTCCCAGCGAATCAGGTCGAGGTAGAGCGCCACGCGGCTGCGCGCCCTCGGCGCGGTCATGTCCATCGATGGCGTGTCGCCGGCGCCGGTTCGCGCCCCTGGCGTGTGAAGGTGGGCAAAGTTCGCATCCGCGGCGAGCGCCGGGTCCGCGCCGGCGGCCGCGCCGACGTTAAGTTCTCATCCTCGATCCAGGAGCACTCCATGAAGACCATTCTCGCGCTCGTTCTCGCCCTCGGTGCCGTCGGCACCGCCACGGCCCAGACCAGCGTCTCGATCGGCATCAACCAGCCCGGCGTCTATGGCCGGATCAACATCGGCGATGTGCCGCGTCCGGCGCTCTATCGCGCCGAGCCGGTGATCATCGCGCGGCCGCGCGTCGTCGTCGAACAGCAGCCCGTCTATCTCTACGTGCCGCCGGCGCACCAGCAGAACTGGCGCCGCTATTGCGGCCGCTACAGCGCTTGCGGCCAACCGGTCTACTTCGTTCGCGACGAATGGGTGCGCGAGCGCTACGCGCACGAGCATCCGGGCTGGAACCGCGGGCGCCATCGCGGCTGGGACAAGCACGACCGCCGCGACGATCGCGACGATGACCGCGGTCATGGCCACGGCCACGACAAGAAGGGCAAGCACTGAGCTCGGGCTCTCGCTAGGCCTCAGAGGCAGGACCGAAGGTCCGGCCCGCGACTCAGCCCTCGAGCTGCTTCTGGAACACCAGCCCGGCGTGCTCGCGCAACGCGTGGAAGCGGATCTTCGGCCAGTTGCTTTCGATCGCACGCAGCTCGGGCGCGTATTCGACCAGCACCGTCGGCGCGTCGACCGCGTCGTAGGCGACGCGATGCTGGTTGGCATCGATGAAGCGCT
>JBDTPG010000325.1:0-3247 GCA_039932815.1 Caldimonas sp.
GGCCGGCCGCGCAGCCAGTCGAACCAGGCCTCGATCGGCACGCTCTCGCCGAGCGCCTCGCGCGTCAGCTCGTCGAGAGTGGCGAAGCGACGCGTCTCGCGCGGCGTCGTCAATACCACTTCGCCCGGCGACCAGCGCGCTTGCGCGAGCAGGCTGCCGAGCGGCGTCGAGAGGCCCAGCGTGCCGGCGCTCGGATCGCCGCGCAGGTCGAACGCCGCCGAGACCGCGCGCGGCGCTTCGCCGCCGATCGGCTCGACGCGAAGCGCGAGGCGCCCGGAGAGGACATCGTTCGTGCCGTTTGGCGGCGCCGGGGGAATGGTGGTGCAGGCGGCGAGCAGCACGGCAACGAGCGCTGCGGCACCGGCCCGCCAGGGCGGCGCCAGCGTCGGCCGCGGCATCGCGCCGCGCCAGGTCACAGGTCGACGCGCAGGCGCGCCAGCGTTTCGCGCAGGACGTCGTTCTGCGCGTCGCGCGAGCGCCCTTCGCGAAAGACGCGGCGCGCTTCCTCGGCCTGCCCGGCGCTCCACAGCACCTCGCCGAGGTGGGCCGCGATCTCCGGATCGGGCCGGGCCTGGTACGCGCCGCGCAGGAGGCGGATCGCCTCGTCGCGGTTGCCGAGCCGGTACTCGACCCAGCCCATGCTGTCGGTGATCGAGGGCTCGCCCGGGCTGAGCTCGAGCGCCTTCTGGATCAGGGCGCGCGCCTCCGGGAGCCTGATCTTTCGTTCCGCGAGCGAATAGCCGAGCGCGTTGTAGGCGTGCTGGTGATCGGCTTTCAGCGCGATCACGCGGCGCAGCAGCCGCTCCATCTCGTCGACGCGGTCGAGCTTCTCGTTGAGCATGGCCTGCTCGTAGAGGAGGTCGGTGTCGTCGGGGAAGCTCTTGGTCGCCTGCGCCATCACCTTCTCGGCGTCGGCGTACATCTTGCGATCGCGCAGCAGCTCGGTCTCGGCGAGCAGCTTGGCGCGCGCATCGCCGGGAGATTGCTCGGGGACGCGGCGAATCAGCTCGCGCGCTTCCTTGATCTTGCCCTGGCGCGCGAGCAGCGACGCGCGACGCGCCTGCACTTCGAGGGCCCGCTGCGGGCTGTCAACCCGAGCCAGCCAGCGCTCGGCGCCGACGAAATCCTGCTGCTGCTCCGAAGCCTGGGCCAGGAGCAGGAACGCTTGCGTGAGCGCGGTGCTCGCGTTCGGCGGCGTGTCGTCCTCGTCGTCGCCGCGTTGCGGCGCGCTCGCCGCAACGCCGAAGTTCACCGCCGCGCCGCCTTCGACGAGGCGAACGTAGTTGCGCAGCGCTTCCGACGCTTCGCGCGGCCGCTTCATCTCTAGCTCGAGCGCACCGAGCGTCAGCCACGGCGGCGCCAGGTTCGGCTCGCTCTTGGTCAGCACTTCGATCTCGGCCGTCGCCTCGGCGAGGCGCTGCGAGGTCGCCAGCGTGCGCACGTAGAGGAGCCGCACCGTCGGGCTGTCGGAGCGCGCCGCGAGCTGGCGCTTGACGATGGCCTCGGCCTCGGCGCTCGCCGGCAGCAGGTCGAGCGCCAGGAAGGCGGCGCCTTCAGCGCCCGGCTCGGCCTCGCTCGCGCGCTGTGCGTACGACAGCGCCTTGGCCGAATCGCCCGCCGCGAGCCAGGCGCGGCCGATCGCGACCAGCGCCGGCACCTTGGTGTCGGCCGCGTCGGTGTAGGGCCGCAGCGTGCGTTCGATCAGCGCGGCGGTGAGGTTGCGATCGGTCGCGCGCGCCAGCAGCCGCGGCAGCGCCTCGATCAGCACCGGCAGCGCCGGTCGTGGCGACTGCCGCAGCAGCGCGCCGAGCGGTTCCTCGACGTCGTTGATGCGATTGAGCGCGACGAGAAGCTGGATCTGGTAGCGCAAGGCGTCCGCCGATTCGGGCAGCGCCTGGCGCCATGCCAGCGTCGCCGAAAGCGCCTGGTCGCCGGCTCGCGCCTGCAGCGCGATCTCGGTGGCGCGGCGGAACAGCTGCTCGTCCTTGCCGCGCCGGGCGGCGTCGATCATGAGCTGGTAGGCCGTGCCGGCCTGGCCGTTGCGCAGCTCGATCTCGCCGAGCAGCAACTGGTAGAAGAGCGGCGCGTCGAGGTTGGAGTTCTCGACCTTGCTCGCCGCCGGCTCGGCCGCGCTCGCCCCGGTGAAGGCGGTGGACAGGGCGACCAGCGCCAGCGCGAAGACCGGCATGCGGCGCGAAGCGAAAGCGATGCGAAACGCCGGCATGACGACTCCTCAGGCGAACGATGATTCTAGTGTGGCGCACCGCTTCGAGCCCGCTGCGCGAGCCCCGACGGACGGTGCGTCGACGTGCGATCGCGCCCGATCGTGATAATTCCCCGAGCCTCGTGTAAAAGCGGTCGCCGCGACCGTCCCCCGGGCCCCGCACTCCCCACTCTCCGATGCCAGAGCTTCCCGAAGTCGAGGTCACCCGGCTCAGCTTCGCCGAGCGAATCCGCGGCGCGCGCGTCACGGCCGTTCGCGTCGGCAAGCCGTTGCGCTGGCCGCTCGGCGTGAGCCTCGAGACGCTTGTGGGGCGACGCGTCGGCGAAGTGACCCGGCGCGGCAAGTACCTGTGGCTCGAGCTCGATCGAGGCGGCCTGTTGATGCACCTCGGCATGTCCGGATCGCTGTCGTTCGGCCCTGGAACCGGCGCGCCGGGTCCCCACGACCATTTCGACCTCGTCACCGCGCGCGGCACCTTGCGGCTCACCGACCCACGCCGCTTCGGCGCCGTCGTCTGGTCGGCGGCTGCCGATGCGGCGCCGGCGGCGACGCTCCTGGCGGGGCTCGGCCTCGAGCCGTTCGACGATCGCTTCGACGGCGCGCACCTCCACGCCGCGCTGCGCCGTCGCCGCGTCGCCGTCAAGACCGCGCTCCTCGGCGGCGAGATCGTCGTCGGCGCCGGCAACATCTATGCATGCGAAGCGCTGTTCGAGGCCGGCATCGATCCGCGCACACGCAGCGACCGCATCAGCCGACCTCGCGCCGATCGTCTCGCCGAGGCGGTGCGATCGACGCTGGCGCGCGCCGTCGAGCTCGGCGGCTCGACCTTGCGCAACTTCCGCGATGCCCATGGCGCGGCCGGTGCGTTCCAGCTCAACGCCAAGGTGTACGGCCGCGAGGGCAAGCCCTGCGTTCGCTGCGGCACGCCGATCCGGCGCGTCGTCCAGGGTGCGCGGGCAACGTTCTTTTGTCCGGTTTGCCAGCGACGCTAGGGCGCCAACGATAGCGGCGACCGAGCGCGCA
>JBDTPG010000326.1:0-3244 GCA_039932815.1 Caldimonas sp.
TGCTCGACCGGGTCTGGGGCGACCATGTCTTCATCGAGGAGCGGACCGTCGACGTCCATATCAAGCGCCTGCGCGAGACGCTCGCTGCCGTCGACTGCCAGCACATGATCGAGACCGTTCGCGGCGCCGGCTATCGGCTCGCCGGCCCGCAGCAGGCCGTGACGGCCGCCTGAATCAGCCAGCGGCAGCCATGGACGGACTGCTGCCGCGCTTGCTGGTCGGGTTGCTCGCCATGGCCGCCGGCGCGCTCGTGGGCGCGATCGCCGGCGGCAACCGCAGCACCGTCGTCGGCATGCTGGTCGGCGGCGTGCTCGGTTTCGCCGGCATCGTCGCGATCGACGCCTTGCGGGGCTGGCGCCTGATGCGCTGGTTGCGCGGCTCGCACGAGGACGCGGCGCCGCGCGACGCCGGCTTCTGGGGCGAGATCGGCTACCGCGTCGAGCGCAGCTTGCGCGCCCTCGAGCGCACGGCCGAGGCTGAACGGACTCGCCTGTCGCAGTTCGTCGCTGCGATGGAGGCTTCGCCCAACGGCGTCCTGCTTCTCGATCGCGGCGACCAGATCGAGTGGTGCAACTCGCGCGCCGCCGATCACTTCGGCCTCGACCCGCAGCGCGACCGGCGCCAGCGCGTCACCAACCTGATCCGCTCGCCCGAGTTCGTCGCCTACCTGCAGGCCGGCGATTTCGACGAGCCCGTGACGCTGCATCCGCTGCGCGGTCCCGGCTCGCTGCAGGTGATGATCCGCCGCTACGACGACGACCTGAAACTCGTCTTGTCGCAGGACCTGACCGAGCGCGAGCGCGCCGAGGCGATGCGGCGCGATTTCGTCGCCAACGTCTCGCACGAGATCCGCACGCCACTCACCGTGCTGTCGGGCTTTCTCGAGACGCTGCGCAACCTGCCTCTCACCGAGGCCGAGCAGAAGCGCGTGGTGATGCTGATGGCGCAGCAGGCGGCGCGCATGGGCGACCTCGTCGCCGACCTGCTGACCCTGGCTCGCCTCGAAGGCAGCCCGCGGCCCGGCAGCGACCAATGGGTCGATGTCGGTGCGCTGTTCAGGCACGCGGAAGCGGAGGCGGTCGCGTTGTCGGCCGGCCGCCACGGCATCGTCTTCGCGAGTCCGGCCGACATTGCGATCGCCGGCACCGAGAGCGAGCTGCAGAGCGCGATCGGCAACCTGGTCGGCAACGCGATCCGCTACACGCCGGACGGCGGCCGTGTCGAGGTGGCGTGGCGGGTCGCCGACAACGGCAGCGGCGAAGTGTCGGTCGCGGACAGCGGCCCGGGCATTGCACGCGTCCACCTGTCGCGGCTCACCGAGCGGTTCTACCGCGTCGACGGCAGCCGCTCGCGCGAGTCGGGCGGCACCGGGCTGGGCCTGGCGATCGTCAAGCATGTGATGCAGCGCCATGGCGGCGAGCTCGACATCGCCAGCGAGCCGGGAAAGGGATCGACCTTTCGACTCGTCTTCCCTGCGGTGCGCGTACGGCATGCATCCCTCGACGCCTCGGAGCGCACGTCGACGAGGGACGTACCGTCCGACGACGTCCGGCTCACCGCGAGCTGACGCCGGCTCCGATCAGACCGGCGCGATCCGGCGATAGATGTCGGTGACGTCGTCGTCGCCGCGGTTGCGCCGCTCTCGTCCGACGAACTGCCACGCTGCCGCGGGCAGCTTCGGCGTTCGCGTCAGGAACAGGAACTCGCAACGGGTGTCGGCGGCGGTCGTCATGGCATCGACGCGGTAGCCGCCCAGGTATTCGAGCGCGACGACCTGTGCGCGCGCCATCCCGGGTGCGGCGATGCAGCCGCCGGTCGGCACCTGCTGCGCGATCCGCTGCACCATCGAGCGATAGCTGCGCGCGTTGTCGAGCGGCGGCAGCAGCAGCGTCATGACCAGGAGCCAGCAGACGCTGACGCCTCCCGCCGGCAGCACCAGGCTCTTCCACAGCGGATGGCGATGGCGACCGGTGCGCCAGCGCACGAGCCACAGCCAGGCGATCGTTCCCGCCAGCGCGAGCGCGAGCGCCGGACCCGAGAACACGTTCGGATAGCCCGGCGATAGCTTGGCGACATTGGCCGCGAGCTTGGCCGGCGTGCCGGTCTGCATGGCGACATAGAAGACCCAGCCGGTCGCGACCGCGATCGTGAAGAAGAACACCGAGAACCAGTCGATCGCCGCCGCCGCGCTGCGCTTCAGCGTCGGCAAGGCGAACGCGGCGAGGACGGCGAGCGGCGGCAGCGCCAGCATCAGGGCACGGTCGCTGCCGGCCATGGCGAGCCAGACGGCGAAGAGCGTCGCCGCGACACCGAGCGGGACGACGATGTGCCGGCTCGCGAGCCGGCGCCGCCATTGCCAGAGCGTCCACAGCGCGAGCAGCCAGGCAGGCCAGGCGAACCAGGCGATCTGGCGCACGAGGCCGATCGCCTGCCCCGCACCCTGGTAGCTGCCGAGCCGGTTCGCCCAGGCGCCGAGCGCGGTCGCGGCGGCGGCACCGACGATCGCGCCGGCGGCCAGCCAGCCGATCTCGCGCCATACCGGCTTCGCGGCGCCGATCGAGAGCGCGAGCGCGCCGACGCCGGCGAGCAGCATGGCGATGCTCGGCGCGCCGCTCGCCGCGAGGGCGACGACCGCGAGCGCGGCCACCGGCGCGCCTTTCAGCGGCTGGTGCGGCGCGGCGGCGAGCCCATAGAGGTAGAGCGCCACGGCGGCCAGCTGGACGAGCTCCGGCGTCGTCTCATGGCCGAGCTGGAGCAAGCCGAGCGACGCGATCAGCGCGAGCAGCGCACCGTCGGCGATCGCGCGCGCGTAGTCGACCGGCTCAGCCTCGCCACCGAACGCGAAGGGCAGCGGCTGCGCCGACTCGGACCGCGCGAGGTGGTACGCGGCGTACCAGGTCAGCGACAGCGCCAGCGCGAGCAGGAGGGCGAACGGTATGCGCGCTGCAAAGGTCGGGTCGACGATCGGGCTCAGGAGGCGAACGAAGAGCGCGCCGATCCAATACGGCAGGAGGGCGCCGTCGGCGGGAAGGCCGCCGACGGTCGGCGCCAGCCACGAGGTCTTGCCTTGCGCGATGTTGACGATGTAGCCGAACGCCGTGATGTCGGCGCTCTTCCACGGGTCGCGCCCGATCAATCCCGGCAGCACGTAGGCGGCGCTCAGGATGAAGAGCGCCAGGCGCGGCAGTGGCTCGGCTTCGCGCTGGCTGACGAGGGCGGGGTTCGGTGAGTTCACGCGGGATCG
>JBDTPG010000327.1:0-3242 GCA_039932815.1 Caldimonas sp.
CGTGTCAGCTGCGCGGCTCTTCCCAGTCGAAGCGCCAGATCGCGATCGCCGCGAAGAGCGCGCTGAAGGCGAGCAGCACGGCGATCGGCGCGATCGCGGCGTCGAAACCGAGGCCGCGCCAGGTCATCGCGTCGAGTCCGTCGACGGCCCAGCGCGTCGGCACGACGAGGGAGGCCGTCTGCAGCCACGGCGGAAAGACGAACGAGGGCACCCACGCGCCGCCGAGCATGACCATCACCAGCGTCGCGAAGATCGCCAGGCCGCGCGTCGCCTCGGGCGTCTTGCCGATCGCCGCGATCAGCAGGCCGAAGCTCGAGGTGAGGAGCGCGAACGCGATGGCGATGCCGACGAAGCCGGCGACGCTGCCGTCGATGCGGACGTGGAAGATGCCGATCGCCGCCGCGTAGATGATCGCGAGCAGGACCATCGCCGTGATCGCGCCGCTGGCGATATGGCTGCCGAGCAGAAGCGTGCGCGAGAGCGGCGCGGCGCGCAGCCGCTTCCACAGGCCGAGACGGCGCGCGAGCAGGACACCGACACCGACCTCGATCCCCATGAAGAGGATGAACTGGACGCCCATGCCGGCGAAGGAGTGTGCATAGCCGTTGTACGGCCGGTCGGTGCGGCCGGTCGACTCGACCGCCTGGGTGGTGAACGGCAGGCTGAACGCAGCCGCAGCGGGCGCACCCGGCGCGCCGGCGCCGCCCGGCGCTGCGCCGCCGACGCTGTCGCCGAGCGCCTTCATCACGTGCTGCGCGAGCAGGCCACGCACGAGCGTCATGGCCGTCGCCTGCGACGGGTCGTAGTGGACGGCGACGACCGGCTTGTCGGCACCGCCGAGCAGCGCGCGGCGCGCCTGCTCGGCGAAGCCCGCGGGCAGGACGATGGCCGCGCGCACCTTGCCTTCGCGCGCCAGCGCGACGACCGCCGCGTCGTCGCCCTCCTTGACGTCGAACGCGGCGTCGGCCTTCACCGCCGCGGCGACCGCTTTCGACACCGCGCTGGCGTCGCGATCGGCGAAGCCGATCGGAATTCGCGTCGGCTTGTCCGTGCCCGAGCCGAAGATGGCGCCGAAGAACGCGGCGATGACGATCGGCGCCGCGATCGACATCACGAGCGCGCGCCGGTTCGAGAAGTAGAGGATCAGGTCCTTGCGGACCAGGGCGCGGAAGGCGGCGAAGTTCATCCTCAGTCCCTCAGTTGACGGCCGGTGAGCGAAAGGAAGACGTCCTCGAGATCGGCGCGGCCCGACGAGATGCGGTGCACGTTGTGGCCGTGCGCGGCCAGCCAGGTCAGGAGCGACAGCGCGGCGCGGCCGAGGTCGGCGACGCCGACGTGCAGGCGCGTGCCGTCCTGGGTCGGCCGGGTGACGCCGGTGGCGGCGCCGAGCGCGGCGAGGTCGACGGCGCCCTCGACCTCGAGCTCGAGCGTCTCGACCGCCGGCAGCCGCTTGTACAGGCCGGCGAGGGTGTCGCTGGCGACGACCTGGCCGTGGTCCATGATGACGACGCGGTCGCACAGGCGCTCGGCTTCTTCCATGTAGTGGGTCGTGTAGAGCAGTGCCTTGCCGCGGTCGCGCAGCGTCTCGAGGTTGTCGAAGATGGCGTTCCTGCTCTGCGGATCGACGCCCACCGTCGGCTCGTCGAAGATCAATACGTCGGGATCGTGGACGAGGGCGGCGGCGATGTTGAGGCGCCGCTTCATGCCGCCGCTGAACGACTGCGGCTTGTCGCGGGCTCGATCGGCGAGGCCGACCAGGGTGAGCGCGGCGTCGACCCGCTCGCGCAGCAATGCGCCGGCGAGCCCGTAGAGCGCGCCGAACAGCTCGAGGTTGGCGGCGGCGCCGAGGTTCTCGTAGATCGAGAGCTCCTGCGGGACGACGCCGATGCGGCGCTTGGCGGCCTGTGCGTTCCCGTCGAGCGCCATTCGCGTCGCGCCGGTGCCGACGAACACCTCGCCGCGGTCGGCGCCGACCAGGCCGCAGAGCATCGACACGGTGGTCGACTTGCCGGCGCCGTTCGGTCCGAGCAGGCCGACGATCTCGCCGGCGCCGACGCCGAGCGAGAGGTCGGCGACGACGGTGCGCTCGCCGTACGATTTGCAAAGGCCGCGGGCTTCGAGCATGGGATCCTCCGGGGGGAACGGCGCGACTCTAGCGAGCGCTCGGGGGCGGCAGCGGCCGATGCGACCGATCGACAGCATCGCCGCCGAATGGCAAGAAGCCGGTGCGAACAGCGCGAAAGGATGTCGATGAGAACGGTGAAACGGGGTGAATTCGAAGGCGGGTCGGTCTTCATCGACGGCGACTGGAAGCCGCTCTCGGAAGCCAAGATCTCGCTTTTCGACTGGGGCTTCACGCGCTCGGATGCGACCTACGACGTCGCGAGCGTCTGGAAGGGCGCCTTCTTTCGCCTCGACGACCACCTCGACCGCTTCTTCGCCAGCCTGGCCAAGCTGCGCATGTCGATCCCGTATTCGCGCGCCGAAGTCCGCGCCATCCTGCACGGCTGCGTCAAGGCCGGCGGCCTCGCCGATTCGTACGTCGCCATGGTGTGCACGCGCGGCGTGCCGCCGCGCGGCTCGCGCGATCCGCGCCTGGCGACGAATCGCTTCTACGCCTACGCGCTGCCGTTCGTCTGGATCGCGCCGCCCGACAAGCAGCTTTCCGGGATCGACCTGCACGTCAGCAATCGGCTGCGCATCGCGCCGGAGTCGGTCGATCCGACGATCAAGAACTACCACTGGATCGACCTCGTGCTCTCGCTCTTCGACGCCTACGACCGCGGCGCCGACACCAGCTGTGTCGTCGACGCCCAGGGCAACGTCGCCGAAGGGCCCGGGTTCAACGTCTTCTGCGTCAAGGACGGCGTGGTGCGAACGCCGCACCGCGGCATCCTCGAAGGCATCTCGCGCCGCACCGTGATCGAGCTCTGCGCGGCGCTGGCGATCCCGCTCCGGATCGAGGCCCTGCCCGCCGCCGATCTCGCCGGCGCCGACGAGGTCTTTCTCAGCTCGACCGGCGGCGGCGTGTTGCCGATCGCCAAGGTCGACGGCTGCCCGCTGCCCTCGTTCCCGGGGACGGTGACGCGCCGGCTGCAGGACGCGTACTGGGCGATGCACGACGACCCGCGCTACCGCGATCCGGTCGACGACTGAAGGACGCGGCGCGGCCGACCGCCATTGCAATGACGGCGAGCCGCCCCAGTTGGGCAGGTGGCTCCGCCGTTCGGCGGATTCGGCGC
>JBDTPG010000328.1:0-3235 GCA_039932815.1 Caldimonas sp.
GGCGCCAGCATGCCGGTCATCGCCGCCTTGATCTCGTCGACCGCGTCGTAGATGATGTTGTAGTAGCGGATGTCGACGCCGTTGTTCTCGGCCAGCTTCCTCGATCCGGCGTCGGCGCGCACGTTGAAGCCGACGATCACCGCCTTCGACGCGATCGCCAGGTTGATGTCGCTCTCGCTGATGCCGCCGACCGCCGCGTGGACGATCTGCACCTTGACCTCGTCGGTCGAGAGCTTCAGCAGCGATTGCGCCAATGCCTCCTGCGAGCCCTGCACGTCGGACTTGATGATGAGCGGCAGCACCTGCTTGGCGCCCTGCCCCATCTGGTCCATCATGTTCTCGAGATTCGCAGCCTGGCGCTTTGCAAGCTTCACGTCACGGTACTTGCCTTGCCGGAAGGTCGCGATCTCGCGGGCGCGGCGCTCGTCGCCGAGCACCATGAACTCGTCGCCGGCCTGCGGCACCTCGGTGAGGCCCTGAATTTCGACCGGGATCGACGGGCCGGCTTCGTTGACCGGCTTGCCGTTCTCGTCGAGCATCGCCCGCACCCGGCCGAAGCTCGAGCCGGCGAGCACGACATCGCCGCGCTTGAGCGTACCGCTCTGCACCAGCACGGTCGCGACGGGGCCGCGGCCCTTGTCGAGCTGCGCCTCGATGACGATGCCCTTGGCCATCGCGTCCTTCGGCGCAGAGAGCTCCAGCACTTCGGCCTGGAGCAGCACTTGCTCGAGCAGCGTGTCGATGCCCTGGCCGGTCTTGGCGGAAACGCCGACGAACGGCGAATCGCCGCCGAAGTCTTCCGGCACGACCTGCTCGGCGACGAGCTCGCTCTTGACGCGCTCGATGTTCGCCTCGGGCTTGTCGATCTTGTTCATCGCCACGACGATCGGCACGCCGGCGGCCTTGGCGTGCGAGATCGCTTCCTTGGTCTGCGGCATGACGCCGTCGTCGGCGGCGACGACCAGGATCACGATGTCGGTCGCCTTGGCGCCGCGCGCGCGCATCGCCGTGAAGGCGGCGTGGCCCGGGGTGTCGAGGAAGGTGATCATCCCGCGCGGCGTCTCGACGTGATACGCGCCGATGTGCTGCGTGATGCCCCCCGCTTCACCCGCGGCGACGCGGCTGGTGCGGATGTAGTCGAGCAGCGAGGTCTTGCCGTGGTCGACGTGGCCCATGACGGTGACGACCGGCGCGCGCGGCACCGACTCGTGCTCCGAGTCGGCTTCGCTTTCCTCTTCGAGGAACGCGTCCGGATCGTCGAGCTTGGCCGCCATCGCCGTGTGGCCCATTTCCTCGACGACGATCATCGCCGTCTCCTGGTCGAGCTGCTGGTTGATGGTGACCATCTGGCCCAGCTTCATCAGCTGCTTGATGACCTCGGAGGCCTTCACCGAGATCTTGTGCGCCAGATCGGCGACCGAGATCGTCTCGGGGATGTGCACTTCCTGAGCCTGGAACTCCGCCGGAGCGACGAACGAGCTCGGTGCGCCGTCGTTGCGGTCGCCGCGTCGGCCCGCGCGCGGCGCGCGCCAGCCGGCGCGTCCTGCGCCCGGCGCCCCGCGCGGTGCTGCCTTGAGCGCCCGCTTCTTGGCGGCGTCATCGGCCCAGCTCGACGAGAGCTTCTCCGACTTGATCGACTTCTTGTCGCCCGGCTTGGCGGCCGTGCCTGGCGCGGCGGCGCCCGGCGCGCCGGCCTTCTTGTGAATCGTGCCCTTGATGGCTTCCTTGGCGGCTTCGGCGGGCTTGACCTCTTCCGGCTTCTTCGCGACGAGCACCTTCTTCGGTGCGTTCATCATCGTCCGGATGGCGGCGGCCTCGTCCTCCGCGGCCTTGCGGCGCTTGGCCAGGTCGGCGGCGCGCTGCTTCTCCTCGTTCTCGACCGTTCCGGCCTTGACGACGCGAAACGCCGGCTTGGCCGGCTCGGCTGGCACCTCCGGCGCAGCGACCGGCTTGGCCGGCTCGCTCGCGGCGGCTGCCGCCACTGCGGCTGCGGCCGCCTTGGCCGCTTTCGCGCTCACCTTGGGCGCGCTCGCCGCCGCAGCGGCGGCTGCGGCCGCTTCCTGGGCCGCGGCTTCGCGAGCGCGGGCTTGCGCGGCCTCGAGAGCCTCGCGCTCCTCACGCTCCTGCTCCTCGCGCTGACGCCTCAGCGCCGCAAGCTCTTCTTCCTGGGCACGCAGTCGCTCTGCTTCGGCGTGGGCCTCAACCTCCCTCCGGCGCAACTCTTCCTCGTGCGCCTCGGCGTTGACGGCGTCTTCGGCGGGTGCCGCGACCTCGTCGCGCTTGACGAAGGTGCGCTTCTTGCGAACCTCGACCTGGATCGTGCGCGCCTTGCCGCTCGAGTCGGCCTGCTTGATCTCGCTCGTCGACTTGCGCGTCAGCGTGATCTTCTTGCGCTCGCCGCTCGCGACCGTGCCGTGCGCAGTGCGCAGGTGATCGAGGAGGCGTGCCTTGTCGTTCTCGGTCACCGAGTCATCGGTCGACGCCTTGCTGACGCCGGCCGACTTCAGCTGCTCGAGCAGCGCCGCGGGCGGGCGATTGAGCTCGGCGGCGAGTTGGGCGACGGTAGTCGATGCCATGTATGTCTATCCTTGCGTGGTCGTCTCTTGCGCCGCATCGGCCGGCGCCATCGTGGCTTGCGCCCGGGCGGCATTTTCTTGCGCTGCGGCCTCGGCTGCAAACCAGTGCTCGCGCGCCTTCAGGATCAGCGCCTTGGCGGCCTCGGCGTCGATCTCGGTGATCTCGACGAGTTCGTCGACGGCCAAATCGGCCAGCTCGTCACGGCTATGCACGCCGCCCTTTTCGAGCTTGGCGATCAGTTCCGGCGTCAGGCCGTCGAAGTCGTTCAGGTCCTGCGAAACCTCGGAGCTGTTCTCGCGGGCGATGTCCATCGTCAGCAGCGCATCCTTGGCGCGGGTGCGCAGCTCGTTGACGGTGTCCTCGTCGAAGCTGGCGATCTCGAGCATCTCCTGCATCGGCACGTAGGCGACTTCCTCGAGGCTCGAGAAGCCCTCGGCGATCAGGATGTCGGCGACCTCGACGTCGACGTCGAGCTTGTCGACGAAGAGCTTCCTCACCGAATCGGACTCCTCGGCCTGCTTCGACGCCGATTCCTCGGCCGACATGATGTTGATGCGCCAGCCGGTCATCTCGGAGGCGAGGCGGACGTTCTGGCCGCCGCGGCCGATCGCGATCGCGAGGTTTTCCTCGTCGACGACGACGTCCATCGCGTGGCGCT
>JBDTPG010000329.1:0-3216 GCA_039932815.1 Caldimonas sp.
TCTACCTGCCGCTGATCGTCTTCCTGATCGTCCTGCTGTTCCCGTTCTACTGGATGGCGATCACGTCGGTGAAGCCCGACAACGAGCTGCTGTCGCGCACCGGCAATCCGTTCTGGGTGATCGCGCCGACGCTCGCTCATTTCGACAAGCTGCTCTTCCACACCTCGTATCCCGAGTGGATGTGGAACACGGTGCTCGTTTCGGTCGTCGCCACCTTCTTCTCGCTCGCCTGCTCGGTGTTCGCCGCCTACGCGATCGAGCGGCTGCGCTTCTCCGGCGCCAAGCAGGTCGGTCTGGCGATCTTCCTCGCCTACCTGGTGCCGCCGTCGATCCTGTTCATTCCGCTCGCGGCGATCGTCTACCAGCTCGGCCTCTTCGACACGCGCTGGGCGCTGATCCTCACCTACCCGACGTTCCTGATCCCGTTCGCGACCTGGCTGCTGATGGGCTACTTCCGCTCGATCCCGTTCGAGCTCGAGGAGTGTGCCCTCATCGACGGCGCCAACCGCTGGCAGATCCTGACCAAGATCATCCTGCCTCTGGCGGTGCCGGGCCTGATCTCGGCCGGCATCTTCGCGTTCACGCTGTCGTGGAACGAGTTCATCTACGCGCTCACGTTCGTGTCGTCGTCGGAGATCAAGACCGTGCCGGTCGGCGTCGTCACCGAGCTCGTCGAGGGTGACGTCTACCACTGGGGCTCGCTGATGGCGGGTGCGCTGCTCGGCTCGCTGCCGGTGGCGTTCATCTACTCGTTCTTCGTCGAGTACTACGTTTCCGGGCTGACGGGCTCGGTGAAGGAATAGCCGGAACCGCCATGGCCGACGCCAAGAAACCGCGAAAGAAGCCCGAGGAGCTGCGCAGCCAGCAGTGGTTCGGCCGCATGGACCGCGACGGCTTCGTGTACCGCAGCTGGATGAAGGGCAAGGGCGTTCCCGACGATCAGTTCGACGGCCGCCCGGTGATCGGCATCTGCAACACCTTCAGCGAGCTGACGCCCTGCAATTCGCACTTCCGCACCCTCGCCGAGCAGGTGAAGATCGGCGTCTACGAGGCGGGCGGATTCCCGCTCGAGTTCCCGGTCATGTCGCTCGGCGAGACGATGCTCAGGCCGACGGCGATGCTCTACCGCAACCTCGCCAGCATGGACGTCGAGGAATCGATCCGCGGCAATCCGATCGACGGCGTCGTCCTCCTGATGGGCTGCGACAAGACGACGCCGGCGTTGATGATGGGCGCATCGAGCGTCGACCTGCCGACGATCGGCGTCTCGGGCGGGCCGATGCTCAACGGCAAGTGGCGCGGCCAGGAGCTCGGCTCGGGCACCGGCGTGTGGAGCATGAGCGAGCAGGTTCGCGCCGGAACGCTGCGGCTGCAGGAATTCCTCGAGGCCGAGAGCTGCATGAGCCGAAGCCACGGCCACTGCATGACGATGGGAACGGCGAGCACGATGGCGAGCATGGTCGAGGCACTCGGCGTCGGCTTGCCCGGCAACGCCGCGTATCCGGCCGTCGACGGTCGGCGCAACGTGATCGCCCGCAACGCCGGGCGGCGCATCGTCGACATGGTCCACGAGGACCAGAAGCTGTCGTCGATCCTCACCCGCGAGGCGTTCGAGAACGCCATCGTCATGCTGGCGGCGATCGGCGGCTCGACCAACGCGGTGATCCACCTCATCGCCATTGCCCGGCGCATCGGCGTCGAGCTCGGCATCGACGACTTCGACCGGCTGGCCAGCCACCTGCCATGCCTGGTCAACCTGCAGCCGTCCGGCGAGCACCTGATGGAAGACTTCTGCTATGCCGGCGGCCTGCCGGCGGTGATGAAGGAATTCCGCAGCGTTCTCCACCTCGACGCCGTCACCGCCAACGGCAAGACCGTCGGCGAGAACATCGAGGGTGCCGAGAATTTCAACGGCGCCGTCATCAAGACATTCGACGAACCGTTCAAGGCCGAAGCCGGCATCGCGGTGCTACGCGGCAACCTCGCCCCGCGCGGCGCGATCATCAAGCCGAGCGCGGCGACGCCCGCGCTGATGGTGCATCGAGGCCGCGCCGTCGTGTTCGAGAACGCCGCCGATTTCCACGCGCGCATCGACGACGACAGCCTCGACATCGACGAGACCTGCATCATGGTGCTGCGCAATTGCGGGCCGAAGGGCTACCCCGGAATGGCCGAGGTCGGCAACATGCCGCTGCCGCCGAAGGTGCTGAAGAAGGGCATCACCGACATGGTCCGGATCAGCGATGCGCGGATGAGCGGCACGGCCTACGGGACCGTCGTCCTGCACACCGCGCCCGAGGCCGCGGCGGGCGGGCCGCTCGGCGCGGTGCGCAGCGGCGACTTCATCGAGCTCGACGTGCCGAAGCGGCGCCTTCATCTCGACGTCAGCGACGAGGAAATCGCGCGCCGCATGGCGTCGTGGCAGGCACCCAAGCCGCCGCTCGAGAGCGGCTACTGGCGGCTCTACATCGACCACGTGCTGCAGGCCGACGAGGGCGCCGATCTCGATTTCCTCGTCGGTCGCCGCGGCTCTTTCGTTCCTCGCGACAACCATTGAACGCGCCCCCGCGTTCGAGCGGGGGGCCAAGGGCGACGCAGGCGAAGGATGCGCCTTACAGGCGCTGCGGGACTTCTCCGACCCCGGCGGAGCCCATCGCGGCCCATGATTCCGAGGTCACTTGACCGAAGGAGACATCATGTTCGCCAAACTCAAGACCCTCGCCGTCCTCGGCGCCGCTGCGGCGACGATCTCGGTGTCCGGCGTCGCCGCCGCTGCGTCGTACATCGACATTCGCGTCGCGCCGCCGCCGCCCCGGCACGAAGTCGCTCCCGCAGCGCGTCGGGGTTACGCCTGGGTTCCGGGCTACTGGGATTGGCGTGGCCGCCGACACGTCTGGGTCGCCGGCCACTGGGAGCGTGCGCGCCGCGGCTACGTGTATCGCGCGCCGGAATGGGTACAACAAGGCGATCGCTGGCGCCTTCGTCGCGGCATGTGGGATCGTGACCGCGACGGCATTCCGAACCGGATGGACCGTGACCGCGATGGCGACGGAATCCCCAATCGTCGCGATGCCCATCCCAACAACCCGCGCCGTCCCTGATGCGAAATTGACAAGGCCGGGTTCAGAACCCTGAGCCCGGCTGCTTCAGGAACTCGATCTCCTCGGCCGTCGACTGGCGGCCGAGGATGTCGTTGCGATGCGGGAAGCGGCCGAA
>JBDTPG010000330.1:0-3215 GCA_039932815.1 Caldimonas sp.
GCGCTCGCGGTCGCGCGCTTCCTGCAGTCGCATCCGCGCGTCGGCTGGGTCAACTATCCGGGGCTGCCGGATCATCCTGACCACGCCCTCGTCGCCCGGCAGATGCGCGAGGTCGGCGGCGTTCCGGGTGCATCCGGGCTGCTTGCCTTCGGCGTCAAGGGGGGCCTGGCCGCAGGCGTTCGCTTCATCGAGGCAGCGCAGCTGATGAGCCACCTCGCCAACATCGGCGACACGCGCACGCTCGTTATCCATCCGGCGTCGACCACGCATCGCCAGCTCGACGAGGCGCAGCAGCTCGCCGCCGGCGTGGCGAAGGACATGGTGCGCATCTCGGTCGGCCTCGAGCACGTCGACGACATCTTCTGGGACATCGACCAGGCCCTCGCCGCGGCGGCCGGCTAGGCTTTTCGACGCAAAGGCCATGGCGTCCGCACCCAGCTCCGTTCCGGCGCCGGCGCGGGCGATCGGTGCGCGGCGCGAGGACCGGCGCCTGAAGGCGCTCGGTCTGATCCTGCTGGCCGCGGGCGGCGCGGCCCTGGCCTGGCTCTCGAACCACCTGAGCAGCGAGTGGCCGGTGGCGCCGGCTCGCTTCGCCCTGTTCGCGGCGATCTGCGTGCTGGCGGCGAACGCGATCGCGATCGGCCTGCTCGTCCTCGCCGCCGGATGCGGGAAGACCCACTCGGCGAGCGCGCCGGGGCGGCGTCGCAGTGCCGTCCTGCTGCGCGTCGTTCTCGCCAACGTGCTGGCGCCGGCCGTGCTCTACATGCTCATCACCGATGATCCGCAGCTTGCCGCCGAGGCCGAGAAGCAGGGCTGGGACACCTGGCTCGCGGCGCTCTCGACGGTGCTGTTCGTGACCGCCTGGCGGCTCTGGCGGCGCAGCCGCCAGTACGGAGCGCTCGGCGCGGACGAGGCGATGGCGCGCGACCCGCGCCCGCCGGTGCTCTACCTGCGCTCCTTCGCCGACGACGGCGCGACGATGATCGATGGCGGGGCGTCGTCGCTGGTGCGGCGCGGCATGAAGCTCTTCAGGCCCGTCACGCCGGAGCAGGAGATGGCCGGCATCCTCGCCCACCTCGGCCCGGTGGTCGCCATCGGCAAGCCGGGCGAGCCCTTGCCGGAGCTCGGTGCGGCGCGGCTCTACGTGTCGGACGATCGATGGCAGGGCAAGGTCATCGAGCTGATGAGCAAGGCGGCGCTGGTCGTGATTCGCCTCGGCGCCTCGCCCGGTCTGCTGTGGGAGATCGAGCAGTCGCTCGACAGACTGCCGCGTCGTCGCCTCGTCTTCGCCGTCCTGGGCGGCTCGGTGTTGGCGCCGGCGCTCGTCGTCAGACTGTCAGCCGCGCTCGGCCCGACGTTCGAGCTTGCCTTGCCGCAGCCGGCGCCGACGAGCTGGCTGGCTTGGCTGGTTCCGAACCCGCGCCGCCGCATCGGCGGCTTCGTCTGCTTCGCGGCCGACGCCACGGCACGCGCGGTGCCGGTGCGACTCTGGCCGATTCATTGGCAGGACTTGCCGTATCTGATGTCGGCACGGCCCTCGGCAGCGCCGTTGCGCCGGGCGCTGCGCGAGGTCTTCGCGCACCTCGGGCTCGACGGCGCCGACAGCGCGGGCCGCTCGCGGGGCGTTGCTGCGCTGCTCGCTCTCTTCTTCGGCTGGTCGGGGGCGCACTGGTTCTATCTCGGCCGGCGCCGGCGCGGCGTGATCTACCTGCTGACGATTCCACTCCTCTTCGCGCCGGTCTTCATGGCGTTCTGGGACGCGTTTCGCTTCATCTGGGTCGAGCGCGCCGAATTCGACTCGCGCTTCGCCACGCCCGGGACCACCTGGACCGGCTGACGCGTGCGGCGGGTGCCGACGCTAGGAATTCCGGTCGCTGCTCGCGTCGGGCCGGTCGAGCTCGCCCCCCGCCTCGACCTTGCCGACCAGGTGCGGCACCACGCTCAGGACGATCAGCGCGAGAACGGTGCTGATCACGGCGGTCGCGTCGCGTCCGAGGCCGCAGGCGATGCCGATCGCCGCCGTCATCCAGACTCCGGCCGCGGTCGTGAGGCCCTGCACGCTGTGCTCCGACCGGTGCTTGATGATCGCCCCGGCGCCGAGGAAACCGACGCCGGTGACGATGCCCTGGATCACCCGACTCAAGTCGCCGACGGCCATGCCGCCCTGCTGCGGCACCAGCATGACGAGCGCAGCGCCGACGGCCACCAGCATGTGGGTGCGCAGGCCCGCCGCCTTGCCGCTCCTTTCGCGCTCGTAGCCGAGCGCGCCGCCGAGCACGGCGGCGAGCACCAGGCGCACGACGATGCGCGTCAGCTGCGCCGGATCGGAAACGTCCGAGAACTCGGCGAGCAGCGTCTCCAACACCGTCTCTGTCATCGCTTCTCCTGTCGCCCGGGCGCGCGGGGTCGAGGATGCCACGAGATCGCCCCGGGTCGCGCTCTTGCCGGCGGCGTTTGTCCCCGCCCCGAAAAGCCCGTGGCGGCCTGACAATGGCACTCGATTCGCTGGCTGGACCATGAACATCTACGAGCAGGGGCTGGACAAGACCGCGGCGAACTTCGTCGCCCTGTCGCCGACCAGCTTTGTCGAGCGCAGCGCCGAGGTCTTCGGTGATCTGGAGGCGGTGGTCCACGGCCGGCGCCGCTACAGCTGGCGCGAGACGCGCGATCGCGCGGCCCGCCTCGCCGCAGCGTTGCGATCCTTCGGCGTCGCCCGCGGCACGACGGTGAGCGCGATGCTTCACAACACGCCGGAGATGGTCGAGGCGCACTACGCGGTGCCGGCGCTCAACGCCGTCCTCAACACGCTCAACACCCGCCTCGACGCGACGCTCATCGCCTGGCAGCTGAACCACTGCGAGTGCGCGGTGCTCATCACCGACCGCGAGCTCGCGCCGATCGTCGGGCCGGCGCTGCGCATCCTGGCCGAGACGCACGGGCGCAGGCCGATCGTCGTCGACGTCTGCGACAGCGAGTACGGCGGCGCGGGCGATCGTCTCGGCACGCACGAGTATGAGGCGCTGCTCGCGGCGCACGCGCCGTTGCCGGCGCTCGCCGGGCCGGCCGACGAGTGGGACGCGATCGCGGTCTCGTACACGTCGGGAACGACGGGCGATCCGAAGGGCGTCGTCACCCACCACCGCGGCGCCTACCTGAACGCGGTGTGCAACGCGGCGACGTGGACGATGCCGCATTTCCCGCGCTACCTGTGGACG
>JBDTPG010000331.1:0-3211 GCA_039932815.1 Caldimonas sp.
CGACCCCCCAGCCGACGGCGAGGTGGACGATCGTCGTGTCCTCGGTCTCGCCCGAGCGCGCCGAGACGATGCCGGCATAGCCGACCGCACGCGCCGCGTCCCACGCCGCGCGCGTTTCGCTGAGCGTGCCGCGCTGATTCGGCTTCAGCAGCACGGCGTTGGCGGCGCCGATGCGCGCGGCTTCGCGCACGAGGCCGGCGTCGCTGACCAGGAAGTCGTCGCCGACGACCTGCACGCGGTCGCCGGCGGCGCGCGTGAAGCGCGCGAACGCTTCCGGGTCGTCCTCGCCGAGCGGATCCTCGATCGAGACGATCGGATAGGCGTCGATCCAGCGCAGCAGCAGCTCGCTCAGGCCGTCGCTATCGAGCTCCTTGGCCTCGAGGCCGAGCGTGTAGCGGCCGGCGCGGCCGAAATCGGAAGCGGCGATGTCGAGCGCGATCGCGACCTGCTCGCCGGGCAGGTAGCCGGCGCGCTCGATCGCCTCGACGAGCGTCGCCAGCGCCTGCTCGTTGCTGGCGAAGTCGGGCCACCAGCCGCCTTCGTCGGCGACGCCGAGGGCCGAGCCGCGCTCCTTCATCGCAAGGCCGGCATGGCGATAGACCTCGGCCGTCCACTCGAGCGTCTCGGCGAAGCTTCGCGCGGCCGGGCAGACGACCATGAAGTCCTGGATGTCGACGCGCCGGCCGGCGTGGGCGCCGCCGCCGAAGATCTGGATCTGCGGCATCGGCATCAGGGTGGCGTCGGCGCCGCCGAGGTACTCGTGCAGCGGCACGCCTCGCGCTGCGGCCGCCGCGTGGGCGGCGGCCATCGAGACGGCGAGGGTCGCGTTGGCGCCGAGGCGGGACTTCGTCGCCGTGCCGTCGAGCTCGACCAGGCGCGCGTCGAGCGGCTGCTGGTCGTCGGCGCGCAGGCCGGCGAGGGCGCGCGCGATCTCGCCCTCGACGTGGGCGACGGCCTGCAGGACGTCGAGGCCGCCGAAGCGCGTGCCGCCGTCGCGCAGCTCGTGCGCCTCGCGGCTTCCCTTCGAGGCGCCGGCCGGAACGATGGCGCGGCCGATCGCGCCGCAGGCAAGCGCGATCTCGGCCTCGACCGTCGGTCGGCCGCGGCTGTCCCAGACCCGGCGGGCGCGGATGGAACGGATGCGGCAGTCGGCGTCCGTCGCGCGGGAAGCGAGGTCGCTGGCGTCGTTGCGGTCGTTGCTCGTGTTCATCGTGTGGCCAATGCATCCTGCCAGGCGGCGGCGACTTCGCCCAGCCGCGCGACCGGCTGCCGGATCAGCGTGCCGGCGACGCGCCGGACCCGGTCGCGATCGGATTCGCTGTCGATGTACTCGACCGGCGACTTGCCATCGACGCGGGCGAGGAAGAGCCCCGGCAGCAGCGCCGCGGCGCGCCGCTCGATGGCCTCGCGCGGTTCCCAGTCGACGGCCTCCAGGTACGCCGCGGCGAGCGCGGCGAACGCCGCCAGGAACGCCGGCGTCGCGGCTGGCGTCCAGAGGCATTTCAGCAGCAGGTGGTTGAGGCAGAACGCGAGGTCGAACGCCGGCTCGCCCCACCATGCGCACTCGGCGTCGAGCAGCACCGGCCCGTTCGGGCCGATGACGATGTTCTTCGGGCTGACATCGCCGTGGACGAGCGCACGCTTCGTCGCTGCGGTCGTCGCGACCAGCCGCTCGAGCGCCGGCGCGAGATCGGGATGGCTCCGGGCCGTCGCGAGCAGGTAGGGCTCGAGGCGGATGGCGTGGAAGATCGCGTCGCTGTCGAATCGCGCGGCGAGCTCGGGCCGAGCCGCCGAGTAGGCGTGGATGCGGCCGAGCGTCGCGCCGACGGCACTTGCCGTCGCGAGATCCGCATTGCCGTCGCGCAACATCTCCTTCCACAAACGGTGCTCGTCCGGCGCGAGCCAGGTCATGACCACGACGCCGAGCTCCGCATGCTGGCCGAGCAGGCGCGGCGCCGCGCCGGGCTGCGCCGCGTTCGCGACCTCGAGCCAGCGCGCTTCGTAGCGGTTGCGATCGACCGGCGCGCGCCAGTCGGCGGCGACACGCAGCTTGGCGAGCGCGCGCTTGGCGCACACCGGCCCGTTCGCGGTGTCGATGCGCCAGATGTCGGAAGAGACGCCGCCGGCGAGCGGCGCGCCGACGAGCCGCTCGCCCTCGCCGGCCAGGCCGAGCTCGACGAGCGCGCGCGCGAACTCCGGCGGCACGTCGGCCCGATCGGTGCGGGCGGCGGCGACGTTCATCACCGTTCAGGCGGCGTTGCGCGCCGACTCGACCAGCTTGACGAGCGCGTACAGCGCCTGGTTCGCCGGCGTCGCAATGCCGAGCGCCCGGCCGCGACGCGCGACGAAGCCGTTCAGGTGATCGATCTCGCTCGGCTTGGCGCGCGCCATGTCCTGCGCCGTCGACGAGAGCTGCGCCGGCATCGCGCCGGCGATGCGGCGCATCGCTTCGAGCGCGGGCTCGAGCGGCAGCTCCACGCCTTCGGCCTCGGCGAGGGCGACGACTTCGCGAACCACCGTTTCCTGCAGCGCCCGAACGTCCTCGAGCGCGGCGAGCTTGCCGTAGCTCGCCTGCGCCAGGCCGGAGATGGCGTTGTAGGCGCAGTTCACCATCAGCTTGGACCAGAGCTCGGCCATCACGTCGGCCGAGACGCGCACCGGCACCTCGGCGCTCGCGAACAGGTCGACCAGCGCCTGCAGGCGCGGCGCCAGGGTGGCGTCGTTCGCCGCCTCGGCGTCGAGCGGCCCGATGACGAGATCGCCGCGGCCGTGGTGGGTGACCAGGCCCGGCTCGGGCATGGCGGTCGCGACGTAGACCACGGCGGGGACGACGGTCTGGCGCACCTCGCGCGCGATCGTCGCCGCGTTCTCGACGCCGTTCTGCAGGCTCAGGACGAGCGCGCCGTCGTCGAGGTGAGGCGCCATCTCGCGCGCGACCTTCGCCGTGTCGGTCGACTTGACGCAGAAGAGCACGAGGTCGGCGCCGCGCACGGCGTCGATGCGCGAGCTCGCCGCGGTGCGGATCGACTCGAGTCGGCCGGCCCGCTGCAGGCGCAGCCCGTCGCGCTCGATCGCCGCTACGTGCGCCGGCCGCGCGATCAGCGTGACCGCATGGCCGGCGCGGGCGAGCATCGCGCCGAAGAAGCCGCCGACGGCACCGGTGCCGACGACGGCGATCGAGCGGAAGGTCGGGGTCATGGCGATCTCCTGG
>JBDTPG010000332.1:0-3188 GCA_039932815.1 Caldimonas sp.
CCGTGGCTCACCATCTGGATCACCGCGCCCTGGATGCCGATCAGCTCCAGGCTCAGCAGGCCCAGCATGACGTAGCCGAGGTGGCTGATCGACGAGTAGGCGATGATCTTCTTGATGTCGTCCTGCACCAGCGCCAGGCAGGCGCCGTAGACGATGCTCAGCACCGCGAGCGACATCAGCACCGGCGTGTAGAGCTGGGTCGCATCGGGAAAGAGCGGAAAGCCCAGCTTCATGAAGCCGTAGGTGCCCATCTTCAGCATCACGCCGGCCAGGATCACCGAGCCGGCGGTCGGCGCCTCGACGTGGGCATCGGGCAGCCAGGTGTGCAGCGGCGCCATCGGCACCTTGATCGCGAAGCTGAGCGCGAACGCGGCGAGCAGGATCGACTGCACGTCGATCGGCAGGCGCGTCTGGACCAGGTCGGCGAACGCGAACGAGGTGATGCCGGTCGTCTTCTGCAGCGTCCAGACGAGATAGATCACGGCGGCGAGCATCAGGATGCTGCCGAATGCGGTGTAGAGGACGAACTTGATCGTCGCGTAGATGCGCCGCTCGCCGCCCCAGATGCCGATCAGCAGGAACATCGGGATCAGCATCGTTTCCCAGAACACGTAGAACAGGAACAGGTCCTGGGCGAGGAAGGTGCCCATCATCGCGAACTGGACCAGGAAGACCATCGCGTAGAACAGCTTGACGTCCTTGGCGATCGCCGTGAACGCACCGGCGACGACGAGCGGGCCGAGGAAGGCCGTCATCATCACGAGCAGGATGTTGTAGCCGTCGAGGCCGATCTGGTAATAGACGCCCCAGGCGGCGATCCAGGGCACGCGGGTCTCGAACTGGAGGCCGCCGACGCTGCTGTCGAAGCGCGCGTATAGCCACGCGGTGAGCGCGAGCTGGACCACCATGGTCATGAGCGAGACTGTGCGGACGAGCTTGCCGTTGTCGGCCGGAACTAGCGCGAGCAGCGCGACGCCGACCAGCGGCAGGAAGAGCACCAGGTTGAGGATGCCGGCGTCAGACATGGCGCCAGCTCCAGATCAGCGCACCGGCGATGCCGACGAGGACGAGCCAGGCGTAGAGATGGAGGCTCCCGGTCTGGATGCGCCCGAGGAGGCGCCCGCTGCCGCGGCCGATCGCCGCCATGCCGTTCAGCGTGCCGTCGAGCAGGGCGCGATCGCCGAGGCGCAGGAAGACGCGGTCCGAGATCCAGACCAGCGGCCCGCCGATGACGCGCTCGTAGAGCTCGTCGATGAAGTACTTGCCCGAGAGCACGCGGTGGATGCCGGCGAAGCGCGCGCGCAGCCGCTCGGCGCGCTCGGGAGGCCCGCCGAACAGGTACGCCGCGGCGGCGAGGCCGGCGAGGGCGAGCACGACCGAGATGGCGAGGAGCGGCGTCTCCAGCGCGTGCAGCGACTCGTGCGTCGCCGGCAGCGCGAGCTGCGGCTCGAGGAAGTGCGGCACGGCGATGAAGCCACCGACGGCCGAGAGCAGCGCCAGCACGGCCAGGACGCCGGTCATCGAGCGCGGCGATTCGTGCACGTGGTGCTCGACCTCGGGCGTCATGCGCGAGGTACCGAGGAAGGTGAGCCAGAGCAGGCGGAACATGTAGAACGCCGTCATCAGCGCGGTCGCGGCGGCGACGAGCCAGAGCCAGGGCGAGCCGCCGCGCTCGCTCGCGAAAGCGAACCAGAGGATCTCGTCCTTCGAGAAGAAGCCCGCGAGCGGCGGGATGCCGGCGATCGCCGCGGTGGCGATCGCGAAGGTCCAGAAGGTGACGGGGATCTTCTTCGCCAGCCCGCCCATCCTGCGCACGTCCTGCTCGCCGCCGAGCGCGTGGATGACGCTGCCGGCGCCGAGGAAGAGGCAGGCCTTGAAGAACGCGTGCGTGACGACGTGGAAGATCGCGACCGCGTACGCGCCGACGCCGAGCGCCAGGAACATGAAGCCGAGCTGCGAGATCGTCGAGTAGGCGAGCACCTTCTTGATGTCGGTCTGGACGAGCGCGATCGTCGCCGCGAAGAACGCGGTCGTGACGCCGACGACGGCGATCACCGCAGAGGCCTCCGGTGCGTGCACGTACACGCCCGACATGCGGGCGACCAGATAGACGCCGGCCGTCACCATCGTCGCCGCGTGGATCAGCGCCGACACCGGCGTCGGCCCGGCCATCGCGTCGGGCAGCCAGACGTGGAGCGGGATCTGCGCCGACTTGCCGGTCGCGCCGATGAAGAGCAGCAGGCCGACCAAACTGGCCGACACCGCGGGCAGCGTCGCCGCCCCGAACGCGGCATTGATGCGGTCCATGTCGAGCGTTCCGAACGTCTGGTAGAGCAGGAACATGCCGAGCAGGAAGCCGGCGTCGCCGATGCGGTTGGTGATGAAGGCCTTCTTGCCCGCGCGCGCGTTGGCGAGGTCGTCGAACCAGAAGCCGATCAGCAGGTACGACGCGAGGCCGACGCCTTCCCAGCCGACGAAGAGGACGAGCAAGGACCGCCCGAGGACAAGCAGCAGCATGAAGAACAGGAACAGGTTCAGGTAGGCGAAGAAGCGCCCGTAGCTCGGGTCGTCCTTCATGTAGCCGACCGAATAGATGTGGATCACCGAGCCCACGCCGGTGACGACGAGCGCCATCACCGCGGTGAGGCGGTCGAAGTAGAACGAGACCTCGAAGCTGCTCTCGCCGATCTGCGCCCAGCGGTAGGCGATCTCGACCAGGGGCGCGTAGTCGCCCGCACGCAGCGTCAGGAAAGAGGCGACGACGAGCCCGAAGGAGACGATCGGCAGGCCGCAGCCGACCGCGGTGACGAACGGCTTGCCGACGACGTTGCCGCCCAGGCGCGTCGCGAGGATGCCGTTCAGCACGAAGCCGAGCAAAGGCAGGAGGGCGATCGCGGTCAGCATCGCTAGCCTTTCAGCTCGTTGTAGGCGCCGATGTCGAGCGTGCGCTTGTCGCGCACCAGCAGGAGAACGATCGGGATGGCGAGCGCGATCTCGACCGTCGCGACGACGAAGACGAGGAAGACGAGGACGGCGCCGGCCGTCGTCGCGGTCTGCTGCGCGAAGGTGACGAGGCTCAGGTTGACGCCGTTCAGCATCAGCTCCATGCACATCAGCATGACGAGCACGTTGCGGCGGACGATGACGCCGACCAGGCCGAGCGAGAACAGCGCGACGGCGACGCCGAT
>JBDTPG010000333.1:0-3184 GCA_039932815.1 Caldimonas sp.
ATTCGCCCAGGCCCTGGCCGATCAGGGCGCTCGTCGGCGCGAGCATCTCGGGCATGCCGGGCGCGCCCTTCGGGCCGAGGTAGCGCAGCACCATCACGTCGCCGGCAACGATCCTGCGCTCCATGATCGCCGCCATCGCCGTCGGCTCGTCGTCGAAGACGCGCGCCGGTCCGGTCATCACCGGGCTCTTCAGCCCGGTGATCTTGGCCACCGCGCCCTCGGTCGAGAGATTGCCCTTCAGGATCGCAAGGTGACCTTGCGCATACATCGGCCGGTCGATCGGCCGGATCACGTCCTGGTCGGCGCGCGGCCCAGCGGGCAGCTCGGCCAGCGTCTCGGCGATCGTCTTGCCGGTGATCGTCATGCAGTCGCCGTGCAGCAGGCCGGCGTCGAGCAGCACCTTCATCACCTGCGGGATGCCGCCGGCGCGATGCAGGTCGACGGCGAGGTGCTTGCCCGAGGGCTTGAGGTCGCACAGCACCGGCACTTTCTTCCTCATGCGCTCGAAGTCGTCGATCGACCACTCGACCTCGCCGGCATGCGCGATGGCGAGGAAGTGCAGCACCGCGTTGGTCGATCCGCCCGTGGCCATGATCACCGCGACCGCGTTCTCGATGCTCTTTCGGGTGACGATGTCGCGCGGCTTCAGGTCCTTCTTCACCGCCTCGACGAGGACGCGCGCGGCGTTCTTCGCCGCGCCGACGATCTCGTCGTGCACGTTGGCCATCGTGCTCGAATACGGCAGGCTCATGCCGAGCGCCTCGAACGCCGAGCTCATCGTGTTGGCGGTGTACATGCCGCCGCACGAGCCGCTGCCGGGGATGGCGCGGCGCTCGATCTCGCCGAAATCCTTCTCGCTCATCGTCCCGGCGGTGAACTGGCCGACCGCCTCGAAGACGCTGACGATGTTGAGGTCCTGGTCCTGGTAGCGGCCAGGAAGGATGGTGCCGCCGTAGACGTAGATGGCGGGCACGTTGGCGCGCAGGATGCCCATCATCCCGCCCGGCATGTTCTTGTCGCAGCCGCCGACGACGAGGACGCCGTCCATCCACTGGCCGCCGACGCAGGTCTCGACGCAGTCGGCGATGACCTCGCGCGAGACCAGGCTGTATTTCATGCCCTCGGTGCCCATCGCCATGCCGTCGCTGATCGTCGGCGTGCCGAAGATCTGCGCGTTGCCGCCCGCTTCCTCGATGCCGGCGACGGCGGCGTCGGCGAGCTTCTGCAGCCCGGAGTTGCACGGCGTGATCGTCGAGTGGCCGTTGGCGACACCGATCATCGGCTTCCTGAAGTCGCCGGGCTCGTAGCCGAGGGCGTAGTACATCGAACGGTTCGGCGCGCGTTCGATGCCTTCGGTGATGTGGCGGGAGCGGCGGTTGATGGCCATCGCGGTCTCGGTCGTGAAAGGGGGGTCGTCGCCAAACTATAGCGGCGGTCGCGACGCCGGCACCCTGCGACGCGCCTCGTATGATTCGGCGCATGCTCGTGCACCCGCAGTTCGACCCGATCGCGCTCGACCTGTCGAAGTTCGGCATCCCGATCGCCGTCCACTGGTACGGCATCACCTACCTGGTCGGCTTCGGCCTGTTCCTCTTCCTGGCCGCGCGGCGCGCGCGCCTGCCGCAGTTCGCCTCGCGCGGCTGGACCCGGCGCGACATCGAGGACCTGCTCTTCTACGGCGTCCTCGGCACGGTGATCGGCGGGCGGCTCGGCTACGTGCTCTTCTACAAGCCCGGCTTCTACGCCGGCCATCCGCTCGAGATCTTCGCGGTCTGGAAGGGCGGGATGGCATTCCACGGCGGACTGCTCGGCGTGATCGCCGCGATGGCGATCTTCGCGCGCACGCGCCGTCGCCCCTTCCTCGAAGTGACCGACCTCGTCGCGCCGTGCGTGCCCACGGGGTTCGCCGCCGGCCGGATCGGCAACTTCATCAACGGCGAGCTGTGGGGCCGGTTCGCCGACCCGAGCCTGCCGTGGGCGATGGTCTTCCCGCAGTCGGGATCGCCCCTGCCGCGCCATCCGTCGCAGCTTTACCAGTTCGCGCTCGAAGGCATCCTCCTGTTCGTCGTGCTGTGGGTCTACGGCAAGAAGCCGCGCGGTCTCGGCCAGGTGTCGGGCGCGTTCCTGATCGGCTACGGCGTGCTGCGTTTCATCGCCGAGTTCTTCCGCGAGCCCGACAGCTTCCTCGGCCTGCTCGCCTTGAACATGAGCATGGGCCAGTGGCTCTGCGTGCCGATGATCGGCGCCGGCATCGCCCTCTGGCTGTGGGGCCGCGGCCGGGCGCCGGGCGAGGTCGTCGCGCCGCCGGCGCCGTTGCGGGCGAACAAGGCCTGATGCGCCAGATCTTCCTCGACACCGAGACGACCGGGCTCAGCCCCGAGTCGGGCGACCGCATCATCGAGATCGGCTGCGTCGAGATCGTCAACCGGCGCCTGACCGGACGCAAGGCCCACTTCTACGTCAACCCCGAGCGCCGCAACAGCGTCGACGCCTACAAGGTGCACGGCCTGTCGGACGAATTTCTCGCCGACAAGCCGCTGTTCGGGCAGGTCGTCGACGAACTGATCGAGTTCGTTCGCGACGCCGAGGTCATCATCCACAACGCCGCCTTCGACATCGGCTTTCTCGACGCCGAGTTGCGCCGGATCGGCCGGCCGTGTTTCCTCGAGCACGGCGTTCGCGTCACCGACAGCCTGTCGATGGCGCGCGATACCTTTCCAGGCAAGTCGAACTCGCTCGATGCCTTGTGCAAGCGCTTCGAGGTCAACAACACCATGCGCGACCTGCACGGTGCGCTGCTCGACGCCGGCCTGCTCGCCGAGGTCTACATCCGGATGACGCGCGGCCAGGACTCGCTCGTGATCGACGCCGGCGACGCCATGACGGCCGAGATGGCGGCGCGGGCGATCGACTTCAGCACGCTCACGCTGGTCGTCATCGCCGCCGACGCGAACGACCTCGCCGGCCACGCGGCGATGCTCGCCGAGATCGACAAGGCGAGCGGCGGACGCGCGGTCTGGCGCATGCCCGCCGCACTGCCCGACGGGCTCGCCATGGCACAATGACCGCCTTCCGCAGGCGGCCGTTCGCGCCCCGCGCGGGCGGTTAGCTCAGGGGTAGAGCACGTCCTTCACACGGACGGGGTCGGGGGTTCGAAACCCTCACCGCCCACCACGACAAGCGC
>JBDTPG010000334.1:0-3171 GCA_039932815.1 Caldimonas sp.
TCATCACCTCGTTCGCGGTCGCCAACGCGATCTCGGTGCCGCTCACCGGCTGGCTGACGCAGCGCTTCGGCGCGGTCCGGCTGTTCGTCACCAGCATCCTGCTGTTCGTGATCGCGTCGTGGCTGTGCGGCCTGGCGCCGAACATCGGCATGCTGATCGCGTTTCGCGTCCTGCAGGGCTTCGTCGCCGGGCCGATGATCCCGCTCTCGCAGACGCTGCTGCTGTCGAGCTATCCGCGCGCCAAGGCCGGCACCGCGATGGCGATGTGGGCGATGACGGTGCTGGTCGCGCCGGTCGCCGGGCCGCTGCTCGGCGGCTGGATCACCGACAACATCTCGTGGCCGTGGATCTTCTACATCAACATCCCGGTCGGCCTGATCGCGGCGGCGATCACCTGGTCGATCTATCGCAAGCGCGATCCGGGTCCGCGCAAGCTGCCGTTCGACTACGTCGGCCTGGCGCTGCTCGTGATCTGGATCGGCGCGCTGCAGATCATGATCGACAAGGGCAAGGAGCTCGACTGGTTCGGCTCGACCCAGATCGTCATCCTCGCCACCGTCGCCGTCGTCGGCTTCGCCTTTTTCCTCGCCTGGGAGCTGACCGAGGAACATCCGATCGTCGACCTGCGCCTGTTCGCACGGCGCAACTTCCTGATGGGAACGCTCGCGCTCTCGGTCGCCTACGGCCTGTTCTTCGGCAACGTCGTCCTGCTGCCGCTCTGGCTGCAGCAGTACATGGGCTACACCGCGACCTGGGCCGGCCTGGCGACGGCGCCGGTCGGCATCCTCGCGATCATCATCTCGCCATGGGTCGGCAAGAACGTCGCCAAGATCGATCCGAGGAAGCTCGTGACGGTCGCCTTCCTCGGCTTCGGCGCGGTGCTCGTCATGCGCTCGCACTTCAACGTCCAGGCCGACTTCCGCACCATCCTCATCCCGACCGTCCTGCAGGGCGCGGCGATGGCGTTCTTCTTCATTCCGCTGCAGGCGATCATCTTCTCGGGCCTCGGGCCCGACCGCATGCCGGCCGCGGCGGGCCTCAGCAACTTCGCGCGGATCACCGCCGGCGCGATCGGCACGTCGCTCTTCACGACCGTGTGGCAGAACCGCGCCGTGCTTCATCACGCCGAGCTCGCCGAACAGATCAACAACGGCAACAGCGCTGCGACGGCGACGCTGGGCCAGCTCGGCGCGAGCGGCTACGACGCGAGCCAGGCACTGGCGACGGTCAACCGCATGATCGACCAGCAGGCGTACACGCTCGCGGTCGACGATCTGTTCTTCCTCTCGGGCGTCCTCTTCGTCGTCCTGCTGGTCCTCGTCTGGGCGACGAAGCCGGCGAAGAACGTCGTCGTCGACGGCGCGGGTGCGCACTGAGCGCGTGGCCGCGTCCGCTCGCGCTCAAAGGACGAGGCGGGCGGCGTAGCCGGTCATCTCGAGGTAGCCCCGCCCGACCGGCGCCCCGGCGCCGTCGACAAGAAGCGAGAGACCTTCCCAGTAGATCGCGCCGGTGCTGGTGCGGCTGTCGAGCTCCTGGTCGTCGAGCAGCGCGCGCACGCCGAACGCCCCGATCGGCGTCGTGACGCGCCACTCGACCGGATAACGCGCCGACGACGCCGCGCTGGCCCACACCCTTCCCGGCGCGAAGACGACCTCGCCGTCGGAGAAATCGCGCGTCGCCCCGCCCGCGGCGCGATGGCTGCCGCCGGACCACAGCGTGCTGCCGTCGGCGCGGCGGATGCGAAACGCCATCAGCGCGCCGCCGTCGTCGAGGTTCATGCCGATCCAGTCCCAGCCGACCGCCTCGGGCGCCAGGAAGGAATCGCTCCATTCGTGGTCGAGCCAGGCGCGCCCCGTGACCTCGACCGATCGACCTTCGATGGCGAGCGTGCCGCGCACCGCGAGCTGCGGCTCGCTGTAGTAGCGGCTCGTCTGCTCGGGCCGTGGCCCCTTGCGCGAGAGACCCTGCTCGCCCTGCAGCAGCACCGGCTGCGTCGCGCGAAGCTCCAGGTCGTAGGCGAAGCCGGCGCTGTCGCTCGTCGCCCGTGCGAGATAGCGGCTCGCGCCGGACCCGCCGCCGCGTGTCAGGCGCCAGTCGCGCAGCACCAGCGCGGTGTCGGCGACAGCGGCTTCGGCGATGCCGAAGCCGCTGCGCGCGATGCGCTGGTCGTGGCGCAATCGGCGCGCCGCGAGATCGCTGACGGCGCCGTGCGCGAAGAGCAGCTGGCGCGCGGCGAACCGGCTCGCCTCGGCGCCGCCGACGCCGGTCGCGGCGCGAAAGAACGTGATCTGGAATCCCCAGGAGCGATCGCCAGCGGCGAGCGCTCCGGTCACGTACCACCATTCGGTGCGCGCATCGGGATGCGCGCCGAAGTCGATAGGGAAGCGAAGCGGCGCGGCCGCATACGCCGCGGCGGCGCCGGTCGCGCCGACAGCGCCGGAAGGGGCGGCCGAGGCGGCGATTGCGCCGGCGCGCGCGGCGACGAGCGCGGCGAGCATCGTTCGACGCGAAGGCATGCGCGAGCATCGCACGACCCCGATGCCCGCGCCTGCGCTGCGTCGCGCGCCCGCGCCACCGGGCAACGCCGCTTGAACGGCGTCGGCGTTTCAACTAGTCTGCACGCGCACCGCAGCTTCTTCGCCCGCTGCACCGCCACACTACCCGCTCCGGCACCACAAGGAACTCTAATGACTCGCTCCTCCGTCCGCTCCGTCGTTCTCACCGCCTCTTCGCTCGGCGCCGCCGCCCTGGTGCTCGCCGCCTGCGCCGGCTCGATGACGGGCTCCGGCGGCTCGTCGAGCGGCCTCGGCTTCTTCGTCTCCAGCACCGGCTCCGGGCGCGGTGCCGATCTCGGCGGACTCGCCGGCGCCGATCGGCTGTGCACCTCGCTCGCGACCGCCGCCGGCGCCGGCAACCGCACCTGGCGCGCCTACCTCAGCACGACGCCCGGCCCGGGCGATGCCCGCGCGGTCAACGCGCGCGACCGCATCGGCACCGGCCCGTGGCGCAACGCCAAGGGCGTCATCGTCGCCCAGAACGTGAGCGAGCTGCACGGCGCCAACAACCTCACCAAGCAGACCGCGCTCACCGAGAAGGGCGAGGTCGTCAACGGCCGTGGCGACACGCCGAACATGCACGACATCCTGACCGGCTCGCAGCCCGACGGCACGG
>JBDTPG010000335.1:0-3159 GCA_039932815.1 Caldimonas sp.
GCAGGCCCGGCGCCGCGACCTGCAGGCCCTCGACGGCGCCGAGCACCGAGATCGCCGGCGTGATGACGCCGTCGCCGAAGAAGATCGCGGTGCCGAAGATGCCGACGAAGAGAAGCCTGCGGCGCAGCGCCGGGCGGTCCCGCACCGCCTGCGAGGCGAGGGCGAGCATCGCGATCAGGCCGCCCTCGCCGTTGTTGTCGGCGCGCAGGATGAGGACGACGTAGTTGATCGAGACGATTACCGTCAGCGTCCAGAACACCAGCGAGAGGACGCCGAAGACGTTCTCGGGCGTCAGCGGCACGTGCCCGTTGGCGAACACCTGCTTCAGCGCGTACAGCGGGCTCGTACCGATGTCGCCGTAGACGACGCCGATCGCGCCGAGCGTCAGCGCGGCGGTACTGGAGGCGGAGCGGTGGTGATTCACGGGACGAGCTTGCCGCCGCTCGCTGGGGAGCAGGGCGCGGGGCGGCGGTGATTGTGGCTCGCAGCCGCTAAGGCGGTCACGAAGCGACGCCTATTCGTAGATCTCGGCGTCGGGGTCGGTGGCCTCGAGCTCGTAGCTGGCGGCGACCATCGCCAGGCGGGCGATCACGCCGTACATGTAGAACCGGTTCGGCGCGCTCGCGCCCGGCTTGCTGCCGGGCTTGGGCAGCTGGTTCGAGCCGGCGAAGGCGAGCGGCACGAAGCTCGCGCCGGGCGAGTTCAGGTTCTCGTCGTTGCCGCGCTCGGGGTTGACGCGGTAGAAGCCGCCGACGACGTAGCGATCGATCATGTAGACGACCGGCTCGGCGACCGAGTCGTTGACGCGCTCGTAGGTCGGCACGCCTTCCTGGAGGATGACCTCGCTCACTTCCTGGCCGTCCTTGATGACGCTCATCTTGTTGCGCGAGCGGCGGTTCAGGTCGGCGAGATCCTTCGGGTCGCGCACGGTCATGATGCCCATGCCGTAGGTGCCGGCGTCGGCCTTGACGATGATGAACGGCTTTTCCTGGATGCCGTACTCCTTGTACTTGCGCCGGATCTTGCCGAGCAGCGTCTCGGCGTTGCTGGTCAGGCATTCGGCACCCGAGCCGTCGCTGAAGTTCACCTCGCCGCAGCGCGCGAACATCGGATTGATCAGCCACGGGTCCATGCCGAGCAGCTTGGCGAACTTCTTCGCCACTTCCTCGTAGGCCGCGAAGTGGTTGGTCTTCCTGCGGATCGCCCAGCCGGCGTGCAACGGCGGCAGCAGGTACTGCTCGTGCAGGCCTTCCAGCACCTTCGGAATGCCTGCCGAGAGATCGTTGTTGAGGAGGATCGTGCAGGGATCGAAATCCTTCAGCCCCAGTCGATTGCGGGTGCGCAGCAGCGGCTCGACCGTGAGCGCGCTGCCGTCGGGCAACGGCACCTCGGTCGGCGCCGTGATCGAATCGTCGAGCGTGCCGAGCCGAACGTTGAGGCCGGCCTGGTGGAAGATCTCCATCAGGCGCGCGACGTTCATCAGGTAGAACGAGTTGCGGGTGTGCTTCTCGGGTATGAGGAGCAGGTTCTTCGCTTCAGGGCAGATCTTCTCGATCGCCGCCATCGCCGCCTGCACCGCCAGCGGCAACATCTCGGTGGTCAGGTTGTTGAAGCCGCCCGGGAACAGGTTGGTGTCGACCGGCGCCAGCTTGAAGCCGGCGTTCCTGAGGTCGACCGACGTGTAGAACGGCGGCGTGTGCTCCATCCACTCGAGGCGAAACCACCGCTCGATGGCCGGCAGCGATTCGAGCATGCGCTGCTCGAGCTCGTTGATCGGGCCGGTGAGCGCGGTGATGAGGTGGGGAACCATGGGAAAGGGCCCGCTGCAGCGACGAGGCGGCGGGCGGAGCCGGGATTCTAGGCATATGGGGCGCCGGGGTGCCGACGCAAGCGTCGGCAGGCGCCAAGAAAAAGGGCCACCCCACAGGGTGGCCCTCGAAGTCGCCGCAGCGACCGGGACAGTCAGTTGTGGTACGCCGTCTCGCCGTGCTCGGCGATGTCCAGGCCTTCGCGCTCTTCTTCCTCGCTGACGCGCAGGCCGATCGTCATGTCGACCAGCTTGTAGGCGATCAGCGAGACGATCCCCGACCAGGCGATGGTCACCAGCACCGCCTTGGCTTGCGCCCAGACCTGGGCGGCGATCGAGTAGTTCTCGGGCTTGACCAGCTCGCCGGTGAACCAGTTGTCGGGGAAGCTCGGGCCGCCCAGCGACGGCGAGTTGAAGACGCCGGTCAGGAGCGCACCGACGATGCCGCCGACGCCGTGGACGCCGAAGACGTCGAGCGAATCGTCGGCGCCGAGCATCTTCTTGAGGCCGTTCACGCCCCAGAGGCAAGCAAAGCCGGCGACGAAGCCGATGACGATCGCGCCGAGCAGGCCGACGTTGCCGCACGCCGGGGTGATCGCCACCAGGCCGGCGACCGCGCCGGACGCGGCGCCGAGCATCGAGGCCTTGCCCTTGTTGATCATCGCCTCGCCGATGCACCACGCCAGCACCGCCGCGGCCGTGGCCGTGAAGGTGTTGATGAAGGCGAGCACCGCGCTGTTGCCGGCCTCGAGCGCCGAGCCGGCGTTGAAGCCGAACCAGCCGACCCACAGCAGCGCCGCACCGACCATCGTCAGCGTCAGCGAATGGGGCGTGAACGCCTCGCGCCCGTAGCCGATGCGCTTGCCGACCATGTAGGCGCCGACCAGGCCGGCGACCGCCGCGTTGATGTGGACGACGGTCCCGCCCGCGAAGTCGAGCGTGCCCATCTGCCAGATGAAGCCGGCCTTGGCGTTGGTCGCGTCGACGATCGCCTTGGTCGTGTAGGCGTCCGGGCCGGGCCAGAACCAGACCATGTGCGCGATCGGCGTGTAGGCGAAGGTGAACCAGAGCACCATGAAGGCCAGCACCGCGACGAACTTCATCCGCTCGGCGAAGGCGCCGACGATCAGGCAGCAGGTGATCGCCGCGAAGGTCGCCTGGAACGCCATGAAGAGGATCTCGGGAATCGCGACGCCCTTGCTGAACGTTCCGGCCATGGCCATCGTTCCCGCGATCGGGTCGTACATGCCCTTCATGAACAGGCGGTCGAAGCCGCCGAAGAAGGCATTGCCTTCGGTGAAGGCCAGGCTGTAGCCGTACAGGCACCACAGCACGACGATCATCGAGAAGGT
>JBDTPG010000336.1:0-3157 GCA_039932815.1 Caldimonas sp.
CGACCGGCATCGGCAGCTCGATGCACCTGGCCGGCGAGCTGTTCATGCGCGAGACGGGGGCGCAGATGATCCACGTGCCGTACAACGCGCCGGGAACGGCGACCACCAACCTCATCGCCGGCGAGATCCAGCTGATGTTCCAGCTCATCCCGGGGATCGCCGGGCAGATCAAGGGCGGCAAGGTGCGCGCGATCGCGGTGATGGCGCCGCAGCGATCGCCGGCGCTGCCCGACGTGCCGACGACGGCCGAGCTCGGCCAGCCGCGCCTGCTCTCGTCGACCTGGTTCGCGCTGCTCGCGCCCAAGGGAACGCCAGCCGCCGTGGTCGCGCGCATGAACGCGGTCTCCAACGAGATCCTCGCCGATCCCGCGGTCAAGAAGCGCCTCGCCGACATGGGGGCGAGCACGATCGGCGGAACGCCGCAGGAGTTGGCCCAGCACCTCGCCGCCGAGACCGAGAAGTGGGGTCGCCTGGTGCGCGACGCGCACATCGCCGCGCAATGACGGCGGCGGCGTGACGAGCGGCCTCGCGGCGCTCGAGGCGCGCCTCGCCGACGAGCTCGCGTTCCTGCAGTTGCCTGCGCCGCGCTGGACACCGGCGCTCGCGCACGACGGCGAACCGGTCGCCGACGTCGCGATCATCGGCGCCGGCATGACCGGCCTCGCCTTGGCGGCCGCGCTGATGCATCGCGGCCTCGCGGTCGTCGCCTTCGACGAAGCCCCCGCCGGACTCGAAGGCCCGTGGGCGACGACGGCGCGCATGGAGACCTTGCGCAGCCCCAAGCAGCTCGCCGGCCCGGCGCTGGGTATTCCGTCGCTGACCTTTCGGGCGTGGTTCGAGGTGCAGTTCGGCCGCGACGCGTGGGAAGCGCTCGACAAGATCCCGCGCCTGCAGTGGATGGACTACCTGCGCTGGTATCGCCGCGTGCTTGCGCTGCCCGTGAAGAACGGCCATCGCGTCACCGACGTGCAGCCGCGCGGCGACGGCCTCGTCGAGCTCGGCGTCGAGGCCGGCGGCAGGCCAGCGCGCGCCTGGGCCCGCCGCGTCGTCGTCGCCACCGGCCGCGCCGGCCTCGGCGGGCCGGCACTGCCCGATTTCGCCGAAGCGCTGCCGCGAACGCGCTGGGCGCATTCCTCGGACGACAACGACTACGGCGCGCTCGCCGGGCTGCGCGTCGGCATCGTCGGCGCCGGCGCCTCGGCGATGGACAGCGCCGCGACCGCGCTCGAAGCCGGCGCCGCGCACGTGCACCTGCTGGTCCGCCGAACCGACCTGCCGCGCGTCAACAAGGGCAAGGGCGCCGGCAACCCCGGCTTCGTCGCGGGCTACGCGCGCCTGTCCGACGCCTGGAAATGGCGCATCCGCCACTACATCAACACCCAGCAGGTGCCGCCGCCGCGCAACAGCACGCAGCGCGTCTCGCGCCACGCGAACGCGCACTTCCACCTCGGCGTCGCGATCGAGGGCATCGACGCGCGCCGCGGCGCGCTGCAGATGCGCACGTCGGTCGGGCCGATCGAGCTCGACTTCCTGATCTTCGCGACCGGCTTCAAGGTCGACTGGCGCCAGCGGCCGATGCTGCGCCACATCGCGCCGTGCATCCGGGTGTGGAAGGACCGCTACGCCGCGCCGGCCGGCGACGACGACGCCGAGCTCGCCGAGTCGCCCGACCTCGGATCCGACTTCGAGTTCCAGGCGCGTGCCGGCGCACCTTGCCCGGGGCTCGAGCGCGTGCACTGCCTCAGCTATCCGGCGACGCTCTCGCTCGGCGTCATCACCGGCGACATCCCGGCCATCAGCGAAGGCGCGCTGCAGCTCGCCGACAAGCTCGCCGCGCTGCTGTACGCCGAAGACATCGAGCAGCACTACGCGCGCATGGAAGCCTACGCCGAGCCCGAGATCCTCGGCGACGAATGGCGCGCCGAGCCGCTGCCGTCACCGCTGACCCGATGAACCCCCACTCCCCCTGCCGAACACCATGACTCTCGCCGACCATTCCGACGACGTGATCGATCGCGCCACGGGCCTCGTGCCCGGCGACCCGCTGCATGCGGCGCGGCGCTTTCGCGCCAAGGTCGTCGACGCCAGCCAGGCCAGCCACGATGCGCTGTTGCACGATGCCGTCGAGGGCCTCTCGAGCGCCGACCGGCTTCGCGTCGCGGCGCACGTCTGCACGACCGCGGGCGCGAACCCCCTCGCGCGCCACTACGAAGAACTCCTCGCCCGGGCGCCCGACCGCGACGCGCCGCCCTCGCCCGCGCTCCCGCCGATGCTGCATTTCGCGGCCGCGCTGACGACCGATCCGCGCCTGGGCGATCGCGCCGCGCTCGAGCCGCTGCGCCGCGCCGGCCTCGGCGACGCCGCCATCGTCGCGCTGGCGCAGCTGATCGCGTTCCTGTCGTACCAGGTGCGCGTCGTCGCCGGCCTGCGGGCGATGCGCGCGAACCGCGAAGAGATCGCGCCATGATCCGCCGCAACGGCTTCACCGACGAGACGCTCGAGTGGCGCTCGTGGCTCGCGCCGCTGCAGCTCGCCGACGCGAGCCCGCTGCAGCTCGAGGTGCTCGACGAGAGCCACCCGCAATCGCGCACCTCGCCCTACTACCTGACGCTGGCGCACCAGCCCTCGATGCTGCGCCATCGCTCGGCGGCCTACAACGCGATCATGTACGCGCCGGGCGGCCTGCCGCGCGCCGAGCGCGAGCTGGGGGCGATGGTCGTCTCGGTGACCAACGGCTGCGTGTACTGCACGTCCGTCCACGCGCAGCGGTTCGAGCAGCTCGCCAAGCGCAGCGACACCGTCGAGCAGGTGTTCGACGATCCGGCATCCGCAGGCACGACGGAGCGCGAGCGCGCGATCGCCGGCTTCGCCATCGCCGTCACCCGACGGCCACACGCGCTCGGCGCCGACGACATCGCGCCGCTGCGCGCCGTCGGCATGAGCGACGAGGAGATCATCGACCTGCTGCACGCGGTCGCGATCTTCGGCTGGGCGAACCGGTTGATGCAGAACCTCGGTGAGCCGAAAGGGACCGGACTCGCGAGTGTGTGACGCCAATCCCGTCACCCCCCGGTTCGAATGACGGCTCCCCGACCCGCAGCAGTCCGACGGGCGGGCAAGTTCAAGTCTAGGAAGCTGACGTTCACCAGTCACGCGG
>JBDTPG010000337.1:0-3156 GCA_039932815.1 Caldimonas sp.
AAGAGCGGGAAGCCGTAGCCGGCGAGGTAGACCATGTCGACGTCGCTCGCGCGCATCGCGATGCCTTCCTCGACGATCTTCGCGCCTTCGTTGACGAGCGCGTAGACCAGGCGGTGGACGATCTCCTCGTCGCCGATCTTCCTCGCCGTGATGCCGAGCTCGGCGCGGTGCTTCTCGATCATGTCGGTGACGACCTTGCTCGGGATCGCGTCGCGCTTGCCGGGGACATAGTCGTACCAGCCGGCGCCCGTCTTCTGGCCGAAGCGGCCGAGCTCGCACAGCAGGTCGGCGGTCTTCGAGTAGCGGATGTCGGGCTTCTCGACGTAGCGGCGCTTCCTGATGTACCAGCCGACGTCGTTGCCGGCGAGGTCGCCCATCCGGAACGGCCCCATCGCCATGCCGAACTTCTCCATCGCCTTGTCGACCTGCTGCGGCGTGGCGCCCTCCTCCAGCAGGAAGCCGGCCTGGCGCGAGTACTGCTCGATCATGCGATTGCCGATGAAGCCATCGGTGACGCCGGAGACGACAGTCGTCTTCTTGATCTTCTTGCCAAGCTGCATCACCGTCGCGAGCACGTCCTTCGCCGTCTTCTCGCCGCGCACGACCTCGAGCAGCTTCATCACGTTGGCGGGGCTGAAGAAGTGCATGCCGATCACGTCCTGCGGCCGCTTCGTGAACGAAGCGATCTTGTCCAGGTCGAGGGTCGACGTGTTGGAGGCGAGGATCGCGCCTGGCTTCATCACTTCGTCGAGCGTCTTGAAGACCTGCTCCTTGACACCCATGTCCTCGAACACCGCCTCGATGACGAGGTCGGCGTCCTTCAGGTCGTCGTACTTGAGCGTCGTCGAGAGCAGGCCGATGCGCTCGTCGAGCTTGTCCTGCCTGAGCTTGCCCTTCTTGACCTGCGCCTCGTAGTTCTTGCGCATGATGCCGGTGCCCTTGTCGAGCGCTTCCTGCTTCATCTCGATCATCACGACCGGAATGCCGGCGTTGAGGAAGTTCATGGCGATGCCGCCGCCCATCGTGCCGGCGCCGATGACGGCGACCTTCCTGATGGCCCGCGTCGGCGTCTCGGCCGGGACGTCGGGGATCTTGGTCGTCGCCCGCTCGGCGATGAAGGCATGGCGCAGCGCCTTCGATTCCGGCGTCAGCATCAGCGCGAGGAAGATCTCGCGCTCGAGCTTCATCCCGTCCTCGAACTTCATCCGGGTCGACGCGGCGACGGCGTCGACGCACTTCAGCGGCGCCGGGAAGTTCTTCGCCATCGCGCCGACGGTGTTGCGCGCGAACTGGAAGTAGGCGTCGGCGTTCGCGTACTCGACCTTGAGCTTGCTGACGATCGGCAGCGGCCGCACGTCGGCCTTCTCGCGCGCGAACGCGACCGCGGCCGCGACGACGTCGCCTTCCGCTTCGACGATCTTGTCGAACAGCTTCTGGCCCGGCAGCTTGGCGAGCACCTCGCTCTTCACCGGCTCGCCGCTGACGATCATGTTGAGCGCCGTCTCGACGCCGAGCACGCGCGGCAGCCGCTGCGTCCCGCCGGCGCCGGGAATGAGGCCGATCTTGACCTCGGGCAGCGCGACCTGCGTGCCGGCTTGCGCGACGCGATAGTGACAGCCGAGCGCGAGCTCGAGACCGCCGCCCATGGCGACGCTGTGCACCGCGGCGACGATCGGCTTCGGGCTCGCCTCGAAGGCCGCGATGAGCGAGAGCAGGTTGGGCTCGGCGACGGCCTTGGGCGAGCCGAACTCGCGGATGTCGGCGCCGCCGGAAAACGCCTTGCCGGCGCCGGTGACGACGATCGCCTTCACCTTGTCGTCGGCGAGCGCCCGGTCGAGCCCATCGACGATGCCGCGCCGCGTGTCGTAGCCGAGTCCGTTGACGGGCGGGTTGTCCATCGTGATGACGGCGACGTCGCCGCGCAGCTCGTAGTTCGCGCTCATGACAAGTCCTCGTGGAAGCGCCCCACCGCTGACCGGGCCGGGCAAAAAGAACGTTCGTTCGATTCTAGGCGTCCGCCAGCGCCGAGCTTGGTGTCGCGACCGCGACAGGCGATGGCATACCGACGCCCCGAAACCTCTTCCCGCGTCAGGCGATTGATGGCGACGCGATCCTCGAGGACGCGGCGAAGGAGAAGTTCTTCGCGGCACCCTCGACCGATCGTGCGCGCCCGATTCTGAACAGGTGCCCACCCACTTAGCAGCGCTGACGCCGGTGCCGCGGCCCGGATAGCGTATGCCGCACGTTGCGGCGTCAGACCTCCAGCCACTCCTTGCGGATCTCGGCGTTGGCGAGCAGCGTCGCCGGCGTGCCCTCGAAGACGATCGAGCCGTGCCCCATGACGTAACAGCGCTCGGAGATCGCGAGCGCGATGGTGAGCTTCTGCTCGACCAGCAGCACCGACACGCCGCGATTCTTGAGCTCCTTCAGGTACTCGGCGACGAGCTCGACGATCTTCGGCGCCAGGCCTTCGGTCGGCTCGTCGATCATGATCAGGTCGGGGTCGCCCATCAGCGTGCGGCACAGCGTGAGCATCTGCTGCTCTCCGCCGGAGAGCACGCCCGCCTCGGTGTGCTCGCGCTCCTTCAAGCGCGGGAAGATCTTGTACATGTCGGCGAACGACCAGCGCGGCTTGACCTTGCCGCGCTTTTCGCCCAGCTGCAGGTTCTGGTGCACGGTGAGCTTGGGAAAGATGTCGCGGTTCTCGGGCACGTAGCCGATGCCGCGGTGGGCGATGTCGAACGCCTTGTGGCCCAGGATCTCCTCGTTGCGCAGGCGGATCGAGCCTTCGCCGCGAACGAGGCCCATGATCGTGCGGATCGTCGTCGATCGCCCCGAGCCGTTGCGGCCGAGCAGGCTGACGATCTCCCCTTCGCCGACGCGCATGTCGACGCCGTGCAGGATATGGCTCTTGCCGTAGTAGGCGTGCAGGCCGGAGAGCTCGAGCATGGCGGTCGTGTCCTCGTGCTCAGGCGTGCTCGGCGAGCACCGTGCCGAGATAGGCTTCCTGCACCCGCGCGTTGGCGCGCACCGCCTCGGGAACGTCGAAGGCGATCACTTCGCCGTAGACGAGCACGGCGATCTTGTCGGCGAGCCCGAACACGACGCCCATGTCGTGCTCGACCGTCAGCAGCGTCTTGCCGACCGTGACCTCGC
>JBDTPG010000338.1:0-3141 GCA_039932815.1 Caldimonas sp.
AGGCCGCCGTAGAACAGGGCCAGGGCCGGGATCGACATCATGATGACGAGCGCGGTGCAGACCAGCATCCAGGCGACGTCGCCCTTGTTGGGCACCGGCGTCGACGCGGCGGCCGCGGCGGCCGAGGCCGCGTCGGCGGCCGACCCGGCTGCGGCGGGTGCAGAGGCCATCGCGGCGGCGGCGGGCGCCGCCATCGCGCCGGAAGCCGCATCGGAGGCGGCCTGCGCGAACGCATTGCCGCCCGCGACGAACACGAGCAGGCCGAAGAGGAAGGCGAGAAGGAGTTTGTTCATGGTGTTGTTCTTGTGCCGCTCAAAGCGCGTCCTTGCCGGTCTCGCCGGTGCGGATGCGGACGACCTGCTCCAGGGTCGAGACGAAGATCTTGCCGTCGCCGATCTTGCCGGTGCGTGCAGCGGCCTCGACCGCTTCGATGACGCGGTCGACGATCGCATCGTCGACGGCGGCCTCGATCTTCACCTTGGGCAGGAAGTCGACGACGTACTCGGCGCCGCGGTAGAGCTCCGTGTGGCCCTTCTGGCGGCCGAAGCCCTTCACTTCCGTCACCGTGACGCCCTGCACGCCGATCGCGCTCAGGGCCTCACGAACTTCGTCGAGCTTGAACGGCTTGACGATCGCGGTCACCATTTTCATGTTGCTGCTCCCTCGCAAGCGTTGTGATCAGAACGACTTCGACACCGACACCACGACGGTGCCGTTGCTGATGTTGCGGTTGGTGAGCGAGGCGGTCCCACCGGTCAGGTCGCGGTTGGTGCCGACGTACGCCGCGCCCAGGAGGAAGCCGCTCAGGTCGTAGGTCACGCCGACCTTCCAGTCGGTGATGCTGTCGGTCAGGCTCGTCGAGCCCATCTCGATGATGCGGGCGTTGTGCTTGAGCTTCTGGTAGCCGAGGTGGCCGACGATCGACAGGCCGGGTGCGACCTCGTAGCTGCCGTTGCCTTCGAGGTACCAGGAGTTCTTCGAGTCGTCGATGCCGAAGAAATCGCTGATCGCGTGGGAGTACTTGACGCTGACCGGGCCGTAGCCGGCGCTGACGTAGAGCTCGGTGTTGTTGATGCGGAAGGTGCCGCCCGCGCCGCTGCCCGGGTAGTAGTAGTACAGCGCGCCGAAGTCGAGCGCGACCGGGCCGACCGGCAGCTTGTAGCCGCCGTAGAAGTCCATCTCGAGGTTGGAGCCGTTGAAGAACGAGCTGTCGATGTTCGAGTTCCAGTTGCCGACGTAGAAGCCTGAGGCGTGGCCGATGTCGAAGCCGCCCTGGAAGGCCGGCTTCTTGTTGGTCTGCGAGATGCCGCGGAAGCGGTAGTCGCTGAAGACCCCGGCATTGCCGGTGAACGTCCAGTCGGACTTGACCTCGGGCGCGGCGGGCGCCGCCGCGGTCTGGGCCTGCGCGGTCAACGCGGCGGCGGTCAGGAGGGGCAAAAGGATCAGTGAGCGCTTCGTCATGGAATTTCCCGGAACTTTTGTTGAGATCGCTCCTCGTTTCGCACGTTGCGTGCCAAACCCTCGTTTGCGCTGTTGCCCCATGACGGAGCGCTCGCGGCCCGATGCCCTGCGCTTTGGCACCAAGGCGAGGCGCCGAGCGCCGTCGGAGTGCCCGCTTTTGGGCGAAGCGGATTAGCGGCGCGACTCGGAGAATCGGCGCATGAGCTTCGCCCTCGTTCGCAGCCGCGCGCTGCGCGGCCTCGACGCGCCGGCGGTGACGGTCGAAGTCCACCTCGCGAACGGCCTGCCGAGCTTCACGCTGGTCGGCCTCGCCGACACCGAGGTGAAGGAATCGCGCGAACGCGTCCGCGCCGCGCTGCAGACCAGCGGCCTCGAGTTCCCGCACAACAAGCGCGTCACCGTGAGCCTCGCGCCCGCCGACTTGCCGAAGGAGTCGGGCCGCTTCGACCTGCCGATCGCGCTCGGCATCCTCGCCGCCGCCGGCCAGATCGACGCGGCGCGGCTCGAATCGTTTGAATTCGCCGGCGAGCTTTCGCTCGGCGGCCAGCTGCGCCCGGTGCACGGCGCGCTGGCGATGGCGCTCGCCCTGCAACGGGCGCCGGCGGCGTCGCCCCGCACCCTGGTCCTGCCGCAGGCGAGCGCCGACGAGTCGGCGCTGGTCGGCGGCCTCGCGGTGCGCGGCGCGGATCACCTGCTCGATGTCGTGCGCGCGCTGCTGCCGGGCGAAGGCGCAGACGCGAGCGGCCTGCACGAGCCGCGTCCTCTGCCGCGCCGCACCCTCTCGCCGGTTCACGATCTGGTCGACGTGCGCGGCCAGAGCGCAGCCAAGCGCGCTCTCGAGGTCGCAGCGGCCGGCCAGCTCAGCGTGCTCATGGTCGGCCCGCCCGGCACCGGCAAGTCGATGCTGGCGCGCCGCCTCGCCGGCCTGCTGCCGCCGCTGTCGCACGACGAGGCGCTCGAATCGGCAGCGATCCTGAGCGTCGCCGGCGCCTTCAGCGCGTCGCGCTGGGGCGAGCGCGTGTTGCGCGCGCCGCATCACACCGCCTCGGCGGCGGCGCTGGTCGGCGGCGGCTCACCGCCGCGGCCGGGCGAAGCGTCGCTCGCCCACCGCGGCATCCTCTTCCTCGACGAGCTCGCCGAGTTTCCGCGCGCTGCGCTGGAGGCCTTGCGCGAGCCGCTCGAGACCGGCCGCATGGTCGTCTCGCGGGCGGCACGGCAAGCCGACTTCCCGGCCGCGTTCCAGCTCGTCGCGGCAATGAACCCCTGCCCTTGCGGCCACCTGGGCAACGCCAGCACCGCGTGCCGTTGCACGCCCGACGCCGTGCTGCGCTACCAGGCGAGGATCAGCGGGCCGCTGCTCGATCGGATCGACATCCAGATCGAGGTGCCGACGGTCTCGGCGGCGCAGCTCGCGGCCGCGGCCGACGGCGAGCCGAGCGCGGTCGTCGCCGGTCGAGTCCGCGCGGCGCGCGAGCGCGCGATCGATCGCCAGGGCGGCGCGAACGGCGAGCTCGCCGGCGAAGCGCTCGATCGTCACTGCCGCCTCGATGCCACGGCGTCCTCGTTCCTGCAACGCGTGACGACGCGCCTCGGCTGGTCGGCGCGGAGCTTCCACCGCGTCCTGCGCGTCGCCCGCACCGTCGCAGACCTCGATCGCAGCGGCGCGATCACGACCTCGCA
>JBDTPG010000339.1:0-3139 GCA_039932815.1 Caldimonas sp.
CCGATCATCATCACCTTCACCTCGCGGTAGATGCGCTCGCTCCGGGTGCCGCGCATGAAGCCCATCGCGCCGAGGATCTGCACCGCCTGGTCGGCGCAGAACTGCATCGTCTGGGTCGCGTGGTTCTTGAGCAGGCAGAGCTGGGCGACGCCTTCGGCGTCGAGCGGGCCGGCGTCGTAGCGGTCGATCATCGCTTCGATCCAGGCGTGGGCGCTGAAGATGCGCATGCGCATGTCGACCAGCTTGTGGCGAACCGCCTGGTGCTCGACGAGCGGCTGGCCGAAGGTCTTCCTCTGGCGTGCCCAGGCGAGCGCCTCGTCGAAGCAGACCGCGGCGAAGGCGCAGGCGCTCGTCGCCATCAGCAGCCGCTCGCCGTTGAAGTTGTCCATGATGGCGCGAAAGCCTTCGTTCTCGGCGCCGATCAGGTTGTCGGCCGGGACGCGGCAGCCGGTGAAGGCGATGCGCGCGGTGTCGCTGCACCACCAGCCCATCTTGGCGAGCAGCGAGCGCTCGAGCCCGGCGGCATCGCCTGGCACGGCGATCAGCGAGATGCCGCTCGCGCCCGGGCCGCCGGTGCGCACGGCGACGGTCAGCCAGTCGGCACGCAGGCCCGAGGTGATGAACGCCTTCTCGCCGTCGATGACCCAGTCGGCGCCATCGCGGCGCGCGCGACAGGCCAGACGTGCGACGTCGGAGCCGGCGCCCGGCTCGGTGATCGCGAGGGCGGCGATCTTGCGGCCGGCGAGGACGTCGGGAACGATGCGCCGTTGCACCGCGTCGTTGCCGTGGGCGATGACCGGCGGCAAGCCGATCGAGTGCGAGAACAGGCTCGCGAGCAGGCCGCCGCTGCCGGCGCGCGCGACCTCCTCGGTGGCGATCAGGCGCCACGCCATCGCCGCCGGCGTGCCGCCGAGGTGTTCGGGATAGCCGAGGCCGATCAGGCCGGCTTCTGCGGCCTTGCCGTAGAGCTCGCGCGGGAACGAGCCGGCTTCGTCCCAGGCATCGACGTGCGGCGCGATCTCGCGCTCGACGAAGCGGCGAACGCTGGCGCGAAAGGCGTCGCGCTCGGCGCGTTCGTCGGCAGCGAGGGCGGCACCGGCGGTCATGGCCGCACTTCGACGAGCGGCTGGCGCACCGCGACCTGGTCGCCGGCGCGAACGTGGAGCGCGGCGATCGTGCCGTCATGCGGTGCGCGGATCTGGTGCTCCATCTTCATCGCCTCGATGACGACGAGCAGGGCGCCGGCGACGACCGTCGCGCCGGTCTCGACACACGCCTCGGTGACGCGGCCGTGCATCGGCGCGATCATCAGCCCCGAGGCGGCCGCGGTGGCGCGTCGTGCGGCGCGCAGGCGCAGATCGATCGCGGCGAGCTCGGCGCCCTCCGATTGCCAATGAGCGGTGGGCCCGTCGAGGAGGGCGGCGGCGCGAACGGCCCGGCCGTCGACTCTCGCTTCGATGACAAGGCCGCCGTCATCTCCGCAGGTCGCGAGGCCGGCGATGAGATGCTTCGCGTCGCCGCAGGACGCCTCGAACGAATCGCGCCTGCCGCTCAAGCGCCAGCGTCGAGCGAGGCCGTCCACCTCGATCGGCGCGACCGTGTCGATCGCCGGAGACGACGACCAGCCCGCCCATGGCGGCGGCAGTGGCAGGCGCGGCGAGAGCGCGAGCGATGCGGCGGCGATCGCCTCGAGCCACGTCGGCGCCGGTATCGCGCGCGCCTCGTCGTCGCCGAAGCGGCGGGCGAGGAACGTCGTGTCGAAGGCGCCGGCGCGGACGTCGTCGTCGCGCAGCAAGCGCGCGAGGAACGCGCGGTTCGTCCCCACGCCCCAGCAGACGGTCGCATCCAGCCCGGCGGCGAGGCCGGCCAGCGCTTCGGCCCGGCTCGGCGCGTTCGCGATCAGGCGCGCCAGCATCGAGTCGTAGTAGGGCGGCACGGCGGCGCCGTCGGCGAGCGCGTGGTCGGTGCGAATTCCCGGCGCGGCGCGCCAGCGGACGATCCGTCCCGATTGCGGCAGGTAGCCGCGCGCCGGATCCTCGGCGCAGAGCCGCGCCTCGATCGCGTGGCCGCCGGATTCGTGGCGCGCCAGGGCTTCTTCCTGCGTCAAGGGCAGCGCTTGGCCGGCGGCAACACGCAGTTGCCACTCGACGAGGTCGATGCCGAGCAAGGCTTCGGTCACTGCGTGCTCGACCTGCAGGCGCGTGTTCATCTCGATGAAGCGGAAGTCGCCTTCGGGGTCGAGCAGGAACTCGACCGTGCCGGCGCCGCGATAGTCGACCGCGCGCGCCACCGCGACCGCCACCTCGCCCATCCTGCGCCGCAGCGCGGCTGTGACGGCGGGCGAGGGCGCCTCCTCGACCAGCTTCTGGTGGCGCCGCTGCAGCGAGCAGTCGCGCTCGCCGAGATGGAGGACGTGGCCGTGAGAGTCGGCGAAGACCTGGATCTCGACGTGGCGCGCTCGCCCGACCGCGCGTTCGAGGAGGAGGCGCGGATCGCCGAACGCGTTCTTCGCTTCGGCCGCCGCCGAAGCGATCGCCGCATCGAGCCCGGCCTCGCTCGCGACGAGCCGCATGCCGCGACCACCGCCGCCCGCCACCGCCTTGACCATCAGCGGATAGCCGAGGCGCTTCGCTTCCGCGCGCAGCGTCGCTACGTCCTGCGCGGCGCCGTCGTAGCCGGGCAGCACCGGCACGCCGGCCTCGCGCATGCGCATCCGTGCCGCCGCCTTGTCGGCCATGGCGCGCATCGCGCCGGGCGGCGGGCCGATCCAGACCAGACCGGCCGCCTCGACCGCCTCGGCGAAGTCGGCGTTCTCGCTCACGAAGCCGTAGCCGGGATGGACCGCCTGCGCGCCTGACGAGCGTGCAGCGGCGACGATGGCGTCGATGCGCAGGTAGGAATCGGCAGCGAGCTCGCCGCCGATCGCGACGACGCGATCGCACGCGGCGGTGAACGGTGCGCCGCGGTCGGCGTCGGAGGCGATCGCGACCGTAGCGACGCCGAGCCGCCGCGCCGTGCGAGCGATGCGCGCGACGATCTCGCCGCGGTTAGCGATCAGGACCGAATCGAGCATCAATGCCGCGACGGCAGCGTGTGCATGTACTTGGCGATGATGCCGAGCATCACCTCGTCGGCGCCG
>JBDTPG010000340.1:0-3137 GCA_039932815.1 Caldimonas sp.
AGATGCCCTGGAGCAGCGCGTCGACTTCATCCTGCGTGAGGATCTGCTCGTTCATCGCAGTGCCTGCCGGGCCGCCCCAAAGGCGCTGCGCACCCCCTGGGGGGGCAGTGAACGAAGTGAGCGTAGGGGCGTCATTGAATGATGAAGCTCGAGAAGTGAACGTGCTGGATCGGGTTGCGCTGCGTTTCGACGCGGCGGCGTTGCCTGGGCTTGGCCGATGCGGGGGACTCGGCGGCGATCGCGCTGGCCGGCGCGCTCTCGGCACCGGCTGCGCTCGCCGCCATCGCACCGCTGGCGGGCACCATGGCGACGACGGCGGGCGCCATCGCGACGACGACCGGTGCTGCCGTCACCGGCTCCGGCGCTGCGATCTCGATGCCCATAGGCCGCACCGCCTCGCGCATGATCTCCGTGGCCAGCTGTTCCTTGCCTTCGCGGCTCAGCAGCTCCTTCGAGCTCTTGTTGGCGAGGATCAGCAGGACGGCGTTGCGGATCGCGGGCATGTAGGCCTTGATCTGGTCGCCGGCGACGCCGTTCTCGAGCTCGAGCGTGATGCCGATCTGCGCGTAGCGGTCGACGTCCCTGTCGGCGAGGTTGACGACGAAGGGATCGAGCGGCAGGTAGAACGGAATCGACTTGGCGACGTTGGCGGCGGCCGGGGCGGGCTCGCCCGACCCATCGTCCTCGGCGGCGGCCGCGGCGGCGTGCGCGGCACGCTGCTTGAGGAAGACGGCGGTGCCGGCGCCGAGCGCGAGCACCAGCGCGAGCACGCCGGCGCCGATGAGGATGAGCTTCTTCTTCGGGCGCCGGGGCGCCGGCGCGTCGTCGACGGCGGCGGGATCGGCCATCACTGCAGACATCGAAGCTCCTTCTGGCACCGGTTCGCGGCAGGGCCTGCGCGGAGTGCGCAGCTCTCTGGCCTGCAAAGGAAATTATCGAAAGCGGCCCGCCGCGAGAAGCGGCGATAAGCGAGGCTTTTCTCGGCCAGACGACGACCCGGGGCCGCCGCCGCCGTGTCAGGCGTAGAGATCGACGCCGCCCGCCGGGACGGTGCGCACGACGCGTCCTGCGGAGGCCGCGCCGCCCGTCGCGGCGGCGGGGCCGCCCGCGTCGAGGCGCCGGCCGGCGCGCGCCGCCTCGCCTTCGCCGCTCGAGCGGCCACCGGCGTGTTGCGACACGCCGCCGCCGGCCAGGGTGAAGCCGGCGTCGCGCAGCGCGCTGGCGAGCTCGGGCAGGCCGCGCTCGATCGCCTCGCGTGTCGCCGCGGCGTCGGCGCCGAAGTCGACCCGCGCCGCCGTGCCTTCGAGCGAGATGTGGATCGACACCGGCCCCATCTCGGCCGGGTTGAGATGCAGCTCGGCCTGCTGCACGCCGTCGTTCGCGAGCACGCTGACCTGGACGCCGAGCGTCGCCGCGAAATCGGGTGCGTCGATCGGCGTCGACAGGGCGAGCGTGGCGACGGTGGTCGAGGGGGGCGCGGCCTCGGCGGCCGAGCGCGTGGTCGCCGCGGCGGCGAGCGATGCCGTCAGCGCGTCGATGGCGCGGTCGGCGGGCGACGGTGCGCCGGCGGTGCCGGGCAGTTGAGTGGATTCAGCGACCGCGGCGTGGAAGCCCGGATCGGCGCCGACAAGGAGGGCGATATCTCGGCTCGCTTCGACGCTCGTCGCACGTCGGTCGTCCGCCGCGTCGACGTTGGCCATGCCGCGCGCGTGGCTGGCGCCGCTCTGCATCGCTGCGGGCGATCCGGTCGCGCCGCTGCGCCGGGGCGCACGGGGGTCGTCGGCGTCGTCGGCACTCGGGCTCGTGCGCTGAGGGTTCGCCAGCGTCGCGGTCGCGAGGGTGCGCGCGTCGATGTCACGGGTCGGCGGCGCCTGTGCCGCTGTCGACGCCAAATCGATCTCGTCGCCGGCGACCTCGCCTTGCGCCTTCTCGCTCTTGTGCTCGCTGCTCTCGACGACCGCCATGCCGGTCGCGCGCTTCGGCGTCGCCGCGCGCGCCTTGGCGGCGTTGCCGGCGACGGCTTTCGATTCGATCGACGAGGGGGCCTGCGCATCGGTGCCCTCCGCCGGCTCGTCCGGCGGCGAAGGCGTTGCGATCGGCGTCGCCGGCGGCGGCGGCGCCTCGGCGCGGTTGCGCCGCAGCAATTCCGCGAAGCGCGGCGAACCGGCTTGCGGCCCCGCCGTCGGCGCCTTGTCGGCGGGCGTCGGCGCGGCAGTCGCGACCGGCGCGCCGAGGGCCGGCGCAGCATTCGAGCGTGCCGGGCTCGGAGTCATGATGACGCTCACAGGAAGCGCGCCGGCCCGGGGGCCGTGAGCCGGTTCCACGAGGCGCGCACGGCGCGGTCGTCGCTTTCCTTCTGCTCGAGCCGCGCCTCGACCGCTTCGCTCTGGCGCAAGCGCCGCTCGACCAGCTTCTTGAGGCCGGCGGCGCGCAGCTCGTGACCGCGCACGATCGCCTCGGCGCGCTCGACCTGCACGGCGGCGTGTGCGGCGATGCGCTCCTGCTGCTCGACGGCCTGGGTCAGGCGATGGATGAAGCCCTGGTAGCAGCGCACCAGCTCGATCTTTCCTTCGCGGCAGAACTCCGCGCTCCAGCGCTGCTCGTATTCGCGCCGATAGGCGACGAGCTGCTCGGCCTGCGCCTGGGCGGCGCGCTTCGCGGTCTCCGCCTTCAGCTGCTCGGCGAGCGCGTCGTAGCGCTGCCGCTCGGCCTGGGCGAGGAGGAAGGCGAGCGGCTGGAGGTCTTCGTGCATGTCGGTTCTCTCGGCAAGGAAACAGGAATCAGGCGGCGAGCACGGCGTGCAGGAAGGCCAGGCTGTCGTCGAGGCGCGCCGGCTCGGCCATGTTCTGCTGCAGCAGCCGGTCCATCGGCTCGTGCAGGCGAACGGCGAGGTCGAGGTCGGCGTCGTGGCCGGGCGCGTAGGCGCCGAGCTGGATCAGGTCGCGCGCCTTCTGGTAGCGCGAGTGCAGCTGGCGAAAGCGCCGCGCCGCCTCGAGGTGGTCGCTCGCGGCGACGTTGGTCATCACGCGCGACACCGATCGCTCGATGTCGATTGCCGGATAGTGCCCGGCCTCGGCGAGCTCGCGCGAGAGGACGATGTGGCCGTCGAGGATGCCGCGCGCCGCGTCGGCGATCGG
>JBDTPG010000341.1:0-3114 GCA_039932815.1 Caldimonas sp.
CTGATCCAGATCGAGGCGATCCGGCAGTAGCGATCCGCGCTATTTGTTCGCCTCGACGTAGGCCTTCGGGTCCTTGTCGACCGGCGTGACGCCGGCATAGTGCCGCGCCTCGAACGTCGCGAAGGCGACGGCGAGCTCGTGGCGCAGCGCGAGGGCGGCGTTGACGCGAAAGTCGGCGAGCCCTTCGCGCTCTTCCTCGCCCATGTGCTCGCTGTTCGCCTTGTTGGCGCCGGCGACCGCGCCGTACCAGGCGGCGCTGCCGACCGCGTGTCGGGCGACCTGGGCGACGGCGTCGCGGATCTCGTTGTGGTCCTTGATCGCATCGACGGTCTCGTCGTCGGCGCTCAGCTTGCCGCCGGCACCGGTGCCGACGCGCAAGAGCGCAGGGTAGAAATGCCGCTCCTCGGCCTCGGCGTGCACTTCGAGGAAGGTTGAGAGGCGCGCCCAGATCGCGCCGAGCGCCTTCGTGTCGCTGCGGTCGACCTGCTCGAGGATGGCGAAGAGCCGGCGCTGTTCGTGGTGGTCGTCGAGGATGAGCTGGGTGATGTCCATGGCTGATTGTCTTTCGGGCCCGAGGCGTCGGCGCGCGACCCGAAAAATGTTGAACGCTGGGCTTACATTCGAGCTCATCTTCTCTCGGAGCCCATCATGCCCATTCGAATCGCCTCGCTCGCCCGCCAGCTTCACAAGAACGGCCAGCGTCTTCACGCCGCCATGGCCAGCCGCGCCTTCTCGCAGGGGCCCGAGCAACCGGCATCCGAGCAGGAGGACGCGCTGCGCGAGGAACGCAATGCCCTGAAGGCGGCGCAGGCGGATCGCCAGGCGAAGGCCAGGCTGCCGAAGGTCAAGCCGGCCAAGATCGTGAAGGAGGCCAAGCCCGCCAAGGCACCCAAGACGCCCAAGGAACCGAAGGCGGCCAAGCCGGCGAAGGACAAAGCCGCCAAGAGCAACAAGCCGTCGCGCGCCGACAAGCAGACGAAGAAGGCCGAGAACCTGGAGGCGGCGAAGAAGGCGGACCGCAAGTCGGCCAAAACCTGACACGGGGGTCGGGCCGCTTCGATGGGAGTAATGTGGTCCGGTCGTCCGCTGCGGACGATTCTTCGGGGGCTCCCATGAATCCAGACGCCGCCCTGCCGGCATTTCGCCTCGATCGCGGAACTCGCCTCGCCCAAGCGCAGGCGACGGACAACGAACCCGTCACGCCCGCCTCGCCCGCGCTCGACGTCATGACCGACCTGACGAAGGTCAAGGCGGCGACGGTGCACCCGCGCACCACCCTGCGCCAAGCCGAGCAGGCGATGATCTACCAGGGCGTGCGAATGCTCTTCGTCGTCACCGACATGCCGGTCATCGAAGGCCTGATCACCGTCACCGACCTCGGCGGCGACAAGCAGATGCGCGTCGTCCACGAGCGTCACCTCCACTTCGACGAGCTCTGCGTTGCCGACGTGATGACCGAGCTCGGCGCGCTCGATGCGATCGACTACGCGCTGGTCAAGTCGGCCTCCGTCGGCAACGCCGTCGCGACGCTGCAGCGGCTCGGCCGCAACCACCTGCTCGTCGTCGAGGCGGCGACTGCGCAGACGACGCGACGGGTGCGAGGCGTGATCTCGCGATCACAGATCGAAAGGCAGCTCGGCCGCGCGATCCACATCACACCGATCGCCAACAGCTTCTCGGAGATCGAGCGGGCGCTCGTCTGAGGGCAGCGCGGTTGTCGCGGTTGGGGAGCGATGGCACTGAGGGTTAACCCTTAGCTCGTGGTACACTGGCGTTTTCAACGAGAGTCCATCGTGTCCAAACTCTTCGGCCTGATTCAGGCCATGCTCCCCGCCGCTGAACCCCAGCTCGCCCGCGACGAGGCGTACCTCGCCCAGTCGGTCGACATCTACGATCTCGAGCGCCGCATGCGCGAGATCGATCAGCGCGGGCGCCACGCCGCGAACGACCTGACGTTCTCGCTCGGACTGCGCTGACCGACTCGCGGTCGCGGTCGCGCGGCCGCCCACGAGCGACAACCGGTCCAGGGCGTGTCCAGTCGCTATATTGCGGCGATGGACATGCCCCTCGCTCCCTCCACGCGTGCACTCGAGACGGCTCGCGCGCTGGTCCGCTTCAATACGGTCAGCCGCGAATCGAACCTGCCGCTGATCGAATTCATTCGCGCCGAGCTGGCGAGTCACGGCGTCGCCAGCCGGATCACCTACGACGACGAGCGCCGCAAGGCCAACCTGTTCGCCACCCTCGGCGCCGGCAAGCCCGCCGGGGTGATCGTCTCGGGGCACACCGACACCGTGCCGTGGGACGGCCAGGACTGGTCGGTCGATCCGCTCGGTGCCGAGGTCCGCGACGGCCGCCTCTACGGCCGCGGCAGCGCCGACATGAAGGGCTTCATCGGCCTGGCGTTGGCGCAGGTGCCTGCATTTCTCGCCGCCGACTTGCCGTTTGCCGTCCACCTGGCATTCAGCTATGACGAGGAGGTCGGCGGCTTCGGCGCGCGCCGGCTGATCGCCGACATGCAAGACGCCGGCGTCAAGCCGCTCGCCTGCATCGTCGGCGAGCCGACCGGCATGGTGCCGGCGCTCGCCCACAAGGGCGTCTACCGCTGGCGCTGCTGCGTGCGCGGTCACGCGGCGCATTCCTCGCTGACGCCGCAGGCGGTCAACGCGATCGAGGTCGGCGCGCGCGTGGTCGGCAAGCTCGCCGACATGGCGGCACGCTGGCGCGACGAGGAGCCGCGCTACGGGGGTTTCGACGTCCCCTACAGCACCGGCTCGGTCGGTGTCATCGAAGGCGGCATCGCCGACAACGTCGTCCCGGCAGACTGCCGTTTCCACTACGAGTTCAGGAACCTCCCCGGCAGCGACGTCGCGGCGATGCAGCGCGAGATTCGTGCCTATGCAGAGACGCTCGAGCCGGCAATGCACTCGGTCGATGCCGAAGCGGGAATCAGCTTCGAGACGCTCTGCGAGATGCCTGCGTTCCTGGCCAGCGCCGATGACCCCGCGGTGCTGCTCGCGCAACGCCTGGCCGCGACCGACGCGACGACGCTGGTCGCCTTCGGCACCGAGGCGGGCCTGTTCCAGCGCGCCGGCACGCCGACCGTCGTCTGCG
>JBDTPG010000342.1:0-3109 GCA_039932815.1 Caldimonas sp.
GAGCGCAGCCTGATCCAGACCATCGGCCGGGCGGCGCGCAACCTGAACGGCAAGGCCATCCTCTATGCCGACCACGTGACCGAGTCGATGAAGCTGGCGATCGGCGAGACCGAGCGCCGGCGCGCCCGCCAGACGGCGCACAACCTGGCCGAGGGAATCACGCCGACGAGCATCGTCAAGCGGGTCAAGGAGATGATCGACGGCATCTACAACGACAAGGGTGCCAAGGACGACCTCAAGGCGGCGCGCGACGCCCTCGCCGGCGAGGTCCTCTCCGAGAAGGACCTGAGCAAGCGGATCAAGCTCCTCGAGCGCCAGATGCTCGAGCACGCCAAGAACCTGGAGTTCGAGAAGGCGGCGCGAACCCGGGACCAGCTGGCGGCACTGCGCGAGCAGGCCTTCGGCGCGGCCGTCACCGACAACGTCGTCGCCATGCCGACTCCCCAGGCGGCGGCCCCGGCGGGGGCGCCCTTGAAGCGGAACTAATCGGCCTAATCTCGACCGAATTAGTCGGCTTCCGCTATACTTGAGCAAATCACTCGGGTTATGGCGCGCGTGCTCCCGGCCCGGCGTTTGCCGCAAGTCGAGACCGCTGGAAGCAGCGTTCCGACACCGGTATAGGAGTTTACGATGCGTCTTACCACCAAAGGCCGTTTTGCCGTCACCGCCATGATCGATCTCGCCCTGCGCGAGCATTCCGGTCCGGTGGCCCTGGCTGCGATCAGCAGCCGGCAGCAGATTTCGCTCTCGTACCTGGAGCAGCTGTTCGGGAAGCTCCGTCGGCACGAGCTCGTGGAAAGCACGCGCGGTCCGGGGGGCGGCTATTCGCTCGGGCGCAAGTCCGAGGAGATCACGGTCGCCGACATCATCGTCGCGGTCGACGAGCCGATCGACGCCACCGGCTGCGCCGGCAAGGAAAACTGCATGGGCGAGGACGCCGGCCGCTGCATGACGCACGACCTGTGGGCGAGCCTCAACTCCAAGATGATCGAGTTCCTCGACTCGGTGTCGCTGAAGAAGCTGGTCGACGAGCAGATCGCCAAGGGCGTGTCGATCGAGGAGCACCCGGTCAAGCGGGCGATCTCGACCCAGCCGGTCGTCAAGCCGATCAAGATCACCGCGCCCAACTCGGTGTTCGCGCTCGGCGCCGCCTTTTCGAAATAGTTTCCTGCGCCAGAGACCGTCGCCGTGGACATGACCCCGCATTTCCCGATCTACATGGACTACGGCGCGACGACGCCCGTCGATCAGCGCGTCGTCGACGCCATGATCCCCTGGCTGCGCGAGCACTTCGGCAACCCGGCGTCGCGCAGCCATGCCTGGGGCTGGGAGGCGGAGGCGGCGGTCGAGAAGGCGCGCGAGCAGGTCGCCGCCCTGGTCGGCGCCGACCCGCGCGAGATCATCTGGACATCGGGCGCCACCGAGTCGGACAACCTTGCCCTCAAGGGCGCAGCGCAGTTCTACAAGACCCGCGGCAAGCACCTGATCACGGTCAGGACCGAGCACAAGGCCGTGCTCGACACCATGCGAGACCTCGAACGGCAGGGCTTCGAGGTCACCTACCTCGAGGTCGAGGAAGACGGCCTGCTCGACCTCGACAAGCTCAAGGCGGCGATGCGCGCCGACACGATCCTGGTCTCGGTGATGTTCGTCAACAACGAGATCGGCGTCATCCAGGACATCGCCGCGATCGGCGCGATGTGTCGCGAGCGCGGCATCATCTTCCACGTCGACGCCGCGCAGGCGACCGGCAAGGTGACGATCGACCTGGCCAAGCTGCCCGTCGACCTGATGAGCCTGGCGTCGCACAAGAGCTATGGCCCGAAGGGCATCGGCGCGCTCTATGTTCGCCGCAAGCCGCGCGTGCGCATCGAGGCGCAGATGCACGGCGGCGGCCATGAGCGCGGCATGCGCTCGGGCACGCTGCCGACGCACCAGATCGTCGGCATGGGTGAGGCGTTCCGCCTGGCGCGCGAGGAGATGGGCACCGAGATCGAGCGCATCCGCATGCTTCACAAAAAGCTGGTCGACGGGCTCTCGGGCATCGAACAGACCTTCCTGAACGGCCATCCGACGCAGCGTGTGCCGCACAACATCAACATGTCGTTCAACTACGTCGAGGGCGAGTCGCTGATCATGGGCGTCAAGGGCATCGCCGTGTCGTCGGGGTCGGCGTGCACGTCGGCGAGCCTGGAGCCGAGCTACGTGCTGCGCGCGCTCGGCCGCAGCGACGAGCTCGCGCACTCGAGCCTGCGCATGACGATCGGCCGGTTCACGACCGAAGAAGAGATCGACTACGTGGTGTCGACCCTGAAGGATCGCGTCGCCAGGCTGCGCGAGCTCTCGCCGCTCTGGGACATGTACCAGGAAGGCGTCGACATCAGCACCATTCAATGGGCAGCGCACTGACGCCGCCCGGATCCAGGGAGAAAGCATCATGGCGTACAGCCAAAAGGTCGTAGAGCACTACGAGAACCCGCGCAACGTCGGCTCGTTCGCCAAGGGCGACGATTCGGTCGGCACCGGCATGGTCGGCGCGCCGGCCTGCGGCGACGTGATGAAGCTGCAGATCAAGGTCAACCGCGAGACCGGCCTGATCGAGGACGCCAAGTTCAAGACCTACGGCTGCGGCTCGGCGATCGCCTCGAGCTCGCTGGTCACCGAATGGGTCAAGGGCAAATCGCTCGACGAGGCGCTGACGATCAAGAACACTCACATCGCGAGCGAGCTGGCGCTGCCGCCGGTCAAGATCCACTGTTCGATCCTCGCCGAGGACGCGATCAAGGCGGCGGTGAGCGACTACAAGGCGAAGAATCCGGCGCCGGTGCCGGCGCGCGACGCCGTCGAGGCGGCCGTCTGACATGTCGGTCACGCTCACCGAGGCCGCTGCCCGGCACGTCTCCCGCTACCTCGGCCGGCGCGGCAAGGGCGTCGGTGTCCGCCTGGGCGTCAAGACGACAGGCTGCTCGGGCCTGGCCTACAAGCTCGAGTACGCCGACGAATTCGCGCCCGAGGACCACGTTTTCGAGGACCGCGGCGTCAAGGTGATCGTCGACCCGAAAAGCCTGCCCTACATCGACGGCACCGAGCTCGACTTCGTTCGCGAAGG
>JBDTPG010000343.1:0-3101 GCA_039932815.1 Caldimonas sp.
TCAGGCGAGGCCGCGGCCATCATTGCAGATCGGCGCCGTGCGGCGACCGGGATGTTTCCCGGGTCGCGCGGGCGCACGCGTCGCGAGCCGGCGCCGATAATCGGCCGGCACATGCCTGACCTCGGCGAATTCGAGCTGATCGAGCGCTTCTTCACGCGGCCGGCGCGGCGCGCCACGCTCGGCGTGGGCGACGACTGCGCGCTCCTGCAACCGACGCCCGGGACGACGCTGGCGGTCTCGACCGACATGCTGATCGAAGGTCGCCATTTCCTCTCCACCGTCCCGCCCGACCGCCTCGCCCACAAGGCGCTCGCGGTCAACCTGAGCGACCTCGCCGCCTGCGGTGCGAAACCGGTCGCGTTCACGCTCGCGCTCGCGCTGCCGCGCGCCGACGAGGCCTTCCTCGCCGCCTTCGCGCGCGGCCTGTTCGCGCTCGCCGATCGCGAGGCGTGCGAGCTGATCGGCGGCGACACGACGCGCGGGCCGCTCGCCGTCTGCATCACGGTCTTCGGCGAGCTGCCCGCGGGCTCCGCGCTCCTGCGCTCCGGCGCGCGCCCGGGCGACGATCTCTACGCGAGCGGAACGCTCGGCGATGCCCGCCTCGCGCTCGAGGCCTTCCGCGGCCAGGTCACGCTCGACGCCGATGCCTTCGCGCAGGTGCGAAGAGCGATGGAACTGCCGGCGCCGCGCACCGCCCTGGGCATGCGCCTGCGCGGTGTCGCGACCAGCGCGATCGACATCTCCGACGGACTGACCGGCGATCTCGGCCACCTCCTGCGCCGGTCGGGAGTCGGCGCCTGCGTGGACGTCGATGCGTTGCCGCGCAGCGCCGTCCTCGCCGCCCAGCCCCTCGAGCTGCAGCGCGAGTGCCTGCTGGCCGGTGGCGACGACTACGAGCTGGTCTTCACTGCGATGCCGTCGCGCCGCGACGCCGTCCTCGCCGCCGCGGCCGCTGCCGGCATCGCGGTCGCCCGTATCGGCCGCATCGAGGCCGGCGAGAGCCTTCGACTCGTCGATCGCGGCGGCGTGAACGTGGCCAGCGAATTCGGCTCGTTCGACCACTTCCGCGCCTGAGCCGCGCCGGGTCGCCGCAGTGAACGCCGAGCCCGTGCTGCATCCGCCGCTCGCCGGCGCCGGGCGTCGGCCGGGCTGGCGCTTTCTGCTCGCTCACCCGGCGCACCTGATCGCCCTCGGCTTCGGCAGCGGGCTCGCGCCGTGGGCGCCGGGGACCGCCGGGACGCTCTGGGCCTGGCTGGCCTATGTCGTCGCCGCGCCATTCCTCGGCGACGGCGCACGCGGCATCGTCATCGCGGCCGCCGCGCTGATCGGCTGGTGGGCCTGCACCGTCACCGCGCGCCACCTCGACCAGGCCGATCCCTCGGCGATCGTCTGGGACGAGGTGATCGCGTTCTGGATGATCCTCTGGCTCGTGACGCCGGCATCGCTCGCCGCGCAGGCCATCGCCTTCGCGCTCTTTCGCATCTTCGACGCCGCCAAGCCCGGCCCGGTCGCGTGGGCCGACCAGCGCTTCAAACGGCGCGGCGGTGCGCCGATCGGCTGGGCGCAGGGGTTCGGCATCCTCTTCGACGACGTCGTCGCGGCGCTTTGCACGCTCGTCGTCATCGCCGCCTGGCGTTTCGTGTGAGTGCGGCGGAAACGATCGACGACCTGGTGGCGCGGATCGGCGCCGTGCTCGTGACGCGAGGCGCGACGTTGGCCACCGCCGAGTCGTGCACCGGTGGCCTGGTCGCCGCCGCCTTCACGTCGCGCGCCGGCTCGAGCGCCTGGTTCGAGCGCGGCGTCGTCACCTACTCCAACGCCGCCAAGACCGAGTTGCTCGGCGTCCCTTCCGGGCTCATCGCGCACCATGGCGCCGTCAGCGCGGAAGTGGCTCGGGCGATGGCGGAAGGCCTGCTGGCCCGCTCGCCGGCCTTCGTCACCGTCGCGATCACGGGCGTTGCCGGCCCCGACGGCGGCACGGCTGCCAAGCCGGTCGGGACGGTCTGGATCGCGACCGCGGCGCGCGGCGGCGTGGCCGAGGCCACGCTGTTGAATGCTTCGGGGGATCGCGCCGCGGTGCGCGAACGATCGGTGGCGCGTGCCCTCGAGCTCGTGCTCACGCGGATCGCGCCGGCGCCGCGTTGACGGCGCGCTAGGCGGTCAGCGCCATGCGCGCGATCGGCTTGCTGCCGACGCGTGCGGTCTGCTCGGCGAGGAGCAGCACGAGGCGCTTCAGCGCTTCCCACGGATCGAGAGGCCAGTCGGGGTGCTTCAGCCCTTTCATCAGGCCGTCGCAGACATGGGCCGCGTCGAGCAGGTGGGCCAGCGTCGCCTCGCTCATGAGCGTCACGGCACGCTCGAAGACGCGTTCCTTGGCGCCCCAGACGCGCGCTTCGCGCAGCGCCAGCGGCAACGGCTTGCCGGCGCCGAGCGCGTCCTTGACGCGCTTCAGGCCGCGGATGTCCTCGGCCAGCGTCCAGTGCACGAGCACCGCCGCCTCGCCTTCGTTGCGCAGGCCGTCGAGCATGCGCAGCGCGCGCGCCGCCTGGCCGGCGAGGACCGCCTCGCCGAGGCGAAAGACGTCGTAGCGGGCGACGTTGAGGACGGCGCTCTCGATCTGCTCGAAGCCGATCTCGCCCGCCGGGTACAGCAGCGCGAGCTTCTGGATCTCCTGATGCGCCGCGAGCAGGTTGCCTTCGACGCGATCGGCGAAGAAGGCGAGCGCGCGCTGCCCTTCGGCGCCGGCGGCGACGTGCTGGCCTTGCGCCGCGAGGCGTTGCGCGATCCACGACGGCAAGGCCTTGCGCTCGACCGGATCGACGCGGATCGTGATGCCGGCGCGGTCGAGCGCGCCGAACCAGGCGCTGGTTTGCTGCGAGCGATCGAGGCGCGGCAGCTGCACCAGCGTGATGACGTCGCGGCCGCCGCCCGCCGTCGCGATCTCGCAGTAGCGCTGCATCGCTTCGGAACCGTCCTTGCCCGGCTTGCCCGAAGGGATGCGGATCTCGACCAGCTGGCGGTCGGCGAACAGGCTCAGCGCCTGCGACGCGCCGAGCAGGCTGCTCCAGTCGAAGTGCGCGCCGGCGACGGTGTGCACCTGG
>JBDTPG010000344.1:0-3099 GCA_039932815.1 Caldimonas sp.
AGGCGCTCTGCCCGGACCCGCAGGCGATCATCGACCGCTTCGAGCCCGAGTTCGAGAGGCTGCTCGTGCTGACGATGATGCTGCCGTGGGCCGAGGCCTGACAGCGGCCAGCACCGCGGGAAATGAACCCAGGTAAACCTTGGTTAAGGCCGATGGTGGAACCGTGTCGCTTCTCGTATAAAGAGCTAACAACATCACTGCGAGAAAACACTCCATGCTCAATGCATTCGCCCGCCAGTCGCTGACAGCCGGCGCCCTTTTGCTGCTCGCACCGTTGGCGCTTGCAGACGGCGTCAGTGTCCGCAACGACCCGGGCCTCGCCGGCGCCCCGTTCCCCAGCAACCGGTACACCGTGTTCGACGGCACGCAGAACACGCTCAGACGTGTCAATCTGCCAAAGCCCGACTGTGCCGTGCGGGTGAGCGACTGCCAGGACATCGACGTCATCAACACCCTCGATGGTTTCTCGACGCAGCCGCGCATCACCGTGCCGTTCACGGGCGACATCGACCTATCGACGGTGAACAGCGACACCATCTTCCTCGTCAACCTCGGCGATACCTTCACGCTGCGCGGATTCGGCGATCGCGTCGGCATCAACCAGGTGCTATGGGACCCGGGCACGAAGACGCTGGTCTTCGAAAGCGACCAGCTGCTCGAGCAACATTCGCGTTACATGCTCGTGATCACCGACGGCGTTCGCGACACCCGCGGAAAGAAAATCAAAGGCGACGGCTGGGGCGACGACTTCGGCCGGGCCTTCGGACGTGACCGCGACGGCGCCGACTACCGGCGCGATCTGCGCGACGGTGTGCAGGGCGTTCGCCACGATCACCGCAAGATCGTCGCGGCGAGCCTGTTCAGCACGCAGAGCACGAGCGCCGATCTGGCCAAGATCAACAGGCAGATCAAGCATTCAACGCCGGCGCCTGTGGACTTCATGATCGGCAATGGCGGCGCGACGCGGGCGGTGTTTCCCGTCGCGACGCTGGCCGGCATCGTGTTCAATCGGCAGACGAGTACGACCGTTCCCCCGACACCGAGCGCCGTGCCGACGCCGGCGCTCGGTGTCGTTCCGGGCGCGGTCGCAGCGGTCGCCTACGGGCGCTTTCGATCGCCCGACTACGAAACTGCCGAGAAAGTCATTCCGCCGACCGGCACACTGATCGGGCAGCCGCAGCCGCAAGGGTCGAATGACCTCATCGTCCAGTTGTTCCTGCCCGCCGGCGCCAAGCCCGCGCGCGGATGGCCGGTCGCGATCTTCGGCCACGGCTTCGGCGACACCATGTATGGCGCGCCCTGGACGGTGGCAGCGACGCTCGCTTCGCAGGGCATCGCGACGATCTCGATCAACGTCGTCGGCCACGGCTTCGGTGCGCTCGGAACGCTGACCGTGTCGCGCTCGTCGGGGGGGCCGGTCGCCGTTCCCGCGGGCGGCCGTGGCATCGACCAGGACGGCAACGGCACGATCGAATCCACCGAGGGCAGCAGCGCCATCGGCGCGAAGAACATCGTCAGCAGCCGCGACGGCCTGCGCCAGACGGTGGTCGACCTGATGCAACTCGTTCGCCAGGTCGAGGCCGGAATCGACGTCGACGGCGACGGCAGCGTCGACCTGGACGCGCAGCGGATCTACTACAGCGGGCAGTCGTTCGGCGGCATCTACGGCACGATCTTTCTCGGCGTCGAGCCGTCGATCAAGGCCGGCGTCCCCAACGTGCCGGGCGGCTCGATCATCGAGATCGTCCGGCTCAGCTCGTCGTTCCGCCTGCTCGGCGCGATCGCGCTGGCGACGCGGCAGCCGCCGCTCATCAACCTGCCGCCGCTGCCGGGCGTGCCGCCCCCGTTCAATCTGGTCTTCAACGAGAACATGCCGCTGCGCAACCTCCCGCCGGTGATCAACACCGTCCCCGGCGCGCTGGCGATCGCCGAGGTCTTCGACCGCACCGAGTGGGTGTCGCAGTCCGGCAACCCGGTCTCGTACGCTCCCTTCATCCGCGCGCAGCCGCTGCACGGCAATGCCGCCAAGCCGGTGATCTTCCAGTTCGCGAAGGGCGACAAGACGGTGCCGAATCCGACCACCAGCGCGATCCTGCGTGCGGGCCACCTGACTGACCGCGCCACCTACTTCCGCAACGACCTGGCCTTTGCGCTGAACCCGGGAGTGGGCAAGAACCCGCACACTTTCCTGACCAATGTCTTCGCTGCGGCAGGGGCGCCGTATGCGATCGCCGCGCAGCGTCAGATCGCGACGTTCTTCGCCAGCAACGGCGCGACGACGATCGATCCCGATGGCGCCGGCCCGTTCTTCGAGACTCCGATCGCCGGGCCTCTGCCCGAGGATCTCAGCTACATCCCCTGACCCGGCCGTCGCCGGCGCGGGACGGTTCGCCCGGGTTCGCCGAAGGATCTCTGAAGCCTAGCCCGCTTTGGCGATCCACTCGACGAGCAAGTCGAGCGCCGGCGTTCCCTTCGCCGCCGCCGGATCGGTGACGATCATCGACACCGCGTAGACGCGGCCGCTCTTCGCGCGCACGTAGCCGGCGAGGGCGCGCGTGTCCGAGAGCGTGCCGGTCTTGAGGTACGCCTGGCCGGTCGCCGCGCCGCTCGTCATGCGATGGATCAGCGTGCCGTCGACGCCGGCGATCGGCAGCGAATCGACGAGGGTCTGCGAGTCGGCGCCGCGCCAGGCGTTGCGCAGCAGCTCGACGAGGGCGCGCGGCTTGCCGCGCTCGGCGCGCGACTGGCCCGAGCCGAGGACGACGGTGATGTCGCCGTCGTGCAGCCCCTGCGTCCGCAGCCACCCGCGCATGCGCTCCTGCGCGGCTTTCAGCGCCCCGACCTTGAGCCCTCCGGTGCCAGCACCTTGTCCGCCGGCGGCGAGCGACAGCAGGACATTGCGAGCCGCCTCGTTGTTGCTGGTCTTGTTCATCTCGCGCAGGACCTCGCCGACCGGCGTCAGCAACTCGCTCGACCAGCGTGCCGCGCGCGGTGGCGATGCGGCGACGTCGCGCTCGACGACGTGGCCGCGCAGCGACCCGCCGGCCGCGGCCCACAGCTCGGCGACCATGCGCGGTGCGGCGATCGGCAGCGCCGGCG
>JBDTPG010000345.1:0-3064 GCA_039932815.1 Caldimonas sp.
AGCTGGCCGCCGGCCGGATGGTCATCCTGGTCGACGAGGAAGACCGCGAGAACGAAGGCGATCTCATCCTCGCCGCCGATCACGTCACGCCGGAGGCGATCAACTTCATGGCGCGTTTCGCACGCGGCCTGATCTGCCTGACTCTGACGCGCGAGCGCTGCGAGCGCCTGCAGCTGCCGCCGATGACGGCCAGGAACGGCGCCCAGCACGGCACCGCGTTCACGGTCTCGATCGAGGCTGCGAGCGGCGTCACCACCGGCATCTCGGCGGCCGACCGCGCGCGCACGGTGCAGGCGGCGGTGCGCAAGGACGCCAAGGCGAGCGACCTGGTCCAGCCCGGCCACATCTTTCCGCTCCAGGCGCAGGACGGCGGCGTCCTCATGCGCGCCGGCCACACCGAAGCCGGCTGCGATCTCGCCGGCATGGCGGGGTTGAGCCCCGCGGCGGTGATCTGCGAGGTGATGAACGACGACGGCACGATGGCGCGCCTGCCCGACCTGATCGCGTTCGCCGCCGAGCACGGCCTGAAGATCGGCACGATCACGAGCCTGATCGAGCACCGCAGCCGCAACGAATCGCTGATCGAGCGCACGGGCAGCCGCAAGATGCTGACGCAGCAGGGCGAGTTCACCTGCACCGCCTACCGCGACCGCGCCGGAGGCATGCACCTCGCACTCAGCCACGGTCACTGGACGCCGGGCGATGAAGTGCTGGTGCGCGTGCACGAGCCGCTGTCGGTGCTCGACCTGCTCGACGCCGGCCCGGGCGATCACTCCTGGCCGCTGCCGCGTGCGCTCGAAGCGCTGCATCGCGGCGAGCGCGGCGTGGCGGTCCTCCTCAACTGCGGCGAAGACGCCGCCTCGCTGATGCCGCGCGCCCTGACGCGAAGCCGCGGCGCCCGCCAGCCGTCGCTGCCGATGGACCTGCGCACCTACGGCATCGGCGCGCAGATCCTGCGCGACCTCGGCGTCGGTCGCATGAAGCTGCTCGGCAGCCCGCGCCGCATGCCGAGCCTGTTCGGCTACGGCCTCGAGGTGACGGGATATCTCGCCGACGAGCCGGTCGCCCTCGCGCCGGCTCCGGTCGTCCATGCGCAACGCTGAACGCGGCGCGCCGGAGCGCCTCGACGGCCGCGACCTGCGCATCGGCATCGTCCAGGCACGCTTCAACCTCGAGCTCACCGACGCAGTCGCCGCAGCATGCAGCGCCGAGCTGCTTGCGCTGGGCGTCGCCGCCAGCGACATCACCCACGTCACCGTGCCCGGGGCGCTCGAGATCGGCGCCGCCCTGAACGCCCTCGCCGACGCCGACGATCACGACGCGCTGGTCGCGATCGGCTGCGTCATCCGCGGCGAGACCTACCACTTCGAGCTGGTCGCCAACGAGAGCGCGGCGGCGGTGACGCGCGTCGGCATCGATCACGGCCTGGCCATCGCCAACGCCATCCTCACCTGCGACACGCCGGCCCAGGCCCAGGAACGCGCGGCCGAAAAAGGCCGCGACGCGGCGCGCGTCGCGGTCGAGATGGCCAACCTGCTCGACGAGCTGTCGTGAGCTCGATCGCAGCAAGGCGATCGGGCACCAGGAAGTCGGCCCGGCGCAAGGCGCGCGAGTTCGCGCTGCAAGGCCTGTACGAATGGCTCCTCAACGGCAACGATGCCGGCGTCGTCGATGCGCACGTGCGCGAGCAGGACGGCTTCGAGAAATGCGACGTCGCCTACTTCGACGTGCTCCTGCATGGCACGATCCGGGAAGCGGCGGCGATCGATGCGGTGCTCGCCGGTCACATCGACCGCAAGGCCGAGCTGCTCTCGCCGGTCGAGCACGCGGCGCTGATGATCGGCACCTTCGAGCTGATGCGCTGCATCGAGGTGCCGTACAAGGTCGCGATCAACGAAGCGGTCGAGCTCGCCAAGAGCTTCGGCGGCACCGACGGCCACAAGTACGTCAACGGCGTGCTCGACAAGGCGGCCGCCGGGCTGCGCCGGGTCGAGATCGAGGCCGCGCGCGCGCCGCGCGACTGAGGGCGCAGGCACCGTTCGTCCGCCGCTGTGGCGCCGGCACGGCAGAGGCGTGACCGGGCCGCCTTCATTGGTGAGCTTGTGTTACGAACGTAGGCGCACGAGCGTTTTTCACGGCTCCGCGGCGATCGGCTCACTTAAGCTGACGCGGTGAGCAGTTCGCTTCCGCCCCCCGTGCCTTCCGCCGACTCCGAGCCCGCGCCCGCGCCCACCCTTCCCGGTGTCGGGCTGTGGAGCGATTCCGATCCGCCGGCCGTCCCGGTGACGACCTCGATCGCCTTCAGCGGCCTCGTCGCGAGCCCGGCCGATCGCGCCATCCCGACGATCGGCCACATCGGCCGCTACGCGCTCAAGTACCAGCTCGGCGAAGGCGGCCTGGGCACCGTCTTCGCGGCGCACGACCCGCTGCTGTCGCGCCTGATCGCGGTGAAGACGCTCAACGTGAAGGTCGCCGACGAGGAGCGCGAGTCGTTCAACGCGCTGTTCCTGAACGAAGCGCGCGCCGCCGGCGGCCTGAGCCATCCGCACATCGTCACCGTCTTCGACGCCGGCATCAGCGACAAGCGCGCCTACATCGCGATGGAGCTGCTGAAGGGCCGCGACCTGCGCCAGCTGCGTCAGGAAGGCTGGCGCGCGACGCCGGCGCAGGCCGCGCTGATCGTCCGCCGGGTCGCCGACGCGCTCGCCTTCGCCCACTCGAAGGGCGTGATCCATCGCGACATCAAGCCGGCCAACATCTTCATGGTCGGCCGCACCCAGCCGCGCGTGCTCGACTTCGGCATCGCCCGCGTCGCCCACCAGCAGGAAAGCAGCGACCCGCATTCCGGCGCCGGCTCGCCGTACTACATGGCGCCCGAGCAGGTGCGGCGCGAGCTCGCCGACCGCCGAGCCGACGTGTTCTCGCTCGGCGTCGTCCTCTACGAGCTGCTCACCGACGTGAAGCCGTTCCGCGGCGAGTCGCTGGCGCAGATCCGCGAGGCCGTGCTCAACCACGAGCCGCCGCTCGCCCACAAGGTCGACCCGGCCGTTCCGAAGGTGCTTGC
>JBDTPG010000346.1:0-3057 GCA_039932815.1 Caldimonas sp.
TCGGGTAGTCGAGCGTCGTGGCGATGATCTTGCCGGCCTCGGGCTTGGCGCGCACGGCCGAGAGGTAGGGCTCGTAGGTCATCGCGGCGTCGATGCCCTCGGTGCCGGCGATGATCGCGTTGGCGGCCGGCTGCGGCTCGAGGTTGACGACCTTCACGTCCTTCGGCGACAGGCCGTTCTTCTTCAGGAACCAGGCGAGCGCGAAGTACGGCGACGTGCCCGGCGGGCTGGCGGCGACGGTCTTGCCCTTCAGGTCGGCGATCTTCACGATGCCGTTCTTCACGACCATGCCGTCGGCGCCGTAGCTCTTGTCGAGCTGGAAGATCTGCGTCGTCGCGACGCCGGCGGCGTTCCAGCCGATCCACGTCTCGACCGTCGTCGCCGCGCACTGCACGTCGCCCGAGGCGATCGCCAGGTGGCGGTCCTTCTGCGGGATCTTCTTGATCGTCACGTCGAGGCCGTGCTTCTTGAACAGGCCTGCCTCCTTGGCGAGAGTCAGCGGCGCGAAGCCGGTCCAACCCGAGATCGCGATCGCGACCTTGGTTTCCTGGGCTTGCGCGGCGCTGGCGGCCGCGAGCGCGGCGAGGGCGAGGACGAGCAGGGACTTCTTCATCGTGGGGTCCTTTCGGGGAACGGGGTCGAGGGCATCGCAGCGCACTTTAGTCCAGAGCGCAGGGGCGGCCGCCGACGACGGCGGCAGCCATCGACGCGGTGAAGCCAGAACGATGCCAGCGCGTTGCGCGGCGAGCCCCGAAGCGAGGCGGGAAACTCAGCCCCGAAAGAGTCGGTCGAGCGTTTCCGGCGAGAGCTTGGACTGCATCACCTTGACGTCGAGGCCTTGCGCGAGGTCGAAGGACGAAGCCTGCCAGGTGGCGTCGGCACGGGGCAGGCGCAGATCGACCGGCACCTTGGCGACCAGGCGAACGGCGATCGTCGGCGTCGCAGCCGTTTCCGGTGCGATCTGAAGGTGCTCGTCGATTTCAGGCTTGGGGTCCATCGATGCTCCGGCGAACTGGCCTTGTATCCCATCCGGGCGCCCGCCGACCCCCCCGGTTCACGGGCTCGGCCGTGCCTGAGCGGAGCCCTTCTCCAGCGAAGCCCCCGGATCCGTGCGATGGGTCACGCCGGGTGCCAGAGCGCCGGCAGACCGGCCACGGTGCGCAGGACGCGCGCCAGCGAGCCATCGCGGACGAGCGAGGTGGCGCGCTCGATGTCGGGCGCGAGGTAGCGATCGACGGGCATGGCCGCGCAATGCGCGCGCAGCAGCACATGCGCCGCCTCGAGCGGCGGCGAGCTCGCGAGCGGGCGCAGGAACTCGATCCCCTGCGCCGCGGCGAGCAGCTCGATGGCGAGGATATGGGCGGTGTTGGCGATCATCGGCTGGAGGCGGCGCGCCGCGAACGTCGCCATCGACACGTGGTCTTCCTGGTTCGCGCTCGTCGGCAGGCTGTCGACGCTGGCCGGATGGGCGAGCGACTTGTTCTCGCTCGCCAGCGACGCCGCGGTGACGTGAGCGATCATGAAGCCGCTGTTGAGCCCCGGCTCGGCGGAGAGGAACGGCGGCAGGCGCGAGACGCCGGCGTCGATCAGCATGGCGATGCGCCGCTCGGCGATCGCGCCGACCTCGGCGATGGCCACCGCCATCGCGTCGGCAGCGAGTGCGACCGGCTCGGCGTGGAAGTTGCCGCCGGAAATGATCGCGTCGCCTGCGTCCTGCCCCGCCGCGAAGACCAGCGGGTTGTCGGTCACCGCGTTGGCCTCGCGCACGAGCACGAGCGCGGCGTGGCGCAGCTGGTCGAGGCAGGCGCCGACGACCTGCGGTTGGCAGCGCAGGCTGTACGGGTCCTGGACGCGGTCGTCGCCTTGCAGGTGCGACTGGCGTATCTCGCTGCCCGCCAGCATCGCGCGGTAGTAGCAGGCGACGTCGATCTGCCCCGGCTGGCCGCGCAGCTCGTGGATGCGCGGATCGAACGGCCCGTCGCTGCCGCGCGCGGCATCGACCGTCAGCGCGCCGACGACGAGCGCCGCCTCGAGCACCGGCTCGAAGGTGAACAGCGCGTGCAGCGCGAGCGCGGTCGAGACCTGCGTGCCGTTGATGAGCGCGAGGCCTTCCTTCGCCGCGAGGGCGATCGGCGCGAGGCCGGCATTGCTCAGCACGTCGCGCGCCGGGCGGCGCACGCCGTCGACGACGAACTCGCCTTCGCCGATCAGCGCCAGCGCCAGGTGGGCGAGCGGCGCGAGGTCGCCCGATGCGCCGACCGATCCTTGCGAGGGGATGAAGGGAACCAGGCCGGCGTTGTGGGCCGCCAGCAGCGCGTCGACGACCTCTTCGCGAACGCCCGAGTGGCCGCGCGCGAGGCTCGCCGCCTTCAGGCCCAGGATCAGCCGCACGACACGCGCCGACAGCGCCGCGCCGACGCCGACGCTGTGCGAGCGGATCAGGTTGAGCTGCAGCTGCGCCAGGTCGCCGGCACCGATGCGCGTGCCCGCCAGCTTGCCGAATCCGGTGTTGACGCCGTAGACCGGCGCGTCGCCGCGTGCGGCCCGTTGCACGACGGCAGCACTGGCGCGGATGCGCTCGCGCGACGCCTCGGGGACGCGCAGCCGAAGCCCGCCGCCGTGGATCGCCTGCAGGTGCTCGAGCGAGAGCGCGCCGGCGCGGAGCTCGAGCGATTCGCCCATCGCGCCGTCAGGCATCGAGCATCGGCAGGTTCAGCCCCTGCTCGCGCGCGCACGCCTTGGCGATGTCGTAGCCAGCGTCGGCGTGGCGCATCACGCCGGTCGCCGGGTCGTTCCACAGCACGCGTTCGATGCGCTTCGCGGCCGCATCGGTGCCGTCGCAGACGATGACGACGCCCGCATGCTGCGAGTAGCCCATGCCGACGCCACCGCCGTGGTGCAGCGAGACCCAGGTCGCGCCGCCGGCGGTGTTGAGGAGGGCGTTCAGCATCGGCCAGTCGGAGACCGCGTCGGTGCCGTCCTTCATCGCCTCGGTCTCGCGGTTCGGGCTGGCGACCGAGCCGGCATCGAGGTGATCGCGGCCGATCACGATCGGCG
>JBDTPG010000347.1:0-3050 GCA_039932815.1 Caldimonas sp.
GCGAGCGCGGCTACAGCAACTGGGAGCTCTCGAGCGACCGCGCCAACGCGTCGCGGCGCGAGATCGTCGCCGGCGGCCTGCCCGAGGACAGGATGCTGCTCGTCCAGGGCCTGGCGTCGAGCAACCTGTTCGTGCCGGCGGAGCCGACGAACCCGATGAACCGGCGCATCAGCATCATCGTCATGAACCGCGATGCCGAAGACCGGCTGCTGAAGCTGCTGCCGAGCCCGACCGACACCGATGCCGGCGCGGTGGTCGAGGGCAGCGACGCGGCGGGCGCCCGGCGCTGAGCGCGGCCATGCGCGTTCTCGTCGTCGACGACTTCGTGACGATGCGCCGCGTCGTCCGCGGCTTCCTGCGCGAAATGGGATTCGACGACGTCGCCGAGGCGGGGCACGGCACGGCGGCGCTCGAACAGCTGCACGCCGCTCCGGCCGACGTCGTCATCACCGACATCGAGATGCCGATCCTCGGCGGCTTCGACCTGCTCTCGGCGATCAAGAAGGACGCCGGACTGAAGGACATTCCGGTCCTCATGGTGACTGCCGAGGCGCGCAAGGACGAGATCGTCCGCTGCATGCAGGCGGGCGCCGCCGCCTACTTGGTCAAGCCGTTCACGCGCGAGACGCTCGAGGAAAAGCTCCGTCTGGCCGTGCCGGCAGCGTTCGCGACGACCTGACGACGAAAGGGGCACGCGCCGCGTGCCCCTTTGCCATCGATGGCGCGCCGATTACTTCGGCAACAGCACCTTGTCGACGACGTGGATGACGCCGTTCGACTGCACCACGTCGGGGATGGTGACGTGGGCCATGCCGCCCGACTCGTCGCTCAGCATGATCGTGCTGCCGCTCCGGGTCGCGGTCAGCGTGCCGCCCGAGACCTCGGTCAGCGTCGCCTTGCCGCCGCCGGCGTCGATCGCCTTCATCAGCGCTGCGCTGTCCATCTTGCCGGCGACGACGTGATACGTCAGCACCTTGGTCAGCTGCGGCTTGTTCTCGGGCTTGAGCAGGGTGTCGACGGTGCCGGCGGGCAGGGCGGCGAACGCGTCGTTGGTCGGCGCGAACACCGTGAACGGCCCGGCGCCCTTCAGCGTCGGCACCAGGCCGGCGGCCTTGACCGCGGCGACCAGCGTCGTGTGGTCCTTGGAGTTGACGGCGTTGTCGACGATGTCCTTGTTCGAGTACATCGGCGCGCCGCCGACCATGACCTCGGCCATGGCCGGGATGGCGACGGCCGAGAGGATCGCGGCGAGCGCGACAGCGGTGAATTTGACGGATTTCATGGGATGTCCTTCGAGGTGATGAGAGATCGATAGCCGGAGGACGGTTTTCAGCCTCGGGTCGATCCTTCTACGCACTTGCGCGCGTGATGGATTCACGCCCGCCGAAATGATTCGGGGTCGGGGAATTGGCCGTCAATCGAGCCCCTTATCGCGCTCAAGTTCGCCGGCCGCGTTGAAACAATCCCTGCATGGCCTCGAGCTCCGCCCAGGACAAGAATCTTCCTGCCTCGCCGCGCAAGCTCGAGAAGGCGCGCGCCGAAGGCCAGGTGGCACGCTCGCGCGACCTCGGCCACTTCGCCGCCATCGGCGGCGGCGGCGTGGCGCTGCTGGCCGCTGCCCCGCGCGTCGCCGACTGGCTGCGCGACTCGCTCGCCCGTTCGCTCCGCTTCGACGGCGCCCAGGCCCTTCGCGACGATGCGATGACGTCGCTGCTGCTCGGCTGGACGACGACGTTGCTCTGGGTGGTCGTTCCGTTCGGCCTGGCCATGGCCTGCCTCGCGATCGCCAGCGCCCTCGCCATGGGCGGCTGGACCTGGACCTTCAAGCCGCTCGGCCCGAAGTTCCACGTCCTCGATCCGCTCTCCGGCATCGGCCGGGTGTTCTCGAAACAGCAGGTGATCGACGCGCTGAAGGCGAGCCTGCTCGCCCTCGTGCTCGGCAGCATCGCCGCGCTCTGGCTCTCCGGCCACGCCCGCGAGCTGGTCGGCGTGCTGGCGCTGCCGCTGCCGGCAGCGATCGCCGCGGCGGCCGCGGCGGTGGCGGCCGGCATGACCCTGATCCTGCTCGCGCTGGCGGTCTTCGCCGGCGTCGACGTGCCGCTGCAAAAGCGCCTGCACGGCCAGCGGCTGAAGATGAGCCACCAGGAAGTCAAGCAGGAGCAGAAGGAGATCGACGGCAACGCCGAGGTCAAGGGCAAGGTCCGCGCCCGCATGCGCGAGATGACCAAGCGGCGAATGATGACGGCGGTGCCCAAGGCCGATCTCGTCGTCATGAACCCGACCCACTATGCGGTCGCGCTGAAATACGACGACAACACAATGGGCGCGCCGCGCGTGGTCGCCAAGGGCGCCGACCTGCTCGCGCTGCGCATCAGGAGCCTCGCCGAAGGCGCCAGCGTGCCGGTGCTCGAGGCGCCGGTGCTGGCGCGCGCGCTCTACGCCCACGCCGAGCTCGATCGCGAGATCCCGGCGGCGCTGTTCGCCGCCGTCGCGCAGGTGCTCGCCTACGTCTACCAGCTGCGCGCCGCGCTGCGGGGGCAGGTTCCGATGCCGGGTTCGTTGCCGGTCCTCGACGTTCCGGCTGAGCTGGATCCGCACTTCGCATGAGCGCCTGTCCAACCTTCGTTCACTGCGCGAGAGCCCGCCCGGTCCCGCCCGGGCATGGCGGGTCACTTTCATTTGCTGGCCCAAATGAAAGTAACCAAAGCAAAGGGCCTAACACGATTAGGCTGGATTGCTTCGGCAAGAGGGTTCGGTCGGCGCTGACAGGTTCGCACCGAAGCGACGAGCGTCCGGGACAAATAGCCATTGCATTCGCTCTTCGTGTTGGACGCCGGGCGCTCCAACCTCGAGCCGGCGTTCGCCAACCGGCGCGGTCTCGCAGAGACAAACGCCTCCGCTTCCGTCAGGAACATGCAACATGAATCCGCTGATGCAGCAGATGCAGCAATGGCTCGGCCCGAACGCCAAGGCGATCCGCGCCCTGATGGCCCCCCTCGTCGTCGTGATGATCCTGGCGATGATGGTGCTGCCGCTGCCGCCGTTCGCGC
>JBDTPG010000348.1:0-3047 GCA_039932815.1 Caldimonas sp.
CGAGGATCCGCTTCGGGTCGCGCAGGATCGAGAGGTTGGCGAGCGGGTCGCCGTCGACGAGCAGCAGGTCGGCGAGGAAGCCGTCCTTGACGAGGCCGAGCTCGTCGGGCTTCATCATGATCTGGCCGCCGTAGAGCGTGGCCGAGCGGATCGCCTCCATCGGCGTGAAGCCGAGGTACTTGACGAAGAACTCGAGGTCGCGCGCGTTCTGGCAGTGCGGCGTCATCGCGAAGCCGTAGTCGCCGCCGGGCAGGATGCGGATGCCGCGCTTGTGCATCGCGCGCAGCGACTCCTGCGCCGCCTCCCACTCGTGCAGGTAGCCCATCGCCGTGGCCTTGGCGGTGGTGACGCCCCACGGTTCGGCTTCGTACAGCATCGCCAGCAGGATGGCGATGCCGGGCGCGACGAAGATCCGGTCCTTGGCCGCCTCGAGCATGTCGAGCGATTCGCTGTCGCTGTAGCTGGCGTGGTAGATGACGTCGATGCCGTGGCGCAGCGACTGCTTGACCGAGGCCGCGGAGCGGGCGTGCGAAGTGCCGCGCTTGCCGCGCACCCGCACCTCGTCCATCGCCGCGGCGACCTCGGCATCGCTCATCCAGGTCGTCTCGGCGGGCGAATCCTGGGTGAAGTTGTCGCCCGAGAGGTTGAGCTTGATCGAGTCGACGCCGTACTTGAGGAACATGCGCACCGCCTTCCTCATCTCGTCGGCCGAGTTGACGTTGACGCCGAAGCTGAACTCCGGGAACGGCAGGTGCGGCAGGGTCTCGTCGCCGAGGCCGCCGGGCACCGTGATCTCCTGGCTGGCGGCGAGGTAGCGCGGGCCCGGGATCTGGCCCGAGTTGATGGCGTTGCGGGTGACGACGTCGAGGCGCGGCTTGGCGCAGGCGGCGCCGACGCAGGAGGTCCAGCCCGCCTCGAGGTACCTCCCGGCGACCTTGGCGCACCAGAGCACGTGCTCCTCGAGCGGCATGGTCTGGATGCCGGCGAGCGTGGCCGAGTCGTTCCACGAGAAGTGGGTGTGCGCCTCGCACATGCCGGGCATCAGCGTCGCGCCCGCACCGTCGATCACGGTCGCGCCGTTCGGCGCCAGCGCCGCGCTCGAGCGGCCGACGGTGCGGATCCGGTTGCCCTGCACGAGGACGCTGCCGGCGTAAGGCATCGTTCCGGTGCCGTCGAGGATGCGGACGTTGGTGAAAAGCGTGCTCTCCATGGCGTTCTCCTCAGGCGGCCCAGCGCGTCGTTCGAGCGGATCGCACCGGCGGTGCGCGGTGGAACTCGCCGCCCTTCATCACCGACAGGATGCGCGACTTGTCCTGCAGGATCGTGATGTCGGCGAGCGGGTCGCCGTCGATCAGCAGCAGGTCGGCGTAGCAGCCTTCGCGCACGTAGCCGATCGACTTGCCCATCTTCATCATCGGCCCGCCCCAGGCGGTCGCCGAGAGGAGCGCTTCCATCGTGCTCATGCCGATGACCTTGACGAAGTACTCGAGGTCTTTCGCGTTGGTGCCGTGCGGCGTCCAGGCGAAGCCGTAGTCGCCGCCGGGCAGGATGCGGACGCCGCGCTTGCGAAGCGCCTTCATCGTCTCGACCGCCGCTTCGAGCTCGCGGTGGTAGCCCATCTTCTTCGTCACCTCGGGCGTCAGGCCCCACTCGCTGGCGTGATGGCTGGTGTTGATCAGCCACGCCAGCCCGGGAGCGATGAAGTGCTCCATCTTGTGCTGCTCGAGCAGGTCGAGGGTCTCGGTGTCGGTGAAGCTGGCGTGGTAGATCACCTCGATGCCGTGCGTGACGCAGCGCTTGATCGAGTTGCACGAGCGCGCGTGCGCGGCGACGCGCTTGCCCCAGGCCTTGGCCTCCTCGACGCAAGTGGCGATCTCGGCGTCGGTGAACTGGCAGCGGTCGCCCGGCATGCCGGTGATCGATTCGCCCGAGAGGTTGATCTTGAGCGAATCGACGCCCCACTTGACGAACATGCGAACGCAGCGCCGCATCTCCTCCGAGCCGCTGACGATCGCGCCGAACGCGAAGTCGGATTGCGGCAGGTGCGGCTGGGTCGTGTCGCCGAGCCCGCCGGGGACCGTGATTTCCTGGCTGGCGGCGAGGTAGCGCGGGCCGACGATGGTGCCGTCGTTGATCGCGTTCCTGATGACGACGTCGAGGCGCGGCTTGGCGGCGGCGGCGCCGACGCAGCTGGTCCAGCCCATGTCGAGATACTTCTTCGCGACCTCGGCGCACCAGAGGATGTGCTCCTCGGGCGGCATGCGCTGGATCGCGTCGAGCGTCGGCTGGTCGTTCCAGGAGAAATGGGTGTGCGCCTCGACCATCCCCGGCATCAGAAACGCGCCGGCGCCGTCGACGACGCGGGCGCCGCCGACCGGCGCGGCGCGGATGCCGCTGGCGCTGCGAACGACGCGCGCGATCCTGTCGCCCTGGATCAGCACCTCGCCCATGAACGGCGCTTCGCCGCCGCCGTCGAAGATGCGGACGTTGGTGTAGTGGATGTCGGCCATGGCAGTCCTTTCGTGCCGCGTCTTGCGATCAGCGTTGCGCGGCGAGAAAGTCGCGCAGCTCGCGCGCGCAATCTTCGGGCCGCTCGATCGGCGTCCAGTGCCCGCACTTCGGCAGCACGACGACGCGCGTGCTCTTGGCGGCGTGCAGCTTCTCGGCGAAGGCGCGCACCTGCTGGGGCGGCGCGACGCCGTCCTCGTCGCCGGTGACGAGCAGCACCGGCGCCTCGATCCGCTCGACCGCCGCGGGCTGGGCCTCGGCGAGCGCCTCGCAGCTGCGCGCGTAGGCCTCGCCGTCCTGGCGCATCAGGCTCTCGCGAACGAAGGCGACCGCGAGCGGCGAGCGCTGCCGCGTCTCGGCCGAGACGGCCCCGTCGAGCAGGGCGAGCGCGATCTCGTGCATGCCGGCGGTGCCTTCGCCGCGCGCCTTGGCGGCACGGGCGCGGATCGCCGTCCGCGCCGTTTCCGGCGGCGTGATCAGCGGACCGAACAGGGCGAGGCTCCTCACCAGCTTGGGCGCCGTCACCGCGACGTGCTGGC
>JBDTPG010000349.1:0-3044 GCA_039932815.1 Caldimonas sp.
AGGCCGGCGATGCCCTGGCCGATCAGCGCCGGCGTGTTCGGCATCGCCCGCACGACGCGCTCGCTCACGACCGTCCGCGCGATCGCGTCGCTGCGGATGCCGGCCATCACGCTCAGGTGCAGCGCCGCGCCGACGTGCTCGCGACACGGCGCGGCGGCCGCGGCGAACATCTGCGGCTTCACCGCCCAGACGACGAGCGCCGCGTCGGCGAGGTGGGCGTCGGCGCTGGCCGACGCACGGACGCCGAACCTGTCGATCAAGGCCTGGCGCTGCGCCGCGTTCGGCTCGACGACGACAATGCGGTCGCCCGGCCGGTCGGCGCCGACCACGCCGCCGATGACGGCGCTCGCCATGTTGCCGCCGCCGATGAACGCAATCGTTTCCATCGGCCCAGTTTACGAGGGCGCGAGCCGAACTCCCGTGCGGCGAGCACGTCGATTGCCCTCCCTGCCGCATGCAGCTCGAAGGCTCGTGTCACTGCGGCAAGGTCTCGTTTCGCGTCAGCGCGCCGTGCCCGGTGCCGTTCATGCATTGCCACTGCTCGATCTGCCGCAAGACGGCGGGCGGCGGTGGCTTCGCGATCAACCTGGGCGCGGAAGCGAAAACGATGAAGGTGCGCGGCGCGGCCCACCTCGGCACTTATCGGGCGCTGATCCGCGAGCCGGGCCAGCGCACGAAACGGTCGAAGGCCGAGCGGCGCTTCTGCACGGCCTGCGGCAGCGCGCTCTGGCTCTGGGACCCGCGCTGGCCCGACCTGATCCACCCGCATGCGTCGGCGATCGACACGCCGCTGCCGAAGCCGCCCGAAGTCGTCGAAGCGGCGCTCGAGTACGTGGCGCCGTGGGTCGACGTGCCCAAGGGCAAGGGCCATGTGCACTCGCGGCGCTGGCCCGATGAATCACTCGAGGACTGGCACCGGCGTCATCACCTCTGGGATCCCTGAGACCGACGGCCGAAGATCGCGCTGCCGACGCGGACCATCGTCGCGCCCTCGAGGATCGCGGCTTCGAGGTCGTCGCTCATGCCGGCGGAAATCGTGTCGACGGCGAGCCCTTCGGCGCGCAACGCTTCGAAAAGCTCGCGCAGGGCACGATGCGGCCCGCGCTGGGCGGCCGGATCGCCGGACACTTCGGGAATCGCCATCAGGCCGCGCAGGCGAAGGCGCGGCAGCGCCGCGACGGCGCGCGCCACGGCAACGACCTCCGCCGGATCGAGCCCGCTCTTGGTCGCCTCGCGGCTGATGTTGACCTGCAGGCACACCGAGAGCGGCGCCATCGACTCCGGCCGCTGCGCGCTCAGCCGCTCGGCGATCTTCAGGCGATCGATCGACTGGACCCAGTCGAAGCGCTCGGCGACGACGCGCGTCTTGTTAGCCTGCAACGGACCGATCAGATGCCATTCGGGCCGAGGGACCAGCGCCGACGAGGCCTCGATCTTGTCGAGCGCCTCCTGGACGTAGTTCTCGCCGAAGCTGCGCTGCCCCGCGGCGTGCGCTTCGGCCACGGCCGTGAAATCGAAGGTCTTGCTCACGGCGAGCAACGTGACGCTTTGCACGGGGCGTCCTGCGGCCGCACAAGCGCTTGCAATGCGCGCGTTCACTTGGGCGAGCTTGTCTGCGATCATTGCGCCTTGCCGCCTCGAGCCGCACGCTGCGTCGCGTCGCCGCGGCAGGATCCGGCACTCATTCCTGAAGACCCATGGACATCACCCAGCTGCTGGCGTTTTCGGTCAAGAACAAGGCGTCCGACCTGCACCTGTCGGCCGGCCTGCCGCCGATGATCCGCGTTCACGGCGATGTGCGCCGCATCAATGTCGACCCGCTCGAGCACAAGCAGGTGCACGACATGGTGTACGACATCATGAACGACTCGCAGAGGAAGAACTACGAGGAGTCGCTCGAATGCGACTTCTCCTTCGAGATCCAGGGTCTGGCCCGCTTTCGCGTCAACGCCTTCAACCAGAACCGCGGCGCCGGCGCCGTGTTCCGGACGATTCCCTCGAAGATCCTCACCCTCGAGCAGCTCAACTGCCCGGCGATCTTCGCCGAGCTGTCGCTCAAGCCGCGCGGCATGGTGCTTTGCACCGGGCCGACCGGCTCGGGCAAGTCGACGACGCTCGCGGCGATGGTGAACCACCTCAACGAGAACGAATTCGGCCACGTGCTGACGGTCGAGGATCCGATCGAGTTCGTGCACGAGTCGAAGAAGTGCCTGATCAACCAGCGCGAGGTGGGGCCGCACACGCTGTCGTTCGCCAACGCCCTGCGCTCCGCGCTGCGCGAGGACCCGGACTGCATCCTGGTCGGAGAAATGCGTGACCTGGAGACGATCCGCCTGGCGCTCACCGCCGCGGAAACCGGCCACCTCGTGTTCGGCACGCTGCACACCTCGAGCGCCGCCAAGACCGTCGACCGGATCGTCGACGTCTTCCCGGCGGCGGAAAAGGAGATGGTCCGCTCGATGCTCTCCGAATCGTTGATCGGCGTGATCTCGCAGACGCTCTGCAAGACCAAGGACGGCTCGGGCCGCGTTGCCGCGCACGAGATCATGCTCGGCACGGCGGCGATCCGGAACCTGATCCGCGAGAACAAGGTCGCGCAGATGTACTCGTCGATCCAGACCGGCAACAGCCTGGGCATGCAGACGCTCGACCAGAACCTTGCCGATCTCGTCCGGCGCAACATCGTGTCGCCGGCGGAAGCGCGCGGCAAGGCGAAGTTCCCCGAGAATTTCCCAGGCTGACCGGCAGCGAGGAGCCCCGACCATGGAACGCGACCAGGCATCGAAATTCGTCAACGACCTGCTGCGCCTGATGGTGTCGCGCAACGGCTCGGACCTGTTTCTGACGGCCGATTTCCCGCCCGCGATCAAGGTCGACGGCAAGGTCACCAAGGTCTCGCCGCAGCCGCTCACCGGCCAGCACACGCTGGCGCTGACGCGCTCGATCATGAACGACAAGCAGGCGGCCGAGTTCGAGCGCACCAAGGAGTGCAACTTCGCGGTCGCGCCGCAGGGCATCGGCCGCTTTCGCGTCAACGCCTTCGT
>JBDTPG010000350.1:0-3044 GCA_039932815.1 Caldimonas sp.
CGTAGACCTCGAGCAGCTTGGTCCGGATCGCAAGGCGCTCCGGGTTGCTGCGCATCGCTTCCTTGAGGATCTCCTCGGCCTGCAGGTCGCGGCCGTAGGCAAGGTAGACATCGGCCTCGGCGACCGGATCGACATCGCCGATCGCGTCGAGCTGGGACAGCGAATAGGTCATCGACGACGAGCTGCCTGCGGCATCGCGGGTATCGATGCGCTGGCCGCCGCTCGCGCCGAAGAACGAGTCGGGCTGCAGCCGGCTTTCGAGGAACGACGTTTCGCCGCTGTCCTTCTTCGAGCGCTGCGTGTAGCGATAGGCGCCGTAGCCCGCGACGAGCAGGCCGAGCGCACCGAGACCGAGGTACAGCGGGTTGCCGCTGATCGAGTCGATGAAGCTCGGCTCGGGCGCGGGCCGCGTTCCTGGTCGCGGCTTGGCTGCCCCGCTCGCCGGCGATCGCGCGACGACAGGCGCAGATCCGGCACTGCTCGCGGACGCGACAACGACAGGCGCCGTCGCGACGGCGGGGAGCGAGGCGCTGGCGGCCGGCGTCGACGCGGCAGCGACCATCGGTGCGGGCATGGCGACGACGGCCGACGGGGGCGCGGCGGGTGCCGGCCCGGGCGCCGGCGGCGGCGCCGCGGCGATGACGGGGGCCGGAATCGGCGCCGGCGCGACCACTGTCGACGCCGGTCGAGCCGCGGCCATCGGCGCCGCGGCGCCGGGGCCGGTGGTCGTCGCGGGCGCGGTCGAAGGCTGCGACGCCGTCTTCAGCCGATTGAGATCGGTCAGGTTCTTGTTCAGCTCGGCGAGGCGCGCTGCTTCCACCTGGCGCTGGCGCTCCGTGGAAAGCCGGTCCTCCACGCTGCCAGGCGCCGACGGCGGCGTGACGCCGCCCTTGCTCAGCTTCAGCTTGTCAGGCGTCGGATTGGCCGACTGCTTCTTGTCGTCGACCGACGCGGTCACGCGCCCGCCGCTCTGGCGACGATTCGGCTCGGCGACTGGCGCCGTGCCTTGCGTCGACCCGGCGAGGCGTTGGCGATAGGCACCGAAATCCGCGCTCTGCGCGGTGATGGTCTGGCGCGCCTCGCCGGCAGGGATGGCCTGCGCGGTCTCGGCCGACGGCACCGACAGGACGACGCCGGCCTTGAGCCGGTTCATGTTGTTGCCGCTGAAGGCGCTCGGATTGGTACGGAAGAGCGACACCAGCATCTGGTCGAGCGACACGCCCGAGCGCTGCGTGCGGCTGGCGATCTTCGAGAGCGAGTCGCCGGAGCGGACACGGTATTCGTCGCCCGAGAAGCCTTCCGATGCACTTGCCGATGCGCTCGACGGCGCACGGGATGCCGGAGCCGGGGCCTCGTCGCGGCCCTTGGCCTCGGCAGCGGCGGTGCGCGCCGCGGCACGGCGCTCGCGCGCTTCGGCGCGCGCGGCCTCGCGTGCCGACTCTCGCGCTTCGCGCGGCGAGAGCGGACGGCCCGCGCTCGGTGGCAGCGGCATCGGCGCGGGTGGCGCGGCCGAAATCACGGGCGAGGTCGACGTGCCCGGTGCGGGCGTCGCGCCGGCGCGGATCGTCGCCGGCGGATCGAACAGCAGCGTGTATTCGCGGACCAGGCGGCCCGTCGCCCATGAGATCTCGAGGATGACGTCGACGAACGGTTCCTGGACGCCGCGGTCGCTGACGATACGGACGAACACCCGACCGTCGGCGCGCTTCTCGAACGAGGCGCGCGTCGTCGGCAGCACCGGGTTGTAGTCGACGTTGGCGGCGCGATAGGCCTCGGGCGGCGCGACGCGGATGCGCAAGCTGGATTGCTCTTCGGGAGTGAGACTCGTGACTTCGATTTCAGCGCGGAGCACTTCGCCGAGGGACGATTGCACGCTGAGGCGACCGAGGCCGAGGGCCGATGCGAGAGGAGACGCGAGCAGGAGGGAGGCGGCGACGCTGGTCAGCGCAAAACGCCCCGAGAACTTCAGTTTTCTTTTCAAGGCGTCTCCCGGAATGACGATGCGGACCCGTCGACGGGCCCGCAGGAACGGTTCGGAATCGCCGTCGCGCCACTGCTTGGATGCAGGCGCTCCCGACCCGACCGTCGATCTCGATCCAGCCCCTCGTTCATGGTTGAGGCAGCTTCAGAAGCAGCAGCTGGTAAAAGACGGAAATGACCATAACATCAGTGAGATAGGGTGACAAGCTCATGCTTTGGCTGACGTTCTCGCAGGCGCAGGTTCCGAGTCTTCTGCACGCGGTTGTTGCGATCAGACAACGCAGCGGGGAGCCTGACGGCCCGTTTCATCGCTCGAGCAGGATGCGCAGCATGCGCCGAAGCGGCTCGGCGGCACCCCACAACAGCTGGTCGCCGATGGTGAACGCGCCGAGGTAATCGCTGCCGATCGCGAGCTTGCGCAGCCGGCCGACCGGAATCTTCATCGTCCCGCTCACGGCCACCGGCGTCAGCTCGCGCACGCTGGCGGCGCGCGTGTTCGGCACGACCTGCACCCATTCGTTGTCGGCGGCGATCATGGCCTCGATATCGGCAAGAGGAACGTCGGACTTCAGCTTCATCGTCAAGGATTGGCTGTGGCAGCGCATTGCGCCGACGCGGACGCAGATCGAATCGATCGGCACCGGGGCCGCGCTGCCCGTCCCTCGGCCCAGGATCTTGTTGGTCTCGGCGCTGCCCTTCCATTCTTCCAGGCTGGTGCCGTCGCCGCGGTCGGCGTCGATCCACGGGATCAGGCTGCCGCCGAGAGGCACGCCGAAATGCTCGGTCTCGACGCCGGCCATCGCCCGCTGCCGCTCGATCACCTGCCGGTCGATCTCGAGGATCGCCGACTTCGGGTCGGCGAGGAGGTCGCGCACCTCGGCGTTCAGGGCACCGTACTGGGTCAGCAGCTCGCGCATGTGCTGGGCGCCGCCGCCGGATGCCGCCTGGTACGTCGAGCACGTCATCCATTCGACCAGGTCGGCCTTGAACAGCGCGCCGACGCCCATCAGCATGCAGCTCACCGTGCAGTTGCCACCGATGTAGTTGCGAACGCCGCGCGCCAG
>JBDTPG010000351.1:0-3029 GCA_039932815.1 Caldimonas sp.
TCGCCGATCCGGTGCTCGACCAGGAGACGATCACGCTGCGCTGGAAGAGCGCCGAAGCGCTCCTCGCCGAGCTGCGCCAGCTCGGTGGCAACACCGCGCCCGACCGGCATCGGGCGCTGCGGACGCCGGCGTGGCGTGAACGCCTGCTCGCCGCCTTGCGCGGGCGCGCCGATGCCGATGGCAGCATCGGCCTCAGCGTCGAGGTCGCGTATGGACACGGCTTCAAGCCGGCGCCGCGCCTGCGCGCCGACGCGCCGGTCGCGGTCTCGCTCGACGAAATGCGGGCGATGGTGCGCCGGCCACGGCCGTCGGCCTGAGGCGGTGCGCTAAAATCTCCTGCTTTGTCGAGGCGATCCCCTCGATGAGACTGCGGTCGCCGTTGGCCGTGGCGGCGCGCTCAGCAGACCTTTCAGACGACAGGATGTCAGCTCTCAGCTTCCAGGCTTACCTTGAGCCCGCTCCGGCCGAGTCCTCGCTTCGCTTCGGCAGCGCCGGCGGCCCGGGCGACAGCTCCGTGCAGTGGCTCCTGCGCCGCAATTGCTCGATGACGCCGACCCAGCTCGTTGCGTTCTACCTCTCGCTCAGCGTCTGGTCGCTGGCCATCGCCGGGGCGTTCTGGTGGCGCGGTGCGACCCTCGTCATGCCGTTCGCGTGGCTCGAGGTCCTCGCCGTCGGTGCCGCGCTTCTCGTCTATGCGCGCCACGCCAGCGATCGCGAAAGCGTCGTCCTCACGCCCGGGCGCCTTCGCGTCGAGTGCACGCTCGGCCGGCGCACCGCCCAGGTCGAATTCGCACCGGCATGGGTCCGGGTCGAGCCGGCGCACGGCGATCGCTCGCTGATCGAGCTCTCGGGCGAGGGCAAGCAGATCGCGATCGGCCGCTTCGTGCGGCCCGAGCTGCGCCGCGCTCTCGCCGAAGAGCTGCGCGGCGCGCTGAGGCGCGTCGGCGCGGCGCGGCCCCTCGACGCCGCCGGCTTCGGCTGAACAACGAACGACAAGCTCACGTGACAACACCGATCATGACGATGAGAGCCCTTTCGCGCCTGGCCGCCGGCCTGCTCGCCTCCCTGGCCACGTCGCTGGCCCTCGCGGCACCCGCCGTGCGAGATCTCGCCGGGGGGCCGGCGGTGAACCAGATCGACCTCCACCCGCCGATCACGCAGATCGCAGTCGACCAGCAGTGGCTGCACAACTTCATGTTGATCGTCTGCACGGTCATCTTCATCGCCGTCTTCGGCGTGATGTTCTATTCGATCATCAAGCACCGCAAGTCGAAGGGGGCGCGCGCGGCGAACTTCCACGAGAGCACGACGGTCGAGATCGCCTGGACGATCGTGCCGTTCATCATCGTCATCCTGATGGCGCTGCCGGCGACGCGCGTCGTCGTCGCCATGAAGGACACGTCGGCCGCCGACCTCACGATCAAGGCGACCGGCATCCAGTGGAAGTGGGGCTACGACTACCTCAACGGCGAAGGCGCGGGGATCGGCTTCCTGTCGACCCTCGACACGGCGCAGCGCGAGATGTCGGACGCCGGCCGGCCGCAGGGCGACGACTACCTGCTGAAGGTCGACAACCCGCTCGTCGTTCCGATCGACAGGAAGGTCCGCATCATTACCACCGCCAACGACGTGATCCACGCCTTCGGCGTGCCCTCGCTCGGCATCAAGCAGGATGCGATCCCCGGGTTCGTCCGCGACACCTGGTTTCGCGCCACCAAGACCGGCGACTACTACGGCCAGTGCTTCGAGCTCTGCGGCAAGGAGCACGCGTACATGCCGATCCACGTCAAGGTGCTCTCGCAGGCCGACTACAGCGCCTGGGCGAGCGGCAAGATCAAGGAAGCGGCGGCGCGCGCCGACGACCCGAGCAAGGTCTGGGAGATGCCGGCACTGGCCGCGCGAGGCGAGCAGATCTACACCGCCAACTGCCAGGTCTGCCACCAGGCCAATGGCAAGGGCGGCGGCAACATCAAGGCGCTCGACGGCTCGCCGACGGTGCTCGACGCCGACAAGGCCAAGCAGATCCACGTCCTCCTGAACGGCCAGAACAACGGCGCTATGCCGTCGTGGAAGCAGCTCTCGGACACCGAGATCGCGTCGGTCATCACCTACACCAAGAACCACTGGTCGAACGCCACCGGCCAGATCGTGCAGCCGAGCGAAGTCGCCGCCGCACGCAAGTAAGTCAAGCAAAGCAGAGGACAGCAATTCCATGAGCGCAGTCATCGGACATGGCAGCCCCGCAGCGGGCGACCACGACCACGCGGTGGCGCACGACCACCACGAACACCACGGCGCGCCGCACGGCTGGCGTCGCTGGGTCTACGCGACGAACCACAAGGACATCGGCACGATGTACCTGTTGTTCTCGTTCACCATGTTCATGGTCGGTGGCACGCTCGCGCTCGCGATCCGCGCCGAGCTGTTCCAGCCCGGCCTGCAGTTCATGCATCCGCAGTTCTTCAACCAGCTGACGACGATGCACGGCCTGATCATGGTGTTCGGCGCGATCATGCCGGCGTTCGTCGGCTTCGCGAACTGGATGGTGCCGCTGCAGATCGGCGCGCCCGACATGGCGTTCGCGCGCATGAACAACCTGAGCTTCTGGCTGCTCATCCCGGCGGCTTGCATGATCGTCGGCTCGTTCTTCATGCCGGGCGGCGCCCCGGCCGCCGGCTGGACGCTCTACGCGCCGCTGACGCTGCAGATGGGCCCTTCGATGGACGCCGGCATCTTCGCCCTGCACATCCTCGGCGCGAGCTCGATCATGGGCTCGATCAACATCATCGTCACCATCCTCAACATGCGCGCGCCCGGCATGACGCTGATGAAGATGCCGCTCTTCTGCTGGACCTGGTTGATCACCGCCTACCTGCTGATCGCGGTGATGCCGGTGCTCGCCGGCGCGATCACGATGACGCTGACCGATCGCCACTTCGGCACCCACTTCTTCAACCCGGGCGGCGGCGGCGACCCGGTGATGTACCAGCACATCTTCTGGTTCTTCGGCCACCCCGAGGTCTACATCA
>JBDTPG010000352.1:0-3024 GCA_039932815.1 Caldimonas sp.
GATATTCGGACGGACTGTCTGCAAGAGCATGTCGCGTTCCTCCTGTTCAAGAAAATGGGCTGAGACAACTGCGCTCATGGCGTGATCCTGTGAAAGCTCGAGTAGTGATTTGCGGTGTAGTAGCACGCCAGGGGCACCGTCCGGGGTCCGCCGCAGACGATGCGCCGGCCGCCGCGGTCGTGGGCGCCGGGAGTGGGGACGGTGTATTCGCGGTAGAAGCCGCGGGGTTCGACAGGAAGCAAGCGCTCGCGATTGAAGAAGACGATGCCGTCCTTGGGATAGGCGAAGGGTCCGCCGCGGCGGATGGCGCCGTCGACGGCGCGCGCTTCCGCAGGAAGCGCGGCCACGGCGACGGCGGGAAGGGCGGGCGTCTGCTCGCGAGCCTGAACGGCTGCGACCGACAGCAACCCTGCGACGCCGACACTCGCTCCCCACCGGAGCAGTGGCCGCCACAGTTGCAGCCGACCCGACAAAATCACGGGAAATCCCTGAAAAACAATCGCCGGATGTTACCGAATCGGTGCAGAAACCTCAACCCTCTGCCTCAAATTTGGGCATGATCCAAAGGAATTAAGTGGGCGCATACATGCTGGAATCACTAGCGAATGCGCCGCGCACTTGTCCTCGGAATCGAACAATGTGTGGCCCTTTTACTCATCGGGCAGCGTTAGCGTCCGCTACCGCCAGGGCGGTCATGTTGATGATCCGCCGCACGGTCGCCGAGGGGGTCAGGATGTGCACTGGAAGTGCCGCCCCCAGCAGCACCGGGCCGATCGCGATGCCACCGCCAGCAGCTGTCTTGAGCAGGTTGTAGGAGATGTTGGCAGCGTCGATGTTCGGCAGGACGAGGAGATTGGCTTCTCCGGTCAGCGGGCTCGTCGGCATGATCTCGTGCCGATGGTGGCCGTCGAGGGCGGTGTCGCCGTGCATCTCGCCGTCGACCTCGAGCCAGGCGGCGCGGGCGTGCAGCAGCGCGAGCGCCTCGCGCATCTTCAGCGCCGACGGCTGATTGCTGGTGCCGAAATTGCTGTGTGAAAGGAGCGCCGCCTTCGGCTTGATGCCGAAGCGCAGCATCTCCTCGGCCGCCATCACCGTGATCTCGGCGATCTGCTCGGCGGTCGGGTCGTAGTTGACGTGGGTGTCGACGAGCATGACCTGGCGCCCGGGCAGGATCAGGCCGTTCATGCAGGCGTAGGTCTTGGCGCCTTCGCGCAGCCCGATCACCTGGTCGATGTAGCTCAGGTGCATGGCCGTGCTGCCCCAGGTGCCGCACAGCATGCCGTCGACATCGCCGGTCTTGAGCAGCATCGATCCGATCAGCGTCAGGCGGCGCCGCATCTCGATCTTGGCGAGCTGCGCCGTGACGCCCTTCCTCGCCGTCATCTCCTGGTACATCTGCCAGTAGGTGCGGTAGCGGTGATCGTTCTCGGTGTTGACGAGGTCGTAGTCGCGTTCGGCCTGCAGGCGCAAGCCGAATTTGGCGATGCGCTGCTTGATCACCTCGGGCCGGCCGATCAGCGTCGGCCGCGCGAGGTTCTCGTCGACCACCACCTGCACTGCGCGCAGGACGCGCTCTTCCTCGCCCTCGGCGAACGCGATCCGCTTGTTCTTCGCCGTCTTGGCGAGGTTGAAGATCGGCCGCATCGTCGTCCCGGATGCGTAGACGAAGGTCTGCAGCTTGGCGCGATACGCCTCCATGTCGGCGATCGGCCGGGCCGCGACGCCCGATTCCGCCGCCGCCGTGGCCACGGCCGGCGCGATGCGCATCATCAGACGCGGATCGAACGGCTTCGGGATCAGGTACTCGGGGCCGAAGCTGAGCGTCGCCCCCGCGTACGCGGCGGTGACGACTTCGCTCAGCTCCGCCTGCGCGAGCTCGGCGATGGCATGGACCGCGGCGATCTCCATCTCGACCGTGATCGTCGTCGCCCCTGAATCGAGTGCGCCGCGAAAGATGTAGGGAAAGCAGAGGACGTTGTTGATCTGGTTCGGATAGTCGGTGCGGCCGGTGGCGACGATCGCGTCGTTGCGAACCGCGTGGACCTCCTCGGGAAGGATTTCCGGCGTCGGATTGGCGAGGGCGAAGATCACCGGCCTGGGCGCCATCTTCGCGACCATCTCCGGCTTCAGCACCCCGGCCGCCGAGAGGCCGAGAAAGATGTCGGCGCCGGCGATCACGTCGGCGAGCGAGCGATGCGGAGTGTCCTGCGCGAAGACGATCTTGTCCTCGTCCATCAGTTCGGTGCGGCCCCGGTAGACGACGCCGGCGAGGTCGGTGACCCAGATGTTCTGGCGCGGGATGCCGAGCTTGACGAGCAGGCCCAGGCAGGCGAGCGCGGCAGCGCCCGCGCCCGACGTGACGAGCTTGACCTCGTCGATCTTCTTGCCGCTCACCTTCAGCGCGTTGAGGACGCCGGCGCCGACGACGATCGCGGTGCCGTGCTGGTCATCGTGGAAGACCGGGATCTTCATCCGCGAGCGCAACGCCCGCTCGACGTAGAAGCAGTCCGGTGCCTTGATGTCCTCGAGGTTGATGCCGCCGAACGTGGGCTCGAGCGCGGCGATGAGGTCGATCAGCTTGTCGAGGTTCCTCTCGTTGACCTCGATGTCGAAGACGTCGATGCCGGCGAACTTCTTGAACAGCACTCCCTTGCCTTCCATCACCGGCTTGGCGGCGAGCGGGCCGATGTCGCCGAGGCCGAGCACCGCCGTGCCGTTGGTGATCACCGCGACCAGGTTGCCGCGCGAGGTGTAGCGAAAGGCGTTGGCCGGGTCGGCGACGATCTCCTCGCACGCGGCGGCGACGCCGGGCGAGTAGGCGAGCGAGAGGTCGTGCTGGTTGACGAGCTGCTTGGTCGCGGCGATGGCGACCTTGCCCGGCGTCGGAAACTCGTGGTAATCGAGCGCGGCGCGGCGCAGTTCAGCGGCTTTCTGTTCGGAATTCGACATGGTTCGCTCGAGGCAAGGCCTCAGGCGAGGCCGCGGCCATCATTGCAGATCGGCGCCGTGCGGCGACCGGGATGT
>JBDTPG010000353.1:0-3015 GCA_039932815.1 Caldimonas sp.
AGCTCGCCGGTCACGCTCGGGCTCGCCGGCACGTCCTCGACGTGCTTGTTGAAGTACTCGTCGATGCCGTCGATGAAGATCGCCAGCGGCGCATTCAGCGCGCGCAGGCGCGGCACGAGGTGGCCGTCGGTCTCGGTCGCGCAGCGCTGCAGATCGCTCGGCGAGAAGTCGAGCAGGCGCACGAAGTGGTCGATGACGCTGTGCAGCCGGGTGTCGGCGATCAGGCCGCCGAGGCGCGCGCCGACCTTGAGGTCCTCGATGGCGTCGAAGTGCTTGAGCGCCGCCATCGCGATCGCCGACAGCCAGACCTTCGACCACGGCAGCGGCGAAGCGGCGAACAGGGCGATCGATTCGCGGCCGAAGATCTTGTCGCCGATCGGCTTGTCGAGCAGGTTGCCGCTGGGCAGGCAGGCGGCGTGGCCCTCGTGCTGGTAGAGGACCCGCTTGGCCTTGAGCAACAGCGTCTTGCCGAAGCCCTTGGTGCCGATGACGACGAACTTGTCGTCCCGGCCCGGGGTGAGGAAAGCGTCGATCTCGGGGGTGCGGTGGAGCAGCGACTCGTCGAAATCCTCGGCCACCCGGATGTCGTCGGCATCCACGGTCCACGCGCGCATCGCAACTTCCCCACGGCCCCTCGATGGCGACGAGCATAGGGCCTCGTCGCGCGAGCGTCCAGCCGGCGACCGCGCGCGACAATCGCGCCATGTCAGCGTTCGGCATCGCTCCATGGGGTTGACTTTGGCGACGAGCGCTGCCGTGCGCCGGGGGCTCTCGATCGTCCTGCTCGCGTGGCTCGGCGCGGCGGCCGGCCAAGGCTCGGCGTCGCAGGAAGCGGCGCTTTCGAGACTGTCCCTCCCCGGCGTCGGCCTGCGCGCTCGCGACATCGCCGTCATCGTCAACGACGCCGATGCCGGCAGCGTCGAGATCGGCCGCTACTATGCGGCGCAGCGCGGCGTCGTCGCCGAGCGCGTCATCCACGTTCGCTTTCCGCCCGGCCAGCCGGTGATGGCGTTCGCCGACTTCATGCGCGTCCAGGCGGTTCTCGACGCCAGGCTCGGCGCCGACGTGCAGGCGCTCGCCCTGGCGTGGACGGTGCCGTATCAGGTCGAATGCATGTCGGTCACGGCGGCGTTCGCGCTCGGCTTCGATCCGGCGTCGTACTGCGCGGAGGGCTGCCAGACGACGAAGCCCTCGCCGTACTTCAACAGCGCCAGTTACGCACCGTTCACCGATCACAGGCTGCGGCCGGCGATGCTGCTCGCCGGTACCGACGTGGAGAACGTCAAGCGCCTGATCGACCGTGGCGTGCGCTCCGACGAGACCTGGCCCGCCGGGAAGGGCTACCTGATCAACACCAGCGACGGCAACCGCAACGTCCGCGCCGCATCTTACGAGCGCGTCCGCGAAGTGCTGGGCGCCGCGTACCCGCTCGAGCAGGTCGACGCCGATGCGCTCCAGGGAAGGGCCGACGTGATGTTCGCGTTCACCGGCTCCGCCAAGGTCGCGGGGATCGCGAGCAACTCCTTCGTCGCCGGCGCGATCGCGGATCACCTGACCTCGTTCGGCGGCGCCTTGCTGGCAGGGGGTGAGCAGACGACCGCCCTGGAGTGGCTGGCGGCGGGGGCGACCGGCAGCTACGGAACAAGCAGCGAGCCGTGCAACTACCGCGCCAAGTTTCCCGAAGTCGGCGTCGTCATGGCGCACTACCTGCTGGGCGAGACGCTCGTCGAGGCGTACTGGAAGAGCGTCCTGATGCCCGGCCAGGGCGTCTTCGTCGGCGACCCGCTGGCGCGCCCGTTCGGCGGCGTTCGCATCAGCACGTCCGGCGCGGGCACCGTCGTCGCGACGCGGGGGCTTCCGCCCGGCAACTATTTCCTCGAGGCGTCGCGAAGCGCCATGGGGCCGTTCCAGCCGATCCGCGCCATCCGCATCGCCGGCTTCGGCGTGCGCCAGATCACCTTGCCGGCCGCGGACTCGCGCTACTTTCGCCTGCGCAGCGCACCGGCGCCAGCGAACGCAGCGCCAGCGTCGTCGCCCTCTGCCGCGTCGCCCGCCTCGTCGGGCTAGCTCGAGCCGGCGTCCGGTGCGACCGGTCGCGCCTGCTCGGGATCGATCCCCAGTGCGACGATGACGCGCGACACCATGTTGTACGCGGCGATGGTGCCGATCAGCTCGACCAGATGGCGGTCGTCGCCGAGCGCTTGGCGCGCCGCGGCGAAGGTCGTCTCGCCGACTTCGACCGAGCGCGTCATCTCGAGCGCGAGGCGGATCGTCGCGCGCTCCGCAGCGTCGAAGAGATCGGGCGTCGCCAGGGCGCGATCGACGTCGCCGAGCGCCTCGACCTGCGCCGCGCTCGCGCCGGCGGCGCGCAGCAGCGGCGCGTGGTGATGGAATTCGTAGGGCGCGCGGTTGATCGTCGCCACCGTGCAGATCGCGATCTCGCGCAGCGCGTCGGGCAGGTCGAGGCGGGTGCGCACGGCGCCCATCAGCGCGTTCCAGCCGAGCGCGAGCTGCGGGCTGTAGAGCAGCTGCCGGTCCAGGTTCAGCAACCTTCCGCCGCGGCGCTCGCGGATCGCCGCGACGATCTCGGCGGGGCCGGCGTCTTCGTCGCTCTTGTAGGGCAGGCGCGGCATGGCGATGCGCTGGCAGGCGAAGCGGGTCAGGCGTTCTTCGAAACGACCACGGGCGCTCCGGCGAGGAACCGCTGCATCGCCAGCACGGCGATGATCAGCGACAGCCCCACCGCATCGGCGACGCCCCCCGGATAGACCAGGGCGACGCCGGCGACGATGAGCATGAAGCGCTCGACGGCGGTGGCGCGGCGCAGCGCCCAGCCCTGGAAGCCGCCGGCGATCGCGGCGATGCCGAGCGCCGCCGTCAGCGTCACCTGCGCGATCGACCACCAGTTCGCGCTCGCCAGCGCTTTCGTCGAGCCCATCAGCAGCAGGCCCTGGCCGGCCGGGTCGAGCACGAACATGAACGGCAGCAGGAACGCCGGCACCGTGTACTTCCAGC
>JBDTPG010000354.1:0-3009 GCA_039932815.1 Caldimonas sp.
CCGCCGACCCAGAAGAAGGCGTCGATCTTGCCGTCCTTGATCGCGTTGACCGACTCCGCGGCGCCGAGCCGCTCGCGCTTCATGTCGCTGTCCTTGTCGAGGCCGGCCGCCTCGATCAGGCGAAACGCCATCACCTCGGTGGCGCTGCCCGGAGATCCGGTCGAGACGCGCTTGCCCTTCAGGTCGGCCATCCTGGCGATGCCGCGCCCTTCGACGGTGACCACGTGCATGCGATTCGGGTAGAGGATCATCAAGGTCTTGAGCGGCACCTTGTTGCCCTTGAACTTGTCCTCGCCGCGAAACGCGTCCTGGCTCGCGTCGGTCATCGCGAAGGCGACGTAGGGCTTGCCGCTGCCGATGAGCTTGAGGTTGTCGACCGAGCCGCCGGTGACCTCGGCGGTCGCCTGCATGCCCGGAACGTGCTTCGAGAGCACCGCGGCGATGCCGCCACCGAGCGGGTAGTAGACGCCGCCGGTGCCGCCGGTGGCGATCGAGATGTTCTGCGCCTGGGCGGCGCAAGCGAAGGCCAGTCCGGCCAGGGTGGCGCAGGCGCGCGCGATCGAGAAGGTCATCCAGGTCTCCGGTGCGGCCGCTGTGCGGCGCGATGTGCGGCGATTCTGCAACGCGCCGGAGGCCGATCCCATGCGGGTTCTTGCCGGTGCGCGCGCCGCAGCGCCGGGCCGGTCTTCACGAGGCTCGGCCCGGCAGCGGCGCGATGCGGGAGCGCCCAGCGTGCCTTTTCGCTCGAAAAACGCGTCCCGGCGCCGGGAGTCCGGGCGATTGCCGTGGACATCTGCGGGCATGCTTGCCGGATCGCCCCGACCCGGCCCTTTCCCATGCACGCACTCTCGGTTCGACTCTCGGGCAAGCGTCTCTACATCGCCGATCTGGCCGCGCGCCTGGAAGCCATGGAGAACGGTCGCGTGGCGATGAACGCGCTCGCCTACCGCCTCTACGCGAAACGGATGGCGACGGCGATGGAAGGCTATCCACCGGGTCTCCTCGCGGCCCAGCTCGGTCGCGCCTATCCCTGCGTCATGCAGGCGATCGAGAGCCGCCAGTTCGAAGCCGACGGCGCCGCCGGCGGAGTTCGCGGCAAGAGCGCCGCGGTCGTGATGACGGCGCTGTTTCGCCACCTGAAGCGTCAGCGCCGCGCCGCGCGGTAGGCGAATCCGCGCGATCGCGGCGACGCGGTCCCCGGTCGGTCGTCGAAGGCCACCGGTCGTCGGTAGAGTCGTCGACATGAACGGCTGGATGCGCGTGCTGCTGCCGGCGGGTGTCGACGCCGCCGCGGCGCCTTTGCTCGCGGGGCGAGCGCTGCGCGCCTTCGCCGACGGCTACATGGCGATCCTGCTGCCGGCCTACCTGCTCGCCATCGGCCTCGGGACGCTCGAGGTCGGCATCGTCGCGACCGCGACGATGCTCGGCTCGGCGCTCGCAACGGTCGCCGTCGGCGCCTGGGGCCATCGCCATCGCTCGAGCCGGCTCCTGCGCGCCGCGGCGCTCCTGATGGCGTCGACCGGCCTCGCCTTCGGCGCGTTCTCGTCGTTCTGGCCCTTGTTGCTGGTCGCGTTCGTCGGCACCCTCAATCCGAGCTCGGGCGACGTCAGCGTCTTCCTGCCGCTCGAGCACGCGCGCCTGGCGGCCGCCGCGCGCGGTCATGCGCGCACGGCGCTCTTCGCCCGCTACAGCCTGCTCGGCGCCGTGTCGGCGGCGCTCGGTGCGCTCGCCGCGGCGGTGCCCGCCTGGCTGGTCGCCCGGGGCGCGCCAGAGCTCACGGCCTTGCGCGCGATGTTCGGCCTTTACGGCGGCGTCGGCCTGCTCGTCTGGTGGATCTATCGCCGCCCGTCGCTGGCGGTCGGCGACGGCGGCGCCGACGCGTCGCCGCCCACGCCGCTCGGCCCGTCGCGCGCCGTCGTCGTCCGGCTCGCCGCCTTGTTCAGCGTCGACGCCTTCGCCGGCGGGCTGGTCGTCAATTCCTTGCTGGCACTCTGGCTGTTGCAGCGCTTCGGCCTGTCGCTCGCGCAGGCGGGCGCGTTCTTTTTCTGGGCCGGCTTGCTGAGCGCCGCCTCGCAGCTCGCAGCGCCCGTGGTCGCGCGCCGCATCGGCCTGCTCAACACGATGGTCTTCACCCACATCCCCGCCAACGTCTGCCTCGTGCTCGCCGCCTGGGCGCCGAATCTCCCGGTCGCCCTCGCGCTGCTCTTCGTTCGCAGTGCCTTGTCGCAGATGGACGTGCCGACGCGAACGGCCTACGTCATGGCGGTGGTCACGCCGGCCGAGCGCCCGGCGGCGGCCAGCTTCACGGCGGTGCCGCGCAGCCTGGCCGGAGCGCTGAGCCCGACGCTCAGCGGTGCGCTCTTCGCGGCGGGATGGATCTCGGCGCCGCTGGTCGCCTGCGGCGTCCTCAAGATCTGCTACGACCTGGCGCTCTGGCGATCGTGCCGGGGCGATGCGCTCGAAGATCGCTGAGGCGATTGCAACCGCGCCGCTGCGCGCGGATACTTTTGCTCGCATCACCACGACAAGTCCTGGAGACACGAATGACATCGAGACCATTTTTGCTGGCGCCGGCCCTGGTGGCCGCCGCCTTCGCGCTCATCGGCACGACGGCGGACGACGCGCAGGCGCAGGCGGCCGCGTTCACGCTGTCGAGCCCGGATCTGCCGGGCAACGTGATCCCGAGCCAATTCATCCTCAACGGCTTCGGCTGCACCGGGTCCAACACCTCGCCGGCGCTGGTCTGGAGCAACGTGCCGGCGGGAACGAAGTCGCTCGCGCTTCAGGTGCACGACCCGGATGCGCCGACCGGCAGCGGCTTCTGGCACTGGGCGGTCTACGACATGCCCGCCACGACGCCCGGATTGGCGCAAGGCGCGGGCAACGCCGCGGCGTCGCTGCCTTCCGGCGCGTACGGCGGCAACACCGACTTCGTCGACACCGGCGCCACCGGGGGCAACGGCAACTACGGCGGGCCGTGTCCGCCGCAGGGCGACCGGCCGCACCGCT
>JBDTPG010000355.1:0-3006 GCA_039932815.1 Caldimonas sp.
GAAGAAGCCGCCGACGGCACCGGCGCCGACGACGGCGATCGAGCGGAAGGTCGGGGTCATGGCGATCTCCTGGCACCAAAGGGAACGGTCATTGTCCCGCGCGGCGCGGCCAGGCGCCGCGCGGACGTCACACCGAGAACTTGCGCACCGCGTCCTCGTCCCATTCGACGCCGCTGCCGATCGCGTCGTCGATGACAGCCATGCCGTTCTCGATCGCGAGCGACGCCTTCAAGACGGCGTTCCACCAATCCGAGTACTCCAGCCAGTGCGCCGTCGGCGTGCAGCAGAGCAGGCGCGCGCTCAGCTCGGGGAAGAGATGGTTCGACATCGGAAGCGCCTTCGCCTGGGCGAGGGCGGCGGCGCGCAGCCAGCCGGTGACGCCGCCGATCTTCATCACGTCGGGCATGACGAAGTCCGACGCTTCGGCGTCGAGCGAGTGCTGCATGTCGGCGCAGCCCCACCAGTTCTCGCCGCCCTGGATCGGCGTCTGCGCGGCACGCGCGACGCGGGCATTGCCGGCATGGTCGTGAAAGAGCGTCGGCTCCTCGACCCAGGCCAGCCCTTCCTCGTCGAGGACGCGCAGGCGCGCCACGGCTTCGGCCGGCGTCAGGCACTGGTTGTAGTCGACCATGATCGCCATCGCGTCGCCGGCGGCCTTTCTCATCGCGCGGACGACGGCGACGTCTTCGCCGACACTCGGATAGCCGATCTTCGCCTTGATGCCGGCGAAGCCGCGCCGGGCCCACGACTCGGCCGCCTTGGCGCTGCCGGCGACGCCGTCGTAGCCGACCGCGCCGTACGGACGCACCGGTTTGATCGCGCCGCCGAGCAGGCGGACGAGCGGAACGGCCTGGGTGCGCGCCAGCGCGTCCCAGACCGCCATGTCGATCGCCGACAGCGCCATCTGCACCAGCCCCTGCGTGCCGAGCAGGCGAAAGCGCCGCGTCAGCTTGGCGTCGATCTCGAGCGGCGCCAGCGCGTCGCCGACGACCATCGCGCCGACGTTCCTGATCAGCTCGGCCGTCGGCTGCAGCGCGGCGGCGGCGTAGGTGAAGACCATGCTGTGACCGCACACGCCGGCGTCGGTGACGACGTCGGTCAGCACCAGCGGCGATTCGGTGATCTCGCCGCTGGCGGTGCGGTGCGGCTCGTGCATCGGCACGCGGACGGCGCGCACGATGACGCCCTGGATCCTGGGCGAAGCGTCCTTCGACATGCGGGCTCCTCTGGCAAGACCGGGCACCGACTATAGGGAGGAGCGCATTGCGTCGGCAGGCATCCTTCTCGATACTCGGAGCGCCATGGCCGACGAAGCGCGCAACGGCATCGAAGCCCAGCTTCATGCCGCACTCGACAACATGCCGGGCGCGCTCGTCTACACCGACGAGGCGCTCGCCATCGTCGTCTGCAACCGGCGCTTTCGCGAGATGTACCCGGTTCCGGCCGAGCTGCTGCAACCGGGCCGGCCGTACACCGATTTCCTGCGCCACCTCGCCGAGCACGGCTACTACGGGCCGGGCGATCCGGCCGAGCTGGTCGCCCAGCGGGTCCACAGCCTGCGCCATCCGACCGGACGCGCCTTCGAGGACCACGTTCCCGACGGCCGCTGGTACCGCATCCTGCGCCGGCGCGCGGCGTGCGGCGGGACGGTGACGGTGATGACCGACATCACCGAGCTGAAGCAGGCCGAGGACGACCTGGCCGCCGGTGAAGCGCAACTCCACGTCGCCCTCGACAACATGCCGGGCGCGCTCGTCTACACCGACGACGACCTGCGCATCGTCGTCTGCAACGACCGCTTCAAGGAGATGTACACCGCTCCTGCCGCGCTGCTGCAGCCCGGCCAGCCCTACACCGGCTTCCTGCGCTACTTGGCCGAGAACGGCTATTACGGCGACGGCGATCCCGAGGCCCAGGTCGCGCAGCGCGTCGAGAGCATCAAGCATCCGACCGGGCGCAGCTTCGAGGACCACGCGCCCGACGGCCGCTGCTACCGCGTCCTGCGCCGCCGAGTCGCCCGCGGCGGCACGGTGACGGTGATGACCGACGTGACCGAGCAGAAACGCGCCGAGCGCGAGCTGCTCGACGCGACGCGGCGCACCGAGGAGGCGAATAAGCAGATCACCGAGAAGAACCGGCTGCTCGAGGCGCTGAACGCCGAGATCCGCGACAAGAACCGCCAGGTCGAGGAGCAGGCGGCGCAGATCGCCGAGTGGAACGCGCGCCTCGAGACGCGCGTCGCCGAGCAGGTGGCGCAGATCGGCCAGATGTCGAAGCTGACGCGCTTCCTCTCGCCCAAGGTGAGCGACCTGATCATGGCCGGCGACGCCGACGATCCGCTCAAGACGCGGCGCCGCGAGATCACGGTCGTCTTCGTCGACCTGCGCGGTTTCACCGGATTCACCGAGACGGCCGAGCCCGAGGAGGTGATGAGCGTGCTGCGCGAATACCACGCCGAGCTCGGCCGCGCGATCATGGCGCACGACGGCACGATCGAGCACTTCGCCGGCGATGGCGTGATGATCCTGTTCAACGACCCGGTGCCTGTCGACCAGCACGAGATGCAGGCGATCCGCATGGCGCTGCGGATGCGCGAGTCGATGGCGGTGCTCGCGCAAGGCTGGAAGAAGCGCGGCCATGCGCTCGGCTTCGGGGTCGGCATCGCGGGCGGCTTTGCGACGATCGGCACGATCGGCTTCGAGGGGCGCCTCGACTACGGCGCGATCGGCACCGTGACCAACCTCGCGGCGCGCCTGTGCGGCGAAGCGGGCGACGGTCAGATCCTGATCTCGCCTCGGATCTTCTCCAAGACCGAGCTGATGATCGAGAGCGGCACCGTGGGCGAGCTCGTGCTGAAGGGCTTCCAGCGCCCGGTGCTGGCGCACAACGTCGTCGGCCTGCGCGCCTGATGACTGCACCGACGGGAGGACCCATGCGCATCCGTTTCTGGGGCACGCGCGGCTCGATCCCCAAGCCCGGGCCCGACACCGTCCGCTACGGCGGCAA
>JBDTPG010000356.1:0-3004 GCA_039932815.1 Caldimonas sp.
CCCTGCCGGCCGAGCAGAAGGGCACGCACATGTCGCGCTTCGTCGCCTGGCTCGACGCCATCGATGCGCCGCTCGACGCCGCGAGCCTGCGCGGCGAAGCAGCGCGAATGCTTGCGCTGCTCGGCGCCGACGCCGGACGGATCGAGGCATCGTTTCCGTTCTTTCTCAGGAAGCGCGCGCCGGTCTCCGGGGTCGAGAGCCTGCTCGAGTACCAGGGTCGGCTGATCGCCGAGGTGCGAGACGAGGCCCCAGTGCTCCCTGGAGTCGCCGCCCCCCGAGGGGGCGCCACGAGCACGGTGTGGGTCGAGGTCGTCGTCCCGGTCAAGTCGCTGTGCCCGTGCTCGAAGGAGATCTCCGACTACGGCGCCCACAACCAGCGCTCGCACGTGACGATCCGCGTCGAGGCGCTCGGGGCGCTGTCGTGGCTCGAGCTCGTGCGCTTCGCCGAGGATTCGGCCTCGGCCGAGATCTGGTCGTCGCTCAAGCGCGCCGACGAGAAGTGGATCACCGAGCGCGCCTACGAGAACCCGAAGTTCGTCGAGGACATGGTCCGCGACGTGGCGCTGAAGCTGAATGCCGATGCGCGCATCGGGCGCTATACGGTCGACGTCGAGAACTTCGAGTCGATTCACGCGCATAGCGCGGTGGCGCAGATTTCGCGCGCATAGCGCGCGGAATCTGTGCCACCGCGCGGCGCGCGCGAAGCGCGCGCTGGCGCGCTGACAGGATCGCTCCCTCCCCGCTTCGCTCCCCCTCCCTCCGAGAGGGAGGGTCCGGCCCCGTTGGGGCCGCTTTCTTGGCGGAGCGTCGCGATGCGAGTGGGTCGTCAGCGCTTGCGCCGTGCCGCGGTGTCTTTCGCCTCGGGCGGGCGATGCGAGGCGCCGCGGACGCGCGTTGCGATCGCGTCGCGCAGAAGGTATTCGACCTGCGCGTTGGCGCTGCGAAGCTCGGCGGCCGCCAGGCGCTCGATCTCGGCCCAGAGGGCGGGATCGATGCGCAGGAGGAACGACTTCTTGTCGGGACTCGCCATCGGCGGTCTCGCTGTTGTCGGCGCGGGGATCAGTTGTAGAGCGTGCCTGCGTTGATCACCGGCGTCGCATCGTGGTCCGAGCAGAGCACGACGAGGAGGTTGCTGACCATCGCCGCGCGCCGCTCGTCGTCGAGCTGCATCAGGCCGCGCTCCGCGAGGCCGGTCAACGCCAGCTCGACCATGCCGACGGCGCCCTGGACGATCTTGGTCCGCGCCGCGATCACCGCCTCGGCCTGCTGGCGGCGCAGCATCGTTCCGGCGATCTCGGGCGCATAGGCGAGGTGGGTCAGCTTGGCGTCGACGACGACCAGGCCGGCCAGGTCGAAGCGCTGCTGCAGCTCGTCGCGCAGCGCCAGCGCGACCTCTTCGGTCCCCGAGCGCAGCGTCACCTCGGTGTGCGCGGTCGGACCGGTGTCCTCGAGGTTGTCGTAGGCGTAGCTGAGAGCCAGGTGGCGCAGCGCCGACTCCGCCTGGGTGAGGACGTAGGCCTCGAAGTTCTCGACGTCGAAGCTCGCGCGCGCGGTGTCGTCGACGCGCCAGACGACGGTCGCCGCGATCTCGATCGGGTTGCCGCGCAAGTCGTTCACCTTCAGCTTCTCGCTGTTGAAGTTGCGCGCTCGGATCGAGACCTTGTTCGCGCTGTAGAACGGATTGGCCCAGCGCAGGCCCTCGCCGCGATCGGTGCCGCGGTAGTTGCCGAACAGGAGCAGGTTGGCCGCCTGGTTCGGCTGCAGCATGTACAGCCCGGCGAGGCACCAGACCGCGACCAGGACCGTGGCGATGACGATCAGGATCGTCGCCCCTGACGGCCGCGTTGCCCCCAGCCAGACGCCGACCGCAAGCGCGGCGAGGCCGATCGCGATGTACACATAGCCGCTCGTCGTCGCCGCCGGACGCTCTTCCGCAGACCGCGTTGTCATGATCCCGCTCCCGTGTGTGAAAACTCGGCATCGGCGCCATGTCGATGTCAAAGTGATATCACTTTAGTAGCAGATGCGGGTCGGCGTCAAGCGCTTTCTTCGGTAGTCAGGCCGAGCAGGGCCGGATCGCCGCGGCCGAGGCGGACGACGACCGGCGCGTCGCCGCTCAGATCGATCACCGTCGTCGGCTGCATCGGGCAGGCGCCTGCATCGACGACCGCCTGCACCGACTTCTCGAAGCGAACCCGGATCAGCGCCGGATCGTTCATCGGCTCGCTCTCGCCCGGCGCGATCAGCGTCGTCGCGAGCAGCGGCTGGCCGAGCAGGTCGAGCAGCGCGCTCGTCACCGGATGGTCGGGAACGCGAAGGCCGATCGTCCGCCGCGACGGGTGCGAGACGCGGCGCGGCACTTCCTTGGTCGCCTCGAGGATGAAGGTGAACGGCCCCGGCGTCGCCAGCTTGAGGAGCCGGTACTGGCGGTTGTCGACGCGGGCATAGCTCGCCAGCTCGGAGAGATCGCGGCAAAGCAGCGTCAGGTGATGGCGATCGTCGACGGCGCGAATCCGGCGCAGTTGCTCGGCCGCGGCCTTGTCGTCGAGGTGGCAGGCGAGGGCGTAGCTCGAGTCGGTCGGGATCGCGGCGACGCCGCCGGCCTGGAGGATCTGCGCCGCCTGCTTCAGCAGGCGCGGCTGCGGATTGAGCGGGTGGACTTCGAAATACTGGGACATGTGCCGATTGTCGGCGCCCGGGCAAGATCAGCCGGGCTTGTGGATACGCTCGGCCAGCGCCTCCCACACGGCATGGAGCGTCGCCGGCAGCGGCGGCAGGCCGCCGAGGTCGATCCGGCTTTCGTCGGGGCTGTGGAAGTCGCTGCCGCGCGATGCGAGCAGGTCGAGCTCGCGCGCGGTCGCGGCGTAGCGCTCGGCCTCGGCGGCGGTGTGGCTGCCGGTCACGACCTCGACACCGCGCCCGCCATGGCCCTTGAATTCGGTGAAGAGCGCGTACTCCTCGGTCGGCGAGAACTTGTAGCGCGCCGGATGGGCGACGATCGCGA
>JBDTPG010000357.1:0-2988 GCA_039932815.1 Caldimonas sp.
TGGAACTGGGCCAGCATCCTCTCCAGGGCCATCGTGAACGGCATCTCCATCAGCGGCAGCGTCAGCAGGACGCCGACCAGGCCGACGCCGAGCGTGATCGGAAAGCCGATCGCGAAGATGTTCATCTGCTGGGCGACGCGCGAGATGACGCCCAGCACGAGGTTGGTGAAGAGCAGCATCGCCACCAGCGGCAGCGCGATCCACAGGCCCAGGCTGAAGATCTCGGCGCCCCAGCGCTGCGGCTCGACGGCGCGCAGGAAGGCGAACGGGTCGCCGCTGACCGGAAAGGCGGTGAAGCTCTGGACGACGGCGGCGATGACGAGCAGGTGGCCGCCGCTGACGATGAACAGCCACGAGATCGAGACGCCGAAGAAGCGGCTGACGGCCGTCTCTTCGCCGCCGCTCATGGGATTGAAGAAGGAAGCGAAGTTCAGGCCCATCTGCAGGCCGATCAACTCGCCCGCGTACTCGACGGCGGCGAAGACGATGCGCACCGCGAAGCCGAGCGAGAGCCCGACCAGCACCTGCTGAAGCACCGCGGTCATGCCGGCGGCCGAATCGAGGACGATCGGCGTCATCGCCGGGATCGAGGCCTGGGCGCAGAACGCGACCAGGAAGGCGAGGCCGATGCGAAGGCGGATCGGCACGCTGCGCTGGGCGATGACCGGCAGCGCGCTGAAGAGGGCGAGGACGCGCAGGAACGGCCAGAGGATCGGCGTCACCCAGGCGAGGACTTCTGCCTCGGTAAAGGTGAGCATCGCGCTCTGTCGGGCTAGCCGACGACGGTCGGGATCGACTGAAGCGTGCGCTGCAGGAACTCGACCAGCGAGGTCAGCATCCACGGCCCGGCGATCGCCAGCACGGCGACGGCGGCGACGATCTTCGGCACGAACGACAGCGTCGCCTCGTGGATCTGCGTCGCCGCCTGGAAGATGCTGACGACGAGGCCGACCGCGAGCACGGTGAGCAGGATCGGCGCCGAGATCATCAGCAGCATGTAGAGGCCTTGCTGGCCGAAGGTGAAGACCTGTTGCGAATCCATAGGGACTACGAAGAAGTGACCGGCCGGGCGCCGGGCCGCCCCAAGCCCGGCCGCGCCCCCGCGGGGGGCAGCGAACGTACTCGTGAGCGTGGGGGCGCCATCACGTGTTGAAGCTGGCGGCGAGCGAGCCTAGGAGCAGGTTCCAGCCGTCGGCGAGCACGAACAGCATCAGCTTGAACGGCAGCGCGATCAGCACCGGCGACAGCATCATCATGCCGAGCGACATCAGCACGCTGGCGACGATCATGTCGATGATCAGGAACGGCAGGAAGACGAGAAAGCCGATCTGGAACGCGCTCTTCAGCTCGCTCGTCACGAACGCCGGTACCAGCACCTTGAACGGCACGTCGGCGGTCGGCACCGAGGGATCGATGCGCGCCAGCTTGGCGAACAGCATGACGTCGGCCTGGCGCGTCTGCTTCATCATGAAGTTGCGCACCGGGCTCTCGCCGCGCTTGAGCGCCTCGGCGAAGTCGATCTTGGCTTCGGCATACGGCTGGTAGGCGTCGGCATAGACCTTGTCGATCGTCGGCCCCATGACGAAGAACGTCAGGAACAGGCTCAGGCCGATGACGACCTGGTTCGGCGGCGCCGCCTGCGTGCCGAGCGCCTGGCGCAACAGGCTCAGGACGATGACGATGCGCGTGAAGCTGGTCATCAGCAGCAGCACGGCGGGCAGGAAGCTGAGCGCAGTGAAGAAGAGCAGCGTCTGCACGGGCACCGAGTAGCTGGTGCTGCCGGCGCTCTGGCCGACGATCAGCGGCAGCGTCGCGCCGCCGACGGGCGGCGTCTGCGCGGCGGCCGGGAAGGCGACCGCGAACACGGCGATGACGGCGAGCACGAGGAAGGCGAGCCAGGCGACGCGGCCGCGCGATGCGCCGCGCAGGCGCTCGTCGAGCTCGGCCTCGCTGCGAAGCTGCTCGGCCTGGGCGATTCGTTCAGCGGGCACCGGCATGCCCGCCGTCGCGGCGGTGCAAGCGCCCGAGGATCTGTGCGAAGGCGGGATGGACGTGTCCGGGCGAGGGCGACGACGCGACCTCCTGCGGCGCCATCGTGTGCAGCGTCGTGATCGAGCCCGGCGTCACGCCGAGGACGAGCCAGCGACGCTCGTCGCCGCTGCCGACCTCGACCGTGACGATGCGCTGCGAGGTCGAGAGCGGCAGCATGGCGATGCTCTTCATCACGCCGGCACCGGCGCCGCCGCCGAGCGGCGTGCGCTTCAGGAACCACAGCGTCACCGGGATCAGCGCGACGATCGCGCAGAACCACAGCACCGAGCTCAGGCCATTCATGGTGCCCCCACGCTCCCTTCGGTCGCTGCCCCCCGCGGGGGCGCGGCCGGCCTTGGGGCGGCCCGGCGGCCGGCCGGCCTCTTTGAAGCGGCCATCAAGTTAGCCCCGCGACAGGCGGCGCATGCGCTCGCTCGGCGTCACGATGTCGGTCAGGCGGATGCCGAACTTCTCGTTGACGACGACGACCTCGCCCTGCGCGATCAGGTAGCCGTTGACGAGCACGTCCATCGGCTCGCCGGCCATCGCCTCGAGCTCGACGACCGAGCCTTGCGCGAGCTGCAGGATGTTCTTGATCGGGATCCGCGTCCGGCCCAGCTCGACGGTGAGCTGGACCGGGATGTCGAGGATCATGTTGATGTCGTTGCCCGCCGTCGAGCCGGTGGTCGGCGCGAAGTTGGCGAACGACGCCGGCGAGACCTGGTCGGCCGCCTCGTGCACCTCGGAAGCGGTCTCCGGGCGCGCGTCGGCAGCGGCCCATTCGGCGGCGGCCGAGTCGTCGGCGGGCATGGCGCCCGAAGTGTTGTCAGTGGACATTGTTTTCTCCGAGCCAGCCTTCGCGCGAGCCGGCGAGCAGTTGATCGACCTTGAGCGCGTACTTTCCGTTCGAGGTTCCGTAGTGGCAGTCGAGCACCGGCACGCCGGCGACCTTGGCCT
>JBDTPG010000358.1:0-2985 GCA_039932815.1 Caldimonas sp.
TGGAGATCGAGTCGCGCTCGCTCACCGAGTACACGCAGGTGATCATCAAGGAGGCCGACCGGCTGCAGTTGCTCGTCGACCGGCTGCTCGCGCCGCATCGCAAGCCCCACGTCGTCGGCAACGTCAACATCCACGAGGTCTGCGAGCGGGTGAGGGCGCTCATCCTGGCCGAGTTCCCGCGCGGCCTGACGACGGTCCGCGACTACGACACCTCGATCCCCGAATTCAGCGGCGACCGCGAGCAGCTCATCCAGACCGTCCTCAACATCGCCCGCAACGCCGCCGAATCGCTCGCCGAGCTGATCGAGGCCGGCACCGCGAGGATCACCCTGCGGACGCGCGTCGTGCGTCAGGTGACGCTCGGCAAGCACCGCTATCGTCTGGCACTGGAATTGCATATCGAGGACAACGGCCCGGGCATTCCGGATTCATTGCGCGAGAAGATCTTCTTCCCGCTCGTGTCGGGCCGCGAAGGGGGCTCGGGCCTCGGTCTCACGCTCGCGAGAACATTCATCCAGCAGCACCATGGCACTGTCGAATTCGAAAGCGAGCCGGGACGGACGATCTTCAAGATCGTCATTCCTCTGACGGCGTCATGAAGCCCATCTGGATCGTCGACGACGATCAATCGATCCGCTTCGTGCTCGAGAAGGCGTTGACGCGCGAGGAATTCGCCGTGCGCAGCTTCACGAACTCGCGCGACGTGCTCGCCGCCCTCGAGGACGACTCGCCGCAGGTGCTCGTTTCCGACATCCGCATGCCCGGCGGCTCGGGCATCGACCTGCTCAACAAGATCAAGGCCAAGCACCGCGAGCTGCCGGTCATCATCATGACCGCGTACTCCGACCTCGACAGCGCGGTCAGCGCCTTCCAGGGCGGCGCCTTCGATTACCTGCCGAAGCCGTTCGACGTGCCGAAGGCGGTCGACCTGATCCGCCGCGCCGTCGAGGAAAGCCTGCAGGAAACGACGAGCGAGTCGCCGGTCGCGCAGGTGCCCGAGATCCTCGGCCAGGCGCCGGCGATGCAGGACGTCTTTCGCGCCATCGGCCGGCTCAGCCAGAGCATCGTCACCGTCCTCATCACCGGCGAATCCGGCTCGGGCAAGGAGCTCGTCGCCAACGCGCTGCACAAGCACAGCCCGCGCGCGAGCGGTCCGTTCGTCGCCATCAACACCGCGGCGATCCCGAAGGACCTGCTCGAGTCCGAGCTCTTCGGCCACGAGCGCGGCGCCTTCACCGGCGCCCAGACGACGCGGCGCGGCCGCTTCGAGCAGGCCGACGGCGGCACGCTCTTCCTCGACGAGATCGGCGACATGCCGTTCGACCTGCAGACGCGGCTGCTGCGCGTCCTCGCCGACGGCCAGTTCTATCGCGTCGGCGGACACAACCCGATGAAGAGCAACGTCCGCGTCATCGCGGCGACGCACCAGGACCTCGAGCAGCGCGTCAAGGCGGGCGCCTTTCGCGAAGATCTGTTCCACCGCCTCAACGTCATCCGCCTGCGCCTGCCGGCGCTGCGCGAGCGCACCGAGGACATCGCGCCCCTGGCGCGCTTTTTCCTGCAGAAGAGCGCGCGCGAGCTCGGCGTCGAGGGCAAGCGCCTCACCGAAGCGGCGATCGCGCGCCTGGTCGTGTTCGAGTATCCGGGCAACGTGCGTCAGCTCGAGAACATCTGCCACTGGCTGACCGTGATGGCGCCGGCGCAGCTCGTCGACGCCAAGGACCTGCCGCCCGAGCTGCAGCCGCCGAGCCCGGCCCGCGCCGAGACCCCGCAGCGCGGCGCTGCCGTCGACTCGACGGCGCTCGTCGACGCGCGCGCGGATGGCGCCGCGGCTGCCATCGCGCCGGCGAGCGTCGCTGCGCCGATCGCCGTCGGCGCAGCGGTCGGCGGTCCCGGCTGGCTCGACGGCCTCGAGCAGCGCGCGCGCGAGCTGCTGCATTCCGGCCAGCCGATGGTGTGGGAGACCTTGACGCGCGAGTTCGAGGCGCAGCTGATCCGCTCCGCGCTCGAGCTGACGCGCGGGCGCCGGATCGAGGCAGCGCACAAGCTCGGCATCGGCCGCAACACGATCACGCGCAAGATCCAGGAGCTCGGCCTGGACGACAAGTGATCTCCAGGCGGCGCTGACGCGACCGGCCCACGCAAGCGACGCGACACCGCGCGGCGCCTGCAACCTGACGAACGGCTCGACTGTCCGCCCGCGCTGCGGGAAAATCGTCTTGCCACCGGCGACGACACGATCCCATGAGCATCCGAATTCCTCCCCTGGCCGCCGCGCTGGCGCTCGTCGTGGCGTGGCCCGCCGCGGCGCAATCGGCCGACGGCACCGGCGCGATGTACCGCTGCCCCGGCAACGACTACAACAACACCATCACCGCGAGCGAGGCCGAGAAGCTCCGTTGCAAGAAAGTCGAGAACGCCGCGGTGACCGTCATCCAGTCCGCGCCGGGGAGCGCATCGGCCGCCTCGGCGCCGCCGGCGCGGCCGCCTGCCGCGATCGCCGAGCCGATGTCGGCCGCCGACTCCGCCGCGCTGCGCACGCGCGCCAGCAACGCCCGGCGCAGCCTCGAAGGCAGGCTGAAGAGCGAGGAGGGCAGGCTCTCGGTGCTCGAGAAGGAGTTCAACGGCGGCGAGCCCGAACGGCGCATCGACGAGTTCGACTTCCAGAAGTATCTCGACCGCGTCGCCCGCATGCGCTCGGCGATCAGCAGGAAGCAGATCGAGATCGCCGAGTTGCGGCGCGAAATCGACAAGCTGCCGACGCAGTGACCGGCGCGGCGCGGTCCGCCGGGCCTAGGGCCTGCTAACGCTATGGCAGGGCTCGCGCCGCAACGGCCCTGCGGGTGATCTCTGCAAGCGGGCGCCCGCGGCGTTGCGAATGCCCGCCGTAGCAGCGGCTACGGCTGCGCTTCGCGCCTTGCGGGCGCCCCTTTGCAGAGTCACGCGAGCCCTCCGATAGCGTTAACAGGCCCTAGATGTGCAGCC
>JBDTPG010000359.1:0-2976 GCA_039932815.1 Caldimonas sp.
AAGAAGATCGGATCGCGCTCGCCGTGGACATCGCGCCGGTGCAGGGCGACGTCGCCGGGCGTGCCGCGCGGGCACTCGTTGCCGCTGTCGTCGATCACGGCGACCCGGTGGCCCGGATACGGCCGCCCCATGCTGCCCGCGCGCGCCGGCCAGCGCAGCGCGCAGTTGCCGACGATGTAGTTGATCTCGGTCTGGCCGAACATCTCGTTGGGGACGACGCCGAGCGCGTCGCGGCACCAGGCGAAGACGGCGTCTCCGACCGCCTCGCCCGCGCTCATGATCGCGCGGAGCGTGAGGTCGAAGCGCTCGCGTGGCCTCGGCACCGCCTTCATCATCGCCTTCAGCGCGGTCGGGAAGAGGAAGGTGTGGGTGACGCGATGGCGCTCCATCACCTCGAACGCGAGCTCCGGCGCGAAGCGGCGCTGCAGCGCGACGATCTCGCGGCCGAAGTAGAGCGTCGGCAGCAAGGCATCCATCAGCCCGCCCGTCCACGCCCAATCGGCGGGCGACCAGAACACGGCGTCGTCCTGGGGGAACCAGTTCTGGCTGCAGACGAAGCCGGGCAGGTTGCCGATCAGGGTGCGGTGCGGGATCAGCGTTCCCTTCGGCGGGCCGGTCGTGCCGCTGGTGTAGATGAGGACGGCGGCATCGTCGGCGCGCGTCTTCACCGCGACGAAACGGCCGCCGTCGGCGGCGAGCGCGTGCCGCCAGTCGACGTCGCCCTGCCCTTCGGCCGCGCCGACGGCGATCACGGTGGCCAGGTCCGGGCAGAGCGGTCGCGCCGCGATCACGTTGGCGATGCCGCTCTCGTCGACGATCGCGAGCCGCGCTTCGCTATCGTTGATCCGGTACTCGAGCGCCTCGGGACCGAACAGCATCGACAGCGGCATCGCCACCGCGCCGAGCCGGTAGAGCGCGATGTGCGAGACCGCCGTCTCGAAGCGCTGCGGCAGGACGAGCGCGACGCGGTCGCCGCGGCCGACGCCGAGCCGGCGCAGCGCCGCGGCTAGCCGGTCGGCTTCGCGGTCCAGCGCACCGTAGCTGAAGTCGATTCGCGCGCCGTCGTCGGCCTCGAAGCGGATCGCCACCGCGTCGGGGCGCTCGTTCGCCCAGCGCGTGCAGCAGACGTCGGCGATGTTGAAGTCTTCAGGCACGTTCCAGCGAAAGCCGGCGTGCAGCGCGGCGTAGCGATCGACGTCGTCAGCCACGCGGCGCATCGGTGAACGCCGCGAGTGCCGGACCGGCGATGCGGCAGATGCGCCAGTCGGGCATGACGGTGGCACCCATGCGCTGGTAGAAGCGGATCGCGCCTTCGTTCCAGTCGAGGACGCTCCACTCGAAGCGGCCGCAGCCGCGCGATGCGGCCAGCCTGGCGAGGTGCTCGAGGAGCGCCTGGCCGATCCCCCGACCGCGCTCGGCGGGCTCGACGAAGAGATCCTCGAGATAGAGCCCGGGGCGGGCGAGGAAGGTCGAGAAGTTGGTGAAGAAGAGCGCGAACGCGACGACGCGGCCGGCGCGTTCGGCGACCAGCGCCTCGGCGACCGGGCGCTCGCCGAACAGGTGCGGCGCGAGCGATTCCGGCGTCACCTCGACCAGGTGGCTGAGCTTCTCGAACTCGGCCAGGCCGTGGATGAGGCGAACGATGGCGGCGACGTCGCGCGGCTCGGCGGCGCGGATCGCGAAGCCTTCGGCCGAGGACGCGGGAGAAGAAGATGCTGAGGCCATGGCGCCGATTCTGGCATCGGCGCCGATCGCATCGGCCGCTGTCGCAGTGCCGACAGCCGTCGCGGGAGGCACGGCTTACAGTGACGTCATGAGTGCCGAGCCCTATCGCCCGCGCCGGCGCGCGCGCAGCTTCTTCGTCAGCGCGCGCGGGCTGCGCCAGCACCTGCTCGAATGGGGTGACCCGAGCCTGACGCGCGACGACCGGCCGACCCTCGTCATGCTGCACGGCTGGATGGACGTCGCCGCCTCGTTCCAGTTCGTCGTCGACGCCCTGGCCGAGGATCGCCACGTGCTGGCGCTCGACTGGCGCGGCTTCGGCGCCAGCGACACGCCGCAGGCCGACACCTACTTCTTCCCCGAGTACCTGGGCGACCTCGAGATCGTCCTCGACGCGCTGTTCGGGCGCGCGCGCGCGCCGGTCGACCTGCTCGGCCACAGCATGGGCGGCAACGTGGCGATGCTCTATTCGGGCGTGCGGCCGCAGCAGGTGCGCCGCCTCGTCAATCTCGAGGGTTTCGGCATGCCGCGTTCGAAATCGTCGCAGGCGCCCGGGCGGATCGCCAAGTGGCTCGACGAGCTGAAGACGCCGACGCAGCTGCGCCCCTATCCCGACCTGGCGGCGGTCGCCGAGCGACTGACGAAGACCAATCCGCTCCTGCGCGCCGATCGCGCCGCCTGGCTCGCCGCGCACTGGTCGCAGCCGACCGGCATCGGCGCGGAGCGTGCCCTCCTGGCCGACGCCAACCACAAGCGGATGAGCCCGCTGATCGCCCAGGTCGACGACTGGCTCGAGTGCTACAAGCGCATCGCCGCGCCCCTGCTGTGGGTCGAGGGCGACCGCAGCGACGTCAGCGTCTGGTGGGGCGACCGCTACACCAAGGCCGAGTTCCACGAGAGGCTGAACGTCGTCGCCGACGTCCGGCGCCACGTCGTCGGTCCGGCCGGCCACATGCTCCACCACGATCGCCCCGAGGACATCGCCCGGCTGCTGGAGGCGTTCCTGTCAGAATCGCGCCCTCCACGAAGCGACCCGAGCTAGAGCACACCATGGACGTCGAACACATCAATGCCATCGGCAACCGCCTGGCCGACCTGACGAAGCGCACGGCCCACCTCCGGGGGTATCTTTGACTACGACCGCAAAGCACTGCGGCTGAACGAGGTCAACGCCGCCCTCGAGAATCCCAACGTCTGGAACGAGCCGAAGCGGGCCCAGGAGCTCGGCCGCGAGAAGCGCACGCTCGACACGGT
>JBDTPG010000360.1:0-2974 GCA_039932815.1 Caldimonas sp.
GAAAGACGATGGCGCGAAAGCCGTCCCACTTCGGCTCGAACAGGTAGTCGCCCGCGGGTGGCAGCGCGTCGATCAGCTTGGCGAGCATCGGCTCGATCGGCGTCGGCGCGGCCGGATCGGCAGGGGCCCCGGCGTCCGCTCTCGGTGCTCTTGCAGCAGGTGGTCGTTTCGTCGCCATGGTCGTCACGACTCCAGTGTGCCGTCGCGCCGTTTCGCCGCGTCGCGGCGACGGGGCAACGACCATGCCATCATCGCCCGCGCCATGGCCCCGATCGCGAGCGTTCCCGACAGCCGCCGCAGCGCGACGAGCTGGGTCGGCCGCGGCCTGCTGTTCGTCGCCGTCGTCTTTCTGCTCGAGCACGCGCGGCCGCTGCTGCTGCCGGTGACGATCGCCATCGTCTTCACCTTCGTCCTCGCGGCACCGGTGCGCGCCCTGCAGCGCGCTGGCATCCACGAGTACATCGGCGCCGGTCTCGTCATCGGCGCGGTGCTCGGCGTGGCCGTCGTCCTGCTGATGCTGGTCGCGGCGCCAGCGGCCGCGTGGTGGGCGCGAGCGCCGCTGATCGTGCACGACCTCGTCGAGGCGCTGCAGGGCTGGCGCGACGCGCTCTTTCCCTACGCGCCGCCGGCCTCGCTGGTGCGCCCGCCGGCGGCGCCACCGCTCGATCCGCTCGGCGAACGCCTCGCGAGCGAGGGCTGGACGTTCACCCGCCTGGCGATCGGCGAGACGATCTCGTTCGCGCTCTCGGCCTCGGCGACGGTGATCCTGCTCTACTTCATGCTCGCCTCGGAGCGCTGGCTCGTGATGCGCACGGTCGCCGTCGTGCGCCGGCCGCGGGCGCGGGCATTGATCCTGGCCGGCGTGCGCCAGGCGCAGCGCGACATCGGCCTCTTCATCAGCACGATGAGCCTGGTCAACATCGCCCTCGGCGTCGCCACCGGGCTGGCGCTCTGGGCGATCGGCCTGCCGAACCCGGTTCTTTGGGGAACGACGACGGCAGTGCTCGCCTTCATTCCCTATCTCGGCCCCTTGCTCATCACGCTCCTGCTTCTGCTCGCCGGCAGCGTCGCGTTCGGCCCGGGTGTGACGATGCTGGGCCCGCCGGCGACGTTCCTGCTTCTGCACGGCATCGAGGCGAATTTCCTCAGCCCGATGATCATGGGTCACCGGCTGCGCCTGCGCCCGGTGTTCGTCTTCCTGGCGGTGATGGTCTGGGGCTGGCTCTGGGGCATTGCCGGCGCCTTCCTGGCGGTGCCGCTGCTCCTCGCCCTGCGCGCCTTCTGCAAGCGAACGCGCACTCTCCGGTTGGTCTGCGTCTATTTGGAAGGCGACTGATCGGAAGGCGACTGAAAGAGTCCTGCCTCGACGAGCGATTGTCTTCACGCCGTCATTGCGCCTGGTCAACATCGCCGCGGTTTGCGGCCCAGTCCTACTGCGGAGCGGCACATCGATTGCCAAAATCGTCCGATGGACGCTGCCCAACGCCCGATGCGCATCGCTTATGTCACCGAGACCTACCCGCCCGAGCTGAACGGCGTTTCGCTCACCGTCGAGCGGACCGTCCGTTTCCTGCGCGCGAGCGGCCACAACGTCGAGCTGATCCGCCCTCGCCAGCCCGGCGAGGCGCATCTCGACGCGAGCGACGAGCTGCGCACGGCCGGCTCCGCGATCCCGGTCTACCGCGAGCTTCGCTTCGGCCTGTCGCGCGTCGGCCCGCTGCTGCGCCGATTCGAGCGCAACCGGCCGGAGCTGGTCCACCTCGCGACACCGGGGCCGCTGTGCTGGGCGGCGCTCGCGGCGGCACGCGCGCTCGCGATCCCGACGACCTCCGACTTTCGCACCAACTTCCACCAGTACAGCAGCTACTACGGGCTGGGCGCATTCGCGAGCCCGGTGCTCGGCCTGCTGCGCCGATTCCACAACCTGACGGCGCGCACGTTCGTGCCGACACGGGCCACGGCGCGCGAGCTCGGCGCCGCCGGTTTCCACAACCTGACGATGGTCGGCCGCGGCGTCGACACCGAGCAGTTCTCGCCGCGCCATCGCAGCGCCGCACTGCGCCGTCAATGGGGGGCCGACACTGCGCCGGTTTTGCTGATGGTCGGCCGGGTCGCCGCCGAGAAGAACGTCGAGCTCGGCTTGCGCGCGTTCGAGCGCGCCAGGCGCAGCCGGCCCGACCTGCGCCTGGTCGTCGTCGGCGATGGACCGGCGCGATCGCGACTGCAGTCGGCCCATCCCGATGCGATCTTCGTTGGCGTGCGGCGCGGCGCCGAGCTTGCCGCGCACTATGCGTCGGCTGACCTGTTCCTGTTCCCGAGCCTCTCCGACACCTTCGGCAACGTCGTCATGGAGGCGCTCGCCTCCGGCCTGCCCGTGATCTCGCACGCGGTCGCCGCGCCGGCGGAGCACGTCGACGACGGTGTCGCCGGCCGGCTCGTTCCCCCGGGTGACGAAGCCGCGTTCATCGCCGCCGTCGGCGCGCTGACGGAGCCCGGCGTCCGCCTCGAACCGATGCGCAGCGCGGCCCTGGCCGCGGCCCGCCGCGCCACCTGGCCCGAGGTGCTTGCGCGCTTCGAGGCCCGCCTGGAAGACACCGTCTATGCACCCGAAGCGCCGCCATCCCGCGTTCCCGTCGTGGCCTGAGCGGCAGCTGATCTGGGTCGAGCGCGAGCGCACGTTCGCGCGCTGGATGCACCGCGCGGCGGCGCGCGCCTGGGTCGTCCGCTTGCTCGACGCGGTCAGCCGCGTCGGCGACGGCTGGCTCTGGTATGCCGTCATCGCCTGCCTGCCGTGGGCGGGCGGGGCGGCCGGCCCGTCCGCATCGGTGCGCATGATCGGCGTCGGCATCGTCGATCTCGTCGTCTACAAGATCATCAAGCGCTGGATCGCCCGGCCGCGGCCGTACTGCACCTGCCCCGACATCCGGGCCTGCGCTCGCTCGCTCGACGAGTTCAGCTTTCCGAGCGGCCACAC
>JBDTPG010000361.1:0-2971 GCA_039932815.1 Caldimonas sp.
GAGCTCGGGCCGCAGCGAGTCGTGCGGCGGTGTCAGCGCCTCCAGCCAGCGGGTGCGCGCCGCGTCATCGGGCAAGTCGAGCAACTGGTCGAGCAGCTCCGACAGGACGAGCAGATCTTTCGGGTCCATCTCGTACACCCGCAGGTTGGCGCCAGCGCAATGTAATCCACGCAGGAGGCTCGCAATGGGATCGACTTGGCCATGGCTCCTCGTCGCGGTGCCGCAGCTTGCCGGCGCGGCCGCCATGACCGGCGACGGCGTCGACTGCGCGCGCCTGCTCCAGCCGGACCAGCATGTGCAGGTGATCGAGAGCGCCGACGGAATGCGCGCAGCGCTTCTGATCGACGACGGCCGGCTCCTGCCGTTGGCGGTGACCGACACCGCACCGACGGCGCGCACTGCTCCGTTGACGCTCGTCCGCGCCGCGGGCCGTACTCCGGCGCTGAGTGGCTCGTGGCCCGACGCACGCTGCCGCCTGGACGAGTGGGCGCCGTCGATCGACGGCACCGCCGCACCCGACGCCGAGCTGCGGGAGCCGGTGATCGCTGCTGCCGCCGACACCGAGACCCTGGATCAGGCCGGCCGGCGCGCGGGCGCCTTGCAGGCGCGCGCCGAGCGCCGGCAGCGCGCCGCGCAAGGAATCGGCGCAGCGCCCGACGCAAACGCACCGCTGGCAAGCGAGCTGCGATGGCGCGCGCTCGCAGCGGCCATCGAGGCCGGTGCGGTGAAAGACCCCGTGCCTTCGGGGCGGGCACGCTGGCAAGCACTGCGCTCGCGTCATGGCGCGCTGGCGCAGCCGACGCTGGAAGCGCTGCTGGAGCTCGCCGGCCTGTTGGAATTCCTGAACCTCCAGCGCGACGTCATCGCCTTGCTCGAGCCGGAACGAGCCAGCGCGCGCGAGGCGCTCGGACCGAGTCATCGACAGGTGCTGCGCATGGAGCGCCTGTGGTTGCGCGCGCGCCTGACCTTGCGCGTCGACACCGCCGTGGCCGACGCAGCCGCACTGCTAGCGACGATGCGCCAGACACTCGAAGCCGACGATCCGCTGTTGTACGACGGCCACTTTCTGTTCGCGCTCAGCCTCATCAGTTTCGGGCGCTACGCCGAGTCGATCCCGGTACTCGAGGCGTTGTCGGCGCAGCTCGGAGACGAACGATCCCATCGTGCGGGTGCGCTCCAGGACCGGTTGGGCGCTGCCTACACGCCGGTGGGCCGTTCGTCCGAAGGCCTGCTGGCTTACCAGCGCAGCTACCTGATGGCTCGGGCACTCGCCGGCCCGCTGCATCCCGACACGCTGCGCGCGGTCAACAACTACGCCAACAATCTGCGTCAGCTCGGCGACAACGAAGGGGCGCTGCCCTTGGCACGGGAAGCAGCGGAGGGGTTCAACCGGCTCTACGGGCCGGGTCATCTCGCTTCGGTCGTTTCGGCCCGGAGCTTGTCGCTCATATTGGCCGATCTGGGCAGGCCCCTGGAGTCGCTGCAGATCATCGAGCCGCAGATCGATGCCGCCATCGAGCGCCTGGGCGCCACCCATCCGCAGACGTTGAACACCAAGATCCACCTGGTCGAGCTGCTCGACCTGGTCGGGCGTCACGCCGAAGCCGTGCGTGTCGGCGAAGCGCTCATCGCCCCGACCACCCGGACGTTCGGCGAAAGCGGCGAACTGACCATCGTCGCGCACTCGCTGCTGGCGGCAGCGCTGGCCTCTGCAGGCGATGCCCCTGCATCGCGCACGCAGCTGACGATCGCGCTGGCGCGCATCCGCACCATCGGCGACAGGCGGCGGGCGTTGTCCTTGCTCCGCACGGTCGCTCAGTCCGCCGAGCGCCTCGGCAGCGACGCCATGCTCGAGGAGGCGCTGCGCCAGTTCGTCGAGCTCGCCGATCAGGCCGAGCGGTTGGGCCTGTCCGAGGACGCGGCGTCGCTTCTGCAGGTGACGTACACGGGGCCGTACCTGCGCTACGTGACGCTGCGCGCCTCGCGCGGCGAGATCGAGGCGGCGTTCGACTTGTCCGAACGCTTCAAGGGGCGCGTGCTGCTCACCACGCTGGGCGCCCTGGCCGGGGACACGAGCCCCGCCTTGCCGCCCGAGGTTCGCGGCGAGCTGGCCGCGCTGCGCGCGCGCGTGCGCATCGCCGACGCCGCGTGGTCGGCCGCGCAGGGAGACGCCGCTCGTATCGAGGCCGGGGAGCGCCGCGAGTCCGAGGCGCAGGCGTACCTGGCACGGCGCGCGGCGGCGCGCCGCGCTTATCCGCGGTTTGCCGCCGTAGCCGAGGCGCCGGTGCTCGGCAGCAGCGACGTGCCCCGCGTCCTGGCCCCGGACACATGCCTGTTGAGCTTCGTGCTGGGCGACGAGCATGCCGGCGTCTTCATCCTCGGGCGCGGCCAGCGTGTGGCGTATGTCGCCTTGCCCGCGCCGAAGGTGCTCGAGGCCGCGGCGCGGCACCTGCGCGATGCGTGGTCAGCCGCTCCGCGCGATGCCGATGCGGCGGCGCCGCTGCGCGAGCTGTCGGAGGCCCTTGCGCCAGCCGTCGCCCATTGCCCGGAAGCGGCGACTCGCTTGACGGTGTCGCCCGACGGGGCACTCGCGCTGTTGCCGTTCGACCTGCTCGCGCCCGGTGGCCGCGCGCTCGGGGAGCGTTACGCGATCAGCTACGTCCAGTCGCTGTCGGTCTACGGGCTGCTGCGTCAGCGACCGGTCTCTGCGCATCACGCACGTCAGCTCCTCGCTGTCGGCGCCCCTCGCTTCGACCCCGCACCCATGCCGGCGTTGCCGACGTCGCCAGGGAGCGAAGCCTTGCGCAGCGCGGCGGTCGACGGCGCGATCGCCTCGATGGCGCTCGACGACACGGCGACGCGGCGCGCTTTCGATTCGCTCGGCAAGCGGTGGTCGCCGCTGCCCGGTGCCGAGCGCGAGGTCCGCGCCGTCGGCCGCCTGTTCGCGCGCTCCCGGCTGCTGCTCGGCGAG
>JBDTPG010000362.1:0-2964 GCA_039932815.1 Caldimonas sp.
GCGACGTCGCCCTGCACCGGCGCGATGTCCACGGCGAGCGCGATCCGATCTTCTTTCTCGGCTACTGGAAGCGCGACGACGCGACGCGCGACAAGTTCACCGGCGATCCCGACGACAGCTGGTGCCGGACCGGCGACACCGCGACCATGGACGAGGACGGCTACCTCTGGTACCAGGGCCGCAGCGACGACGTCTTCAAGGCCGCCGGCTACCGGATCGGGCCGAGCGAGATCGAGAACTGCCTCGTCAAGCACGCCGCCGTGGCCAACGCAGCGGTGGTGCCCAAGCCCGACGCCGATCGTGGCGCGCTGGTGAAGGCTTTCGTCGTGCTGGCGCCGGGGTTCGTCGCGACTGCCGAGCTGTCGGCCGAGTTGCAGGCGCACGTACGCGGCAAGCTCGCGCCGTACGAGTACCCGAAGGAGATCGAGTTCATCGATGCCTTGCCGATGACGACGACCGGCAAGGTGCAGCGCCGCGTCCTGCGCCTGCGCGAGGAAGAAAAAGCGAAGGCGCCGCGGTCGGCGTGACCGGCGGCGCCTCGGCGCTGGAGCGGGCGGCTTACTTGACCTGGCCGCGCAGCTCGCCGCCCGGGTTCGCGGCGGTATGCAGGTTGATGTACCAGAGGCCTTGCTTGACCTGGTCGACCTGCGCCGGCGTCAGAGTGGCCGAGCCGACGATCGGGCTGGCGAGCGGGCCGGCGAACGGCACCACGACGCCAGCGTTCGCGCCGGGCTGGGCCGGGCCGTGGAAGTGGCCGGCGGTGACCGGGCCGGTCGTTCCCGAGTAGGTGATGGTCCACTTGACGACGTTGCCGTCGAGCTCGACCTTGCCGTTGCCCGAGCCGCCGCTGGCGTTCGGCGGCACCTCGTTCTTGCCCGACAGCGGCACGTTCATGGCGCCGCCCATGCCCTTGTCGGAGCCCATCATGCCGCAGCCGGCGAGGGCGAAAACGCCGGTGGCGAGAATCGATGCGATGGCGATGCGGCGAACGATCATGGGTCTTTCTCCTGCTGTGGTGGGGCTGGCGCACACGGAGCGGCGCGCGCCTGAGCTTGCGGGCCATGATAGAGGGTTCCCTGCTCGGCCGCTCCCGGGTTGACACCATGCATCGCGTCTCGCTCCTCGCCCTCTGTCGCCACGCGGTTGTCGCCTGGGTCGACGACTACGCGCCGAGCATGGGTGCGGCGCTCGCGTACTACACGCTGTTCTCGATCGCCCCGCTGCTGCTCATCGTCATCTCGATCGCCGGCCTCATCTTCGGGCCGGACGCGGCGCGCGGCCAGATCTTCATGGAGCTGCGCCAGCTGATGGGCGACCAGGGCGCAGCGGCGGCGCAGGCGCTCCTGCAAAGCGTTAACAAGCCCGCGCAGGGCGTGCTCGGAACGATCGTCGGCGTCGTCCTGCTGGGCCTGGGCGCGATCTCGGTCTTCGGCGAGCTGCAGGACGCGCTCGACCGCATCTGGCGCGCGCCGGCGCGTGCGGCCGGTTCGGGCCTGTGGGCGCTCCTGCGCGCCCGCCTGCTCTCGTTCGGCATGGTGCTCGGCATCGGCTTCCTGCTCATCGTCTCGCTGGTCGCGAGCGCCGCGGTCGCCGCGCTCGGCAAGTTCTCGGCGCCGCTGTTCGGCGCCTGGACCGTCGTCGCCGAGCTGATCAACCTCGGCGTCAGCTTCGCCCTCGTGACGGTGACCTTCGCGATGATCTACAAGATCGTCCCGCGCGTTCCGATCGGCTGGCGCGACGTCTGGGTGGGCGCCGCGGTGACGGCGCTGCTGTTCGCGATCGGCAAGTCGCTGATCGGCCTCTACCTCGGCCGAAGCGGCTTCGCCTCGGGGTTCGGCGCGGCCGGATCGCTCGTCGTGCTGCTCGTCTGGATGTACTACTCGGCGCAGATCTTCCTGCTCGGCGCGGAATTCACCTGGGTCTATGCGCACACCCTCGGGTCGCGCGCCGACGCGACGGCCGGCGCCTCCGATGCCGGCACCGCGACGCTCGCCGACCGCGCCGCGGCGCTGGCACGCTCTCGCGCCGCGCTGGCTGCGGCGCTACACGGCCGGCGCGGCCGGGAGTAGCCTCCGCCGTTCGAGATGCGCCGCCCCAACATCGTCTTCATCGTTGCCGACGACCTCGGCTTCGCCGACCTCGGCTGCTACGGCGGCCGCGTTCCGGTCTCGCCCGTGCTCGACCGCCTCGCGGAAGGCGGCATCCGTTTCACGCAGGGCTACGCCAACTCCCCCGTCTGCTCGCCGACGCGCTTCGCGCTCATGACGGGGCGCTACCAGTACCGGCTGCGCGGCGCGGCAGAAGAGCCGATCAACAGCAAGAGCCGCGGCAGCACCACGCTCGGCCTGCCGCCCGAGCACCCGACCCTGCCGTCTCTGCTGAAGACGGCCGGCTACCGCACCGCGCTGGCCGGCAAATGGCACCTCGGCTACCCGCCGGCGTTCGGGCCGCTGCGCTCGGGCTACGACGAGTTCTTCGGGCCGATGTCGGGCGGAGTCGACTACTTCAGCCACTGCGACTCGCGCGGCACGCACGACCTCTGGCAAGGCGAGGTCGAGCACCGAGAGGAGGGCTACCTCACCGACCTGATCTCGCGCCGCGCGGTCGACTTCATCGAGCGCGCCGCGAGCGCCGGCGGCGCGCCGTTCTTCCTCAGCGTCCACTACACCGCGCCGCACTGGCCGTGGGAGACGCGCGACGACGCCGCCCTCGCCGACGAGGTGAAGGACAACCTGTTCCACCTGCACGGCGGCAACATCCACACCTACCGCCGCATGATCGGCCACATGGACGAAGGCGTCGGCTGGATCGTCGAAGCGCTGGCGGCGCGCGGTGTCGCCGACGACACCCTGGTCGTCTTCACCAGCGACAACGGCGGCGAGCGCTTCAGCGACAGCTGGCCGCTGGTGGGCGGCAAGATGGATCTCACCGAAGGCGGCATCCGCGTGCCGTGGATCGCACACT
>JBDTPG010000363.1:0-2963 GCA_039932815.1 Caldimonas sp.
TGACCGAGATCTTGCCGCGCGTCGGCGCACGGTGGTACTCGAGCGCAGCGTCGCGCAGGGCAATCTCGGCATCTGACAAGTTCGGGGCCATGGTGTCTCCTGCGCTTTGGAAGTCGTGGGTGCAAGACTAGCGCGGGACGGACGGAGTTTGGCTGCCCCAGCGGCGGATCGGGCAACAGAATTGGCCGACTGCGGACAACGCAAGAAAGACAGCTACCAGTCCTCCTTCACTGCCAGCACCATCTCCCGGCCGACCGCACGACGTGCTGCAAACCAGGCGGTGAGGGTTCCTGCGGCGACGACCGCGGCACACAGCGCAGCGAGGCGCAGCCACGGCAGGAGCAGCTCCATCGTCCAATGGAAGCTCTGCGGATTGACGACCTTGACGAGGACGACGCTCACGGCGATGCCGAGGACGAGGCCGAGCAGGGCGCCGACGCCGGTCCAGACCGCGCCTTCGCCGGCGACGACGGCGAGGATCTGGCGCCGTGTCAGGCCGAGGTGGGCGAGCAGGCCGAACTCCTTGCGGCGAGCGAGCACCTGCGCCGAGAAACTGGCGGCGACGCCGAACAGGCCGATCGCGATCGCCACCGCCTGCAGCCAGTACGTGACCGCGAAGCTGCGGTCGAAGATGCGCAGCGAGATCGCGCGGATCTCGCGCGGCGCCGCGAACTCGAGCAGCGACGCGTCGTAGCCGCTCGCGGCGGCGAGCCGGCGCAGCTCGTCCTGGACCTGCGCGGTGCTCGTTCCGGGCGCGAGCCAGAGCGCCAGGTCGTTGATTCGCTCATCGCCGCTCAGGCGCAGCCAGTCGGCGCGCTCGATCGCGATCGCGCCGTACTGGCGCGCGTAGTCGCGCCAGACGCCGCGCACGAAGACCGAGGCGCGGCCGCCGTCGGGCAGCGGCAGCGCGAGCGTCGTGCCGGGCGCGGCGCCGTACAGATCGACGACCGCCTCGCTGACGTAGGCGGCGATCGCGCCGGCGGGAGCGGCGACGAGCTCGCCGGTGAGCGGAAGCGTGGCGGCCGGGTCGCCGATGGCGCGGGCGATCAGCGCCGCCGAAGGCCGGCGCGGATCGAGCGGGATCGAGACCACGCGTTGCGGTTCCGCGCGGAGGACGCCGGGGATCGCACGCGCCCGCTCCGGCAGTTGCGGGGGCAACGTCGCGACGTCGCCGCCACCGGGGCCGACGGCACTGCGAACGTAGAGGTCGGCGGGCAGCACGGTGTCGAGCCAGCGCGTCACCGCATCGCGAAAGCTCGCGACCATCACCGTCAGCGCGACCGACAGCGCGAGGCTGGCGATGACGCCGGCGACGGCGATCGTCGCGCCGGCGCGCTGGTGACGGGCGCGTTCGACGGCGAGCAGGGCGAGCGCGCGACGCGGCTCCGGCACCCCCGCGAGCGCCGCGCCGACGCCGCCGGGAACGCAGGCGATGCCGCCGATCAGCAGCAGCGCGACCGAGCCGTAGGCGGCGAGCGGAATCTCGAACACCGGCGGCAGCGTCGCCAGCAACGCGCCGAGCACGAGCAGGGCGATGCCGATGAACCACGGCGTGCGCGTCGTCGCGCCCATGCCGAGACCTTTCAACGCCTGCGCCGGCGCGATGCGCTGCGCCGATCGCGCCGGCAGCCAGCCGCCGACGAGCGCGGCGGCGACGCCGAGCAGCGCGTAGGCCGCGGCGGCGCCGGCATCGAAGCGCAGCCGCGGCGCGACGCCGGGGAAATAGCCGCCGCCGAGGTCGCCGCCGAAGAGGCGCAGCGCGAGCGCGGCGAGCGCGGTGCCCAGGGCGATGCCGAGGGCACTGCCGGCGGCGCCGAGCAGCGCCGATTCGGCGAGGACGAGGCCGAGCCGCTGGCGCGCCGTCAAGCCCAGCACCGCGAGCAGCGCCAGCGGCTGGGCGCGCTGCGCGACCGAGAGGGCGAGGATCGAGAAGACCAGGAACGCGCCGGTGAACATCGCCACCAGCGCGAGGACGGTGAGGTTGACGCGATAGGCGCGCGAGACGTTCGAGATCCGGTCGCTCGCCTCGCCGGGCGAGGCGGCGCGGACTTGCGGCGGCAGCCGCAGCGCCGCCAGCGTCGCGGCGCGGTCGGCGCCCGGAACGAGGCGAACGTCGATGCGGTTGAGCCTGCCCGCCCTGGCGAGCGCGACCTGCGCGCCGGCGATGTCGACGACGGCCAGCGGCGGCCCGCCCGCGGCGACCGTGCCGGCGATGCGCAGCGTGCGTCGGCCGGCGCCGGTCTGCAGCGCGAGCGTCGTCGCCGCGCCACCGAGGCGTCGCTCGGCCGCCGCGTTGAGGAAGACCGCATCCGGGTCGAGTGCGGAGAAGCGCGGCGCGCCGGCCCCGAGTCGAGGCAGCAATGCCGGCGCGACCTGCCCGACCACGAGCGCGTCGATGCCGACGAGGCGGATCGGCACGCGCGCGCCGACCGCATCGAAGGCGAAGGTTTCGGCCTCGACGACTGGGCTGGCGACGGCCACGCCGGGGGCGGCGGCGACGGCACCGTAGAGCGCTTCGTCGAAGCCTTCGCGCGGACCGACGAGCGCCAGGTCGGCCTCGCCGTTGATCGCGCGAACGGCGGCGCCGAACTCGGCGAGCGCTGACGCATTGATGAGATGGACCGAGAAGGCGAGGGCGACGCCGAGCATCACGGCGATGAGCGCGGCGGCGTTGCGCCAAGGGTGGTGGCGCAGCTCGGGCCACGAGAGTTGGCGCAGCAAGGCGAGCATCAGTCCGCGATCCCGTTCGGCGTCAGCGTCACGCTGCGATCGGCGCGCGCCGCGGCGGCGCGGGAGTGAGTCGCCAGCAGGCACGCCGCGCCGTGCTCGCGCACCTGCTCGACGAGCAACGAGAGCACGCGCTCGGCGGTCGTCGGGTCGAGGTTGCCGGTCGGCTCGTCGGCGAGGATGAGCCGGGGCCGGTGGACGAGGGCGCGCGCGATCGCGACCCGCTGCAGCTGGCC
>JBDTPG010000364.1:0-2936 GCA_039932815.1 Caldimonas sp.
GAACTTCAGCGCGACGCCGTTGTTGCAATAGCGCTTGCCGGTCGGCTTCGGCCCGTCGTCGAAGACGTGGCCCTGGTGTCCGCCGCAGCGAGCGCAGTGGTATTCGGTGCGCGGAAGGATCATCTTCATGTCGGTCTTGGTCTGCACCGCGCCGGCGATCGAGGCGTAGAAACTCGGCCAGCCGGTGCCGCTCTCGAACTTGGTGTCCGACGTGAAGAGGGGCAGGTCGCAGCCGGCGCAGACGAAGCGCCCCTTGCGGTGCTCGCTGTTGAGCGGGCTCGAGCCGGGGTACTCGGTGCCTTCGTGGCGCAGCACCTGGTAGGCGGCGGGAGCGAGGCGCTCCTTCCACTGCGCGTCGGTCAGGACCAGCGGCTCGATCTTGCCGACGCCCGTTTGCGCGGCGGCGAGTCCGGGTGCGATACCGAAGGCCGAAAGGAAGGCGAGGAAGGGGCGGCGGGTCATGGCGGGAGTCTCCTCGAATCGATGCCGATCAGTCGGCGCAGCTTGCAAAACCTTTCTACGCACGCGTGGGCGGCGCGGACGCCGGGGTCGGCGGCCAGGGCGTGAAGACGTGGGCGTCGATGCGGTGTCGGACGGTGAACTCGGGCGCCGCGTGGGTCTCGAGCCAGGCCGCGAGGGCGCCGTCGAACGCGGCGATCTCGGCGTCGGGCAGCGCGGCGCCGACGCCGCGGCAGGCGCGCATCCTGCCGCGCCAGCCGGCGCGCGTGAACGGCACGTCGGCGTCGAACCAGAACATCGCGGCGACGCTGGCGCGCCCGGCCGCCCAGGCGGGCTCGGTCGCGATCTGTCCCGACCAGTCGGCGCCCTGCCAGGCCGGATTGAGACCGAGCACCAGGGCTTCGCTCGCTTGCGCGATCGGATCGGCCCGCGGCAGCCAGCTGAAATGCGTGGTCACGAGCAGGCCGCCGGGGCGCAGCACCCGACGCAGCTCGGCCAGGGTGCGATCGACGTCGAAGTACATCCAGCACTGGCTCGCGACGACGACGTCGAAGCTCGCGGCGGCGAACGGCACCGCCTCGGCGGCCGCGACCGCGAAGTCGATCGCCAGCCCTTCGCCGCGCGCGCTCTCGTGCGCGGCTGCGATCTGTCCGGGGGCGACGTCGATGGCGCTGACGACGGCGCCGCGGCGCGCGAATTCGCGCGCGACCAGGCCGGTGCCGGTGCCGAGGTCGAGCAGGCGCTGGCCGCTGACGCCGATGCCGAGCGCCGCGAGCAGGTCGTAGAGACGCGATGGTGGGCCCGGGCGGTGCGCCGCGTAGTCGGCGGAGGTGCGGCTCCAGTCGATGGCGCGGCCGCTGTCGAGCGGCGCAGCGGAGGGCGGTGCAGCGCTCGCCGTGTCGGCGCAGGTCACGACGCCGGCCACAGCACCCACATCCGCAGCGGCTGCTTCATGCGGCCGGCAGCCGCCTCGGCATCGTCGCCCCAACCCCAGAAGTAATCGGCGCGGACCGCGCCGACGATCGCCGAGCCGGTGTCCTGGGCGACGACCAGTCGGCGCAGCGGCCGGGTCGCCAGCGGCTCGGTCGTGTCGAGCCAGACGGGCGTGCCGTACGGAACGCTTTGCGGATCGACGGCGATCGAGCGGCCCGGCGAGAGCGGCACGCCCTGCGCGCCCTTCGGCCCGACGCCCGGATCGGGGAGCGGCTCCTCGCGGAAGAAGACGACCCTCGGGTTGCTGTGCAGCATCTCGTCGACGCGCGCCGGATGGCGCCGCGCCCAGGCGCGGATCGCCGGCCACGAGGCCTCTTCGGCGCGCAGCTCGCCCTGATCGATCAGCCAGCGGCCGACCGACCGGTAGGGCTGGTCGTTGTGGCCGGCGTAGGCGACGCGAACGATCGTCGGCGCGCCGCCGCGCTCGGCGGCGAAGGCGAGGCGGCCCGAGCCCTGCACCTGGAGCACGAGCGCATCGAGGCGGTCGCGCAGCCAGGCGATCTCGCGCCCGTGCAGGCTCTTCTGCGCCGCCGGCAGCGTCTCGATCTGCTGGCGCGTCCAGTACGGCGTCCGCGTCGCCAGGTCGGCGGGCGGGCCGTAGAGGGCGACGCGAAAGCCCGCCCGCGACACGCGCGATGCCTCGACGAGGGGCTCGAAGTAGCCGGTCGCGAGGCCGACCGGGTCGCGCTCGATCGACTCGATCCGGTACGGGCGCAACTGGCGCTGCAGCCACTCGCGCACGGCGGCCTCGCTCGACGACCCGGGGCCGCGCTGGCGCGCCTTCGCGCAGGCGTCGAGCCACGCCGCCGCCGGCCGCTCGCAGCTGCGCAGGAAGGCGCTCCAGAAATCGCTCACGCGATCAGCGTCCCATCCCGGCAGGTCGCTCCAGCGCACCGCCACCCAGCGCGCGCGCTGGCGATCGATCGTCGCCGCGGCGAGGTCGTCGCGACCGGGTGCGGGCGACACCGCCAAGCTCGGTGGGAGCGGCGCTGCGGGCGGGGCCACCGGGGCCGGCGGCGGCAGGGGCGTGGTCGAGCAGGCGACGAGCGTCGCCGTCGCCAGGGCGACGAGCTTTCCTAGAATCGGCGCCGCCGCCAGCCGCCTGGCGCAACCGAAAGCGCGGGTCATGTGGGTCATTCTGCTGGAAGCGATCGGCGCAGGCTTGCTGCTGGTCTTGATCGTCTGGTGGACGATGTTCTCGGGACGCCGCCGCGGCGAGCGCGACGGGGGCGATCGCGACGCCGAGCGCTGACGCCGACTGACGACGGCGAGGACCGGAACGCCGATCAGTGCAGCGCGGAAGCGAGCGTCAGGCCGAACTCGGCGATCGGCGCGTCGAAGGGATGGGCGTCTTCGGTCATGCAGAAGAAAGTGCCGCGCATCGTGCCGTTCGGTGTCGCGATGCGCGTCCAGCTGGTGTACTCGAACGACTCGCCGGGCTTCAGGATCGGCTGGTGGCCGACGACGGCGAGGCCGCGCACTTC
>JBDTPG010000365.1:0-2919 GCA_039932815.1 Caldimonas sp.
GGCAGGTCTTCACCAAGATCCAGCTGCCGGGCGCGCTGCCGTACATCTTCTCGGGCATGAAGGTGGCGGCGATCCTCGCCGTCGCCGGCGCCATCGTCGGCGAGTTCCTCGGCTCGGACAAGGGGCTCGGCTACCTGATGCTGCAGGTGCAGGTGACGCTCGACACCGCGGCGATGTTCATGGCCGTGCTCCTGATCACGCTGATCGGCATGCTGCTCTACGGCGCCGTGCTCGCGCTCGAGCGCGCCTTCGTCGTCCCCGACGCGCGGGTGACCTGAACGCGATGGCCACGCAACCCTTCATCCATCTCGCCGGCGTCGCCAAGACCTACGGCAAGGGCGCCAAGGCGCACCTCGCGATCTCGGACGCGACCTTCGACGTCATGCCGGGCGAGCTCGCCTGCCTGGTCGGCCCGTCGGGCTGCGGCAAGAGCACGCTGCTGAAGATCCTCGCCGGCCTGCACCCGCACGATGCCGGCACGGTGAAGATCGGCTCCGACGACGCGCCGTTCGATCCCGGCCGCGACATCGGCATGGTGTTCCAGCAGCCGCTGCTGCTGAAGTGGCGAACGATCGTCGACAACGTCCTGCTGCCGGCCGAGATCCTCGGCCTGCCGATGAAGGAGAGCCGCGAGCGCGCGCGCGACCTGCTCGCGCTGGTCGGGCTGAAAGGCGCCGAAGACAAGCGCCCCTACGAACTCTCGGGCGGCATGCAGCAGCGCGCCGCGATCGCGCGCGCCCTCGTCCACGACCCCAAGCTCGTGCTGATGGACGAGCCGTTCGGCGCCCTCGATGCGCTGACGCGCGAGAAGATGAACCTCGAGCTGCTGCGCATCTGGAAGGAAGCCGGCAAGACGATCCTGTTCGTCACCCACGGCATCTCGGAAGCGGTGTTCCTCGGCACGCGCGTCGTCGTCTTCACGGCCGGCCCAGCCAGGATGGCCGACGACTTCAAGATCGACCTGCCGCACCCGCGCACGCTCGACATGAAGACGCACGAAGCCTTCGGCGTCTACACCCGCCGAATCTACAGATTACTCGGGATGGAGTGAGCCGCGCGTTTCTTGACGCGCGGCAGAAGGCCCCGGGCGGCGCGAGGCCGGTGAGCGGCGGATGTGGCCCGGACGGCGTCGGCCGAGGCGGTGGTCACGACAGCGAGCAGATTCGCGACGGCATGGCGTTCATCACTGGCCATGGCCGCCGCCGCCCGAACCACACCCACCACTCGCCGTCCCGGCTCTGGCATGCAATAGGACCGAAGCCGAGACAAGCTCGTGGTGACGCGCGGTGCGGGGGTGGGGAGTGGTGGGTGTGACCCGAGAGTCTTCGCAGCGGCGCCCGTGGACGAGCGAAGAGACGCAACGGATTCGCTCGGCATCGTGATCACCGCCCCGGGCGAAGGCGGGTCGGGGCACATCCGCCGCTCCCCGCCCTCGTGGGCCACGCGCCAGCTCCGCCGGCCAGCGCAAGATCGCACCGACCAGCTCAGGTGATGCGCATCTTCAGCGCGTGGTCATACGGCAAGGCGGGCGTCGCGAACTCGACGCCGTTCTTCACGTAATGCAGCGCGCACGCGCGGCGCCAGCGCGTGCTGTGGTTCGGGCCGGACTGGTGGAAGGTGTTGCCGTGGTGAAAGCTGACGCCGCCTTTTCGAACCGGCGCCGGCGCCATCGGTTGCTTCTCCAGGATCGCCGTCGGCAGCTGCAGGTTGAACGGCTCGCCGGGCGGTGCGATGTGGTCGTAGACCGGGCCCTGGTTGGTGCCGTCGCCGAAGTAGAGGCAGCCGTTCTCGAGCGTCGCGTCGTCGAGCGCGATCCAGGCGGTGACGACGCCTTCGATGTCGGTCGGGCCGAAGTAGAAGTTGTCCTGATGCGCGGGCTTCGGGCCGCCGCCTTCGGGCGCCTTGAAGAAGACCTGGCTGAAGTAGACCGAGACGCCGCGGCCGAGAAACTGCTCGACGAGCGCGACCAGGCGCGGATCGCGCGCGATCGCCTGCAGCGCCGGCCGGTGCGCGTGCGGGTTGTCGAGCTTTCGCAGCACCGTTCGCGCCGTGACGCCGCCGTCGACGTACCAGGCGCGCTGCTCGGCCGGCAGGTCGGCGAGGAAGCTCTCGCCCCACGCCTCGATGTCGGCGACGAGGGCGTCGGTCTCACTCGCGCTGAAGACGCCGTTGACCGTGATGTGGCCCTGGTGGCGATAGAAGGCGAGGTCGATGGCGTCCATCGCGAGCTCCTGAATTCGCGCGGCGATCAGGGCCGTTGCGGCGGCCAGTCGGCCTTGGGCATCGGCGCCGTCGTCGACAGGTCGGGAACGACGGCGCTGCCGAAGCCCGGGCATTCGAGCGAGCCGAGGGCGATGCTGCCATGCTCGATCGTCAGCCGGACGCGCCGGTCCGCCTCGTGATAGAGATCGGGGTGTGCTTCCAGGAACGACAGGCTCTCCGCCTGGGGCCGGCCCGCGAAACCGTCGACGAAGTGGTGGCCGTTGCGCTCGACGTCGGCCAGGCCGAGCAACGAGACGAGGGCGAGATCCTGCTGGACGGCGAGGCCGGCCTGCGTCGTCAGGTCTTCGCCGGAGAGGAAGAACGCGCCGCCGTCGTCCTCGGCGTTCCAGAGTCGGCAGCGCGCCAGGTTGACGATCGACTTGTAGAAGCCCTTGCAGTCCTTCGACGAGACGCCTCCGTAGCCGAGCGCGCGGGCGCGCACGAAGGCGTCGAGCTCGCCGTCGGACTCGTCGATGATCACCGGCCGGAAGCGCGCCAGCGGCGCGATCGTGCGCGAGAGCGCGACGGCGCGCTTGATCGGCTGTTCGATGAAGAGCGTCGCGGCGCAGAGCCTTTGCAGAGCCGGCTCGGCCTCCATCGCGCTCCACAGCTCGACCACCGACTCGACGTCCTCGTACTGCTCGTTGCCGTCGAGGG
>JBDTPG010000366.1:0-2911 GCA_039932815.1 Caldimonas sp.
GTCCTGACCCGACCGGCGCGACCGGCCGGCTGACGCGGCTCGGCGCGAAAGCGCAAGGGCGTGTCGATCGCGCTCGACTACGCCACCGTCGCCGCGGCCGAGAGGGTCTTCGCCTCGCTCGCCGAGGGCGGCCAGGTCCAGATGCCGATGCAATCGGCGTTCTGGGCCAAGCGCTGGGGCATGGTGATCGACAGGTTCGGCACGCCCTGGATCGTCAACGGCGAGCCGATCGCGGTCTGACCTGAATGCTCGATCGCGTGTGACGGTCGCGTGACGCTCCTCGCCCTACAACCGTGCGGCCGAGCCATTCCGGCCCCGGCTCACGTAGGGGAGATTTTCATGACCGCAGACCTCTGGATTTCAGGCGCGTGGCTGCGTCGCCTGGCGTTCCTCGCCTTGGTGGCCTTGCCGGGCGTCGCTGGCGCCGGTTTCTCGAGCTCGACCTCGGTCCAGACGCCGGCGGGCTATGTCCGCGACACCGGCGGGTCGAGCAGCGCCGTCTTCGTCGATGCCGACAACTTCGCGAGCTCGTTCGTCGCGCCGCAACTCGGCACTCTCGGGGCCGCGGCGTCCAACAGCTTCGACGGCCTCAGCGCCGGCTCGCGCTCGAACTTCGACGACTTCTGGAGCTGCGCCGGGCCGTGCGGCGTCGCCGCCTTGCCGGGCGGCATCGTGCCGCTCAGTCTCGACTTCAGCCTCGACGGCGTGCTCACCGACTTCGTGCGCCATGGCGAGGGCAGCGGCGATCCTTCGGTCGAGCTGCGCGCCAGCTACCAGATCGGCGTTTTCGGCCTGTTCGACTTCAGGCTCCAGGAGAACATCTTCGACTCCGACGAGGGGCCGTTCGGCGCCGGTTCGTCCGGGACCTATGCCCATTTCTGCCGACAAGGCGTCGCGATCTGTGCCGACCTGCCGATCGACGTCGTCAAGTTCATCGACGCCAACGGCAACGACGCCTTCCGCTTTTCGCTCGCCGCCCACATCACGCAGGTAATGTGTCCGAACTGCGCGGCCGGCTTCGTCGACGAGCTCTCGATCAGCGCCGAGGTCGGCGGGCCGGCGTTCATCGATGCGATGCACACCTTCACGGTCGCGGTGCACTCGGAGGATCCGAATTTCGAGTTCGCGAGCGCAAACGGCAGGACGACCGCGCTCGCCTCGGCAGTGCCGGAACCGGGGACGCTGCCGCTGCTGCTCGCCGGGCTGACGGCGATCGGTACGGCCGTGCGCCGGCGCTCGGCGGGTGCGCGGCGCGCCTAGCGCGGCCGGAGGCCCGGTCTCAGCGTCCCAGGCGGCCGCTCGGGCGGGCGAGGTAGAACCACTCCTCGCCGGCGCGCGCCCTGGGGTTGGGAAACACGATCACGCCGTCGAACGGCGCGACGACGACGGCGCCGTCGTGGCGGGTGCCGATGCGCTCGCCGGCCGCGACCGGATCGAAGCTCTGCCACGTCTTGGCGAACGTGTCGCCGTCGGCGCTCTTGTCGACGACCTCGCTCAGGCGCAGCGACGTCATCGCCGCCGGCGGCGGATCGGCGGCGCTGCTCAGGCGCAGGTGGGCGAGGGTGTTGACGATCGCGCGGTACGCGACCTCGACCGCCGCGGGATCGTCGTGCTGGCCGCACTCGAGCGTGACGGCGCAACCGCCGACCGAGCGCATGTACTCGGTCGTGCCGATGCCGTACGCCGGGTCGAGGTCGAGCACCGCATCGGGAAACGACGCCGCGAACTCGCGCCGCCTGGCGATGCCGGCCGCATAGGTGGCGAGCCAGCCGTCGACGGCGCGGCCGACGCCCAGGCGCAGCGCCAGTGCTTCCTCGCGCGCGGCCTGCGCGTAGGGCTCGAGCGTGCCGGCGTTGTCGAGCGGGCCGAGGAAGGCGAACGGCGTGCCCGGGGCGCGAAACGAGTGCAGGTCGAGCAGCACCTCGTGCGCGGCGAGCAGCGGGCAGAGCCAGTTGGCGACGTGGTCCTCGTGCTCGCGCGGCGCTGTCGTCGGCAGCAGCCTGCGGTTGAGGTTGCGGTCGCCGGTGCGGCGCTTCTCGGCATAGGCGAGCGGGTTGGTGACCGGAACGAAGGTCACCGCGCCGGCGGCGAGCGGCAACGTGCCGGCGTCGATCTCGGCGACGACGCGCTCGATCGCGCGCGTGCCGCAGGTCTCGTCGCCGTGCACCGCGCCGAGCACGACCAGGCGGGTTCCCGGCTGCGCGCAGGCGTAGGCGATCGACTTGAACGGACGCATCGCGGTGGCCTCAGCGGGCGAGGCCGGCCGGCAGCGCCAGGCCGCGCTCGCGCATCACCTCGCGCAGCCGATCCGGGTAGTCGGTGATGATGCCGTCGACGCCCCAGTCGATGAGCCGGCGCATGTCGGCGGTCTCGTTCACCGTCCACGGCACGAGCTGCAGGCCGAGCCCGTGGGCGCGCTGGGCCGAGTTCGCCTCGATGTTGTTGTAGTTCGGCGCCCAGACCTTGCCGCCGGCGGCCTTGATCATGTCGGGCACCGACGGGTAGTCGCGCGCCTGCCGACCCGCGGTCCACGCCGGATCCTCGACGTTGTTGGTGTTGCGTCCCTGGACCGTGAGGTAGACCGTGCGCATGCCGGGCTCCAGGCGCTGCACGAGCGCGAGCGTGCGCCAGTCGAAGCTCTGGATCATGACGCGCTTCGTCATTCCCGCCGCGCGAACCGCGGCGAGCAGGGTGTTCACGAACGCCTCCGGCGCGACCGTGTCGTTCGGCCGGTTCGGGAAGATCTTGGTCTCGATGTCGAACTGGACCTCGTCGGCGCCGAGCTGCTTCACCAGCGCGAACAACTGCGCCAGGGTCGGGATGCGCTGTCCGTCGACGGCTTGCTGGCTCGCAAAGGGCTTGCCGTAGGCGAGCTCGGGATTGAGGCGGCCGACGTCGTAGCGCTGCACCT
>JBDTPG010000367.1:0-2906 GCA_039932815.1 Caldimonas sp.
TCAGGCGCGCTTCCATCGCGGGCGCCAGCTCGCCGGTGCCGAGCGACAGCGTCGCCGGCGGCGTGTCGAAGGTGTCGACGAAAGCCACGCCGTCGCCATCGCCGTCGCGCAGCCGGTAGTGCAAGGTGAGGAAGGAGCCGAGCTCGACGCGATTCAAGGCGTGCGCCTTTCGGGAGATAGACTGGCTTGCATTTTACGAGCCGAGGTCGAGGCCCCGATTCGATCGCCATGTTCAAGGACATTCCCGCTTCGGCTCGGCCGCGCGAAAAGCTGCTCGCCCTCGGGCCTGCCGCCCTCGCCGACGCCGAGCTGATCGCGCTGCTGCTGCGCACCGGCCTGGTCGGCACCGGCGTGCTGCAGCTCGCCGAGCAGTTGCTCGAGGCTTTCGGCGGCCTCGCAGGCCTGCTGCGCGCCGAGCCCGGGGAGTTGAAGCGGATCAAGGGCCTGGGGCCCGCCAAGCGCGCCGAGGTCGCGGCCGTGCTCGAGCTGGCGCGCCGTTCGATCGCCGCCGAGCTCGGCACGCGGCCCCTGTTCGACTCGCCGGGCAAGGTCAAGGAATACCTGCACCTTCAGCTCGGCGGTCGCGGTCACGAGGTGTTCGCCGTTCTCTTTCTCGACGCGCAGAGCCGCCTGGTTCGCCTCGAGGAGATGTTCCGCGGTACCTTGACGCAGACGAGCGTCTATCCGCGCGAGGTCGTCAAGCGCGCCCTCGAGCTCGGCGCCGCCGCCGTCATCCTCGCCCACAACCATCCCTCGGGCGCCGCCGAGCCGTCGCGCGCCGACGAGTTCCTGACCCAGACGCTGAAGAGCGCGCTCGCCCTCGTCGACGTGCGCGTGCTCGACCACCTCGTCGTCGGCCACGGCGAGATCGTGTCGTTCGCGGAACGGGGCCTGCTGTGAGGGCGCCGGCCAAGGGCGGGCATCTCGCCGATCTCGCCCGGATCCGCGCGGCCTTGCTCGAGCAGCGTCGCCACGCGGAAACGATCGCCGCCGGCGAGCGCGAGCGTGCCATGACGGATCGGCGGGAGAAGGACTTGTTCGCCAATGCCGTCGGCGCCGTCGTGCCGCTGCGCAAGCACACGGTGCCGGCGCCGGCACGCGCACGGCCGCCTGCGATCGCGCTTCAGCGCCAGCGGGACGAGGCCGCGGCGCTGGCCGAATCGATCTCCGACGCGTTCGACGTCGAGACGCTGCTCGAAACCGACGACGCCCTGTCGTTCCGCCGCCGCGGCATCGGTCTCGACGTCGTTCGCAAGCTGCGCCGCGGCGTCTGGGTGCTGCAGGACGAGATCGACCTGCACGGCCTGCGCAGCGACCAAGCGCGCGAGCGCGTCGCGGATTTCCTGCGCGACTCGGCGCGCGCCGGCCTGCGCTGCGTTCGCGTCGTCCACGGCAAGGGCCTCGGCTCGCCCGGCCGCGAGCCGGTGCTGAAGGCGAAGGTCAAGTCGTGGCTCGTGCAGCGCAGCGAAGTGCTCGCCTTCACGCATGCGCGCCCCGCGGAGGGCGGCCACGGCGCGCTGATCGTCCTGCTCAAGCCCGGCACGCGCAGCGTCGTGCCGCGCTGAGCGCGGCACGCTACGCCGTCATGCGCGCGGCGATCGCGGCCACCGCGAGCGCCGCCGGCGCGCCCGGCATTCCCTCGAGCAGCAGCTGGCGCTTCTGCACCGCCTCGCGCACCGAGAAGTCGGTCGGGATCTCGCCGAGCAGCTCGAGCGGCACGGCCGCGCCGCGGCCGTCGTCGAGCGACGGGCACACGAAACGGTCGACGACGAGCTGCAGCTGCTTCCTGATCGTCCTGCCCTCGCCGTTGACGCTGACCTGGTTGACGACGAGCCGGATCGCCCGTCGCCCCTGCTGCACCGCGAGCAGCTTGATGGTCGCGTAGGCGTCGGTCATCGACGTCGGCTCGGGCGTGACGATGACGAGCACGTCGTCGGCGAGCGAGATCGCATGCAGGACGACGTCGGAGATGCCGGCGCCGGTGTCGAGCAGGATGCGATCGAAGCGGGGCGCGACCTGGGCAATGATCTCGACGAGCTGCTCCCTCACCTGCGGCGTCAGGCGCGAATACTCGACCAGGCCGGAGCCGGCGAGCAGCACCGAGAAGCCGCCGGGCGCCGGCAGGATCGCCTCGTCGAGGCCTGCCTTGCCGGTGAAGACATCGTGCAGCGTGAGCTTGGGGTGCAGGTTGAGGACGACGTCGAGGTTGGCCAGGCCGAGGTCGGCGTCGATGACGAGGACGCGCTCGCCACGCCGCGCCAGCGCCGCCGCCAGGTTGGCGGAGAAGAACGTCTTGCCGACGCCTCCCTTGCCGCTCGTCACCGCGAGGATGCGCGCCTGAGCGCTCGCCGGGTCGTTCATCAAAGCTCCGAGAACTGCGACGTGCCGAAGAGGAGACCCTTCTCCTCGGCACTGACTTGGGAAACGATCGGCTGCTCGAGGCAGGCGCGGTTGCGCCCTTCGGACTTGGCGCGGTAGAGCTGCTGGTCGGCGCGCTCGACCCAGAGCAGCGCCGACGAGCGAACCCATTGCGGCGCGAAGGCGCCGCCGATCGAAACCGTGACCGACACCGTCTCGCCGGGACCGATGTCGATGCGGCGCGAGCCGACGTGGGTGCGGATCCGCTCGGCGACGTGCTGGGCGAAGAACGGCGCGCAGTTGGGCAGGATCATGGCGAACTCCTCGCCGCCGAAGCGCGCGACGGTGTCCATCGGCCGGATGCATTCGCCGAGCGCGCTCGCGATCGCCTTGAGGACGAGGTCGCCCGCCTGGTGCCCGTGCGCATCGTTGACGCGCTTGAAGTGATCGATGTCGATCATCAGGACGAGCGCCGGCTCGCCGGCGCGAGCGACCCGGTCGACCTCGCTCGCCAGCGTCAGCTCGAAATGGCGCCGGTTCGCCAGGCC
>JBDTPG010000368.1:0-2898 GCA_039932815.1 Caldimonas sp.
ATCACCGCCTGGTCGGCGAAGGTCTTGAGGAGCGCCTGTTCTCGTTCGCTGTAGCCGCCCTGCGGCGCGCTGAAGACGCCGATCGAGCCCAGCGCCACGGCGCCGCTCATCAGCGGCGCCCACATCTGCTGCGAGCTCGTGGCCACGAGCTCGGCCGTCTCGCGCACGCAGATCGGAACGTCGCTGCTGCCATTCAGGACGTCCGGCAGGTTCAGCACCTGTTTCGTGCGAAAGACGACCTCGGTCGCGCTGCCTGCCATCGGCATCGGGAACCGCCTGCGCGCGGTCTCGATGAAGGCGTCCATCTGCGCCTGCGTCAGCACCTGGCCGCCGATCGTCGCCCCCTGACCGCTCGGCGTCCTCGCCCATCCTTGTATCGCCGCAAGCGTGAGCCGGCCGTCGTCCACCAGCACGATGTTGACCAAGTGCGCGTCGAACAGGCGCCCGCAGCTTTCGGCGATCTGCGCGAACACGGGCTGCGTGTCGGCCACCGAGTGGCTGATGACCTGGAGCACCGCGGCGGTCGCCTTCTGGCGCTCGAGCGCCTGCTTCGTCTCCTCCACCAGCCGCGCGTTCTCGAGCGCCAGACCCATGCTCGCGGCGATCGTCTGCAGCAGCCGCACTTCGGCCTCGCCGTAGGCATATTCGCGTTCATGGTTCTGCAAGTTGACGAAGCCGAGCACCCGGTCGCTGCCGACGATGGGCACGGTCACCATCGACTGACACCAGTCGGTGCCGGGCCGCGCCGTGACGCCCATCGCGAGCATCTCGGCGCGGGTGTTCAGCGCACCGGCCAGCCCCTCGTGCAGCACCCGGTAGCCGCCCCAATCCGGCGTCGGCTCGCGCGACGGCATCGGCGGCAGCGATACGCCGTGCTCGTAGCGGTACAGGGCGCGCACGAGGTTGGTCTCATGGTCCCACCACATGATGGTCGCGTCGCCGGTCGCGAACACCTCGCGCAGCTTGTCGCCCACCAGCTCGACGATGGCGCCGAAGTCGAGCTGCCGCGCCACGCCGCGCTGGATCGCGCCGATGACCTCGAGCTCGCCGACTCGCTCGTTCAGCGCCGTGGTGCGTTCGGCGAGCCGGGCCTCGAGACCCTGCGCCCGGCGCAGATTGGCGAGCGCGAGCGCTCCCTGGCTGGCGAGCACGGCGAGGTCGTCGCGATCGCCGTCGGCGAAGCGGCCGAGCCTGCCCTCGACGTCGCAGTAAAGATAGCCGAGCAGCTCTTCTCGCGCCAGCAAAGGCGCGACCACGCAGCTGCGCTGCATTCTCGCCTCGGCGCCGTGCGGCCCGTGGTACAGGCCCGTTTGCCGGGTGACGCGCGCGTGGTCGAGCCAGGGGCCAACGTCGGCGAGCAGCGCCTCGGCGCGCTCGCGCCGCGGCAGCTTCGCGCCGGCGAGCCGTGGCCCCTCGCTCGACTGCAGCACCAGAAGCACGCGCTGCGCGCCGACGAGCGCGCCGGCCTCCTCCACCAACGCCTCGTGCAGCTGGGGCTCGTCGAGCAGCGCGCTCAGGCGCAGGCCGGCGTCGACGAGGCGCCGGCGGTCAGCGACCATGAATTTGTGTGGCCTGAAGCAAAGCCTCTACGAGCGCACCGACCCGAATCGGCTTGACCACGTAGTCGTCCATTCCCGCCGCGAGGCAGAGCTCGCGATCGCCCTGCATCGCGTTGGCGGTCATCGCCACGATGCGCGGGCGACGGCCGTCGGGCCATCGCCCGGTGATGCGCCGCGTCGCTTCGAGCCCGTCCATCTCGGGCATCTGTACGTCCATCAGCACCACGTCGTAGACCTGCCGCTCGACCGACTCGACGGCCTCGATGCCGTTGGCCGCGAGATCGGCACGGTAGCCCATCTGCTGGAGCAGGCGCATCGCCAGCTTCTGGTTCACGACATTGTCCTCGGCGAGCAGGATGCGAAGCGGATGGCGTGCCGCCATGCCCGGATCGAGCTGGGGCGCCGACGGCCCCGCGGCCGGCCTGGCGACGCTCTCGTGCGCGAGCAGGCCGACCAGCGTGTCGAACAGGTGCGACTGGCGCATCGGCTTGGCGAGGTAGGCGGCGAACAGCGACTCGGTATCGCCCGCCTCGCGCCGGCCGAGCGAGCTGAACAGCACGAGCGGAAGCTTGCGGTCAACGTCGCGGATGCGACGCGCCAGCGCCATGCCGTCCATCTCGGGCATGTGCATGTCGAGGATGGCGAGATCGAAGCGCTCACCCGCTTCGAGCCAGCGCAGCGCTTCGCCTGGCGACTCGGTGTCGCGCGACTCCATGCCCCACTTGGCGGTCTGCAGCGCCAGGATGCGCCGGTTGGTCGCGTTGTCGTCGACGACGAGGACGCGCTTGCCGCGCAGCTCGGGCTGGATGCCGACGAAGTCGCGGCGCCGGCTGGCCGGCAGCTCGGCGATATCGGCTTCGATCGTGAAGACGAAGGTCGAACCCTTCCCTGACCCGTCGCTCTCGGCCCACATCCGGCCGCCCATCAGCTCGGCGAGGCGCCGGCTGATCGCCAGGCCGAGGCCGGTGCCGCCGTACTTGCGCGTCGTGCTCGAGTCGGCCTGCGAGAACGACTGGAACAGCCGCCCCATGCCTTCGGCGCTGAGGCCGATGCCCGTGTCGCGCACCGAGAAGGTGAGCGTCACGCGCTTGCCGGCGCGCGCTTCCGCCCGCACCGTGACGACGACCTCGCCGATCTCGGTGAACTTGACCGCGTTGGCGAGCAGGTTGAGCAGGATCTGGCGCAACCGCGTCAGGTCGGTGCCGATCGCGGCCGGCACGTCGCCTTCGAACAGATAGGCAATGTCGAGGCGCTTTTCGGTCGCGCGCGTGCTGACCAGGTCGAGCGCGGATTCGATGCACTCGCGCAGGTCGAAGGGATGCGACTCGATGTCCATCCG
>JBDTPG010000369.1:0-2870 GCA_039932815.1 Caldimonas sp.
CAGTTCGAGCTCTCGCGCAACATCGACGGCGCCGCGCGCGAGGTGCAGGCGGCGATCAACGCGTCGCGCGCCGACCTGCCGGCGACGCTGCGCAGCAATCCGACGTATCGCAAAGCGAACCCGTCGGACGCGCCGGTGATCATCCTTGCGCTGACGTCGGAGACGATGTCGCCGGGCGAGATCTACGACACCGTGTCGAACATCGTCAGCCAGCGCCTGGCGCAGGTCGACGGCGTCGGCGACGTCGAGATCGGCGGCTCCACGCTGCCGGCGGTGCGCGTCGAGCTGCTGCCGTTCGCGCTCAACAAGTACGGCATCAGCGCCGACGACGTGCGCGCCGCGATCCAGGCGAGCAACGCCAACCGACCGAAGGGACAGGTCGAGAACGGCGGGCGGCGCCTGCAGATCTACACCCAGACGCCGGCGCGGCGCGCCGCCGACTACGCGCCGATGGTCGTCGCCTGGCGCAACGGGGCGGCAGTGCGCCTCGACGACGTCGCCCACGTGATCGACAGCGTCGAGAACACGCGCACGCTCGGCCTCTTCAACGGCAAGCCGGCGGTGATCGTGCTCATCACGCGCCAGCCGGGCGCCAACGTCATCAAGACTGTCGACGGCGTGCGCGCCTTGCTGCCCGAGCTGCGCGCCCAGCTGCCGGCGCAGATCGCGCTCGACGTCGCCTCCGACAGCACCAACTCGATCCGCGCCTCGCTGCGCGAGATCGAGGTCACGCTGCTGATCTCGATCGTGCTGGTGGTGCTCGTCGTCAGCGCCTTCCTGCGCAGCGTGCGCGCAACCGTGATCCCGGCGGTGGCGACGATCGTCTCGCTGCTCGGCACCTTCGGCGTGATGTACCTGCTCGGTTTTTCACTCAACAACCTGAGCCTGATGGCGATCACGGTGGCGACCGGGTTCGTCGTCGACGACGCCATCGTCGTCCTGGAGAACACGGCGCGCCACATCGAGGCCGGCATGGACCGCATGAAGGCGGCGCTGCTCGGCGCCAAGGAGGTCGGCTTCACGGTGCTCTCGATCAGCGTCTCGCTGGTCGCGGTGTTCATCCCGCTTCTCTTCATGGAGGGCCAGGTCGGGCGGCTGTTCCGCGAGTTCGCGATCACGCTCTCGGCGGCGGTGATGATCTCGCTGGTCATCTCGCTGACGACGACACCGATGATGTGCGCCTGGCTGCTGCCGCCGGGCGGCAACGCGGCGAAGGCCAAGCGGCCGGGGCGCCTCGCCCGTTGGGCCGAGCGAGGCTTCGCCAGGGTGCTTTCGTGGTACGAGGCGAGCCTCGACTGGGCGCTGGCGAGCCTCTGGCTCGTCCTCCTGATCCTGGTTGCCGTCATCGGCCTCAACGTCTACCTCTTCAGCGCCGCCCCGAAGGGCTTCTTCCCGCAGCAGGACACCGGTCAGCTGCGCGGCGGCCTGCGCGCCGACCAGAGCATTTCCTCGCAGGCGATGGGCGAAAAGCTGCGCCAGGTCGTCGACATCCTTCGCCGCGACCCGGCGATGGAGACCGTCGTCGGCTTCACCGGCGGCAGCCGTGCCGGCGGCGGCTTCCTGTTCGCCAACCTCAAGCCGGCCTCCGGGCGCAGCGACAGCGGCCAAGCGGTCATCAACCGGCTGCGGCCGCAGCTCGCGCAGGTGACGGGCCTCTCGGTCTTCCTCAGCACCGTGCAGGATGTTCGCGCCGGCGGCCGGCAGAGCAACTCCAACTACCAGTACACGCTGAAGAGCGACAACCTCGACGACCTGCGCCGCTGGGCGACGCGCCTCGCCGAAGAGATGAAGCAGGAGCCCGCGATGACCGACGTCGACACCGACCAGCAGGACAACGGCGTCGAGACGCTGGTCGAGGTCGACCGCGACAGCGCGTCGCGCCTCGGCTTGACTTCGGCGACGATCGACTCCGCGCTCTACAACGCTTTCGGCCAGCGCCAGGTCGCGACGATCTACGGCGAGCTGAACCAGTACCACGTGGTCATGGAATGGGCGCCGCGCTACACGCAGGGGCCGAACGCGCTCGCCGACATCTACGTCCCGGCGAAGGCGACGGCCGGGGCCACGGCGTCGACCACCGCCACGCAAGTCGCCGCCGCGGCTTCGGCGGCGGCGACGACCACGTCGGTAAGCGCCAATCCGGGCTCGCGCGACGCGTCCACCGGCAATGCGCTCAGCAACACCGCGACGCCCCTGGTTCCGCTGAGCGCGGTCGCGCGCTTCCGCGAGCGCTCGACGCCGACCTCGATCAGCCACCAGGATGCCGAGCTGGCGACGACGATCTCGTTCAACCTCGCCGACGGCAAGACGCTCGACGACGCCGGGCGCGCGATCAAGCAGGCGGAAGCCGACATCGGCCTGCCGAGGAACGTGCGCGGCTCGTTCCAGGGCACGGCGCTGGCGGCGCAGCAATCGCAGGGTCAGCAGGCGATGCTGATCATCGCCGCCATCGTCGTCATCTACATCGTCCTCGGCATGCTCTACGAGAGCCTGGTCCATCCGGTGACCGTGCTGTCGACGCTGCCCTCGGCCGGCGTCGGTGCGGTCCTCGCCCTGCTCATGTTCCGCATGGACTTCTCGATCATCGCGTTGATCGGCGTGTTCCTGCTCATCGGCATCGTCAAGAAGAACGCGATCCTGATCATCGACTTCGCCCTCGAGGCCGAGCGCACGCGCGGCCTCTCTGCGGTCGAGGCGGTGCGCGAGGCGTGCCTGCTGCGCTTCCGGCCGATCCTGATGACGACGCTCGCCGCCGCGCTCGGCGCGCTGCCGCTGGCGATCGGCTTCGGCGAGGGCGCCGAGCTGCGCCGGCCGCTCGGCATCGCGATCATCGGTGGCCTGATCGCGAGCCAGGTCATGACGCTGCTCAC
>JBDTPG010000370.1:0-2869 GCA_039932815.1 Caldimonas sp.
GGGTGCGCGAATGGCGCGACATCCATTCGCAGCTGCAGTCGGTCGTCACCGAGCATGGCTGGCGCGTCAACGCCAGCGAGCCGACCTACGAACAGCTGCACCAGTCGATGCTCGCCGGCCTGCTCGGCAACATCGGCGTCAAGAGCGACGAGGACGAGGCCTACCTCGGCGCGCGCGGCATCCGCTTCTGGCGCCACCCCGGCGCGCGCCTGGCGAAGAAGCCAGGCCGCTGGATCGTCGCCGCCGAGCTCGTCGAGACGACGCGCCTGTACGCGCGCGGCATCGCCGCCATCGACCCGCGCTGGCTGCCCGAGCTCGGGGGCCACCTCATCAAGACGCAGCTGCTCGAGCCGCATTGGGAGAAAAAGGCGGCGCAGGTGATCGCGCTCGAGCGCGCGACGCTTTACGGCATCGTCGTCTACGCCAATCGTCGCGTCGATTTCGGTACCGTCGATCCGACGGCGGCACGAGAGATCTTCATCCGCGAGGCGCTCGTGGCCGGCGAGTGGGAGACCAGGCTGCCCTTTGCCGCGAGCAACCGCAAGCTGATCGCCCAGGTCGAGGAGCTCGAGCACAAGTCGCGGCGCCAGGACGTGCTCGTCGATGACGACCTGATCTTCGCCTTCTACGACCAGCAGGTGCCGGCCGACGTCCACAACGGCGCCGTCTTCGAGCGCTGGTACCGCGACGAGGCGAAGCGACAGCCGCGTTTGCTCATGCTGACGCGCGAGGAGCTGATGCGCCACGAGGCGGCGGGCATCACCACGGCGGCGTTTCCGAAGACGATCCGGCTCGGTGGCGTCGACTGCGCGGCGAACTACCTGCACGAACCCGGCAACCCGCGCGACGGCGTGACCGTGACCGTGCCGATCTTCGCCCTCAACCCGGCGAGCGAGGACCGGGTCGAATGGGTGGTTCCGGGCATGCTCAGGGAAAAGATCGTGGCCCTCGCCAAGACCTTGCCGCAGCGGCCGCGCTCGCGACTCGTGCCGTTGCCTGAGTACGCGCAGTCGTTCATCGACGAAGTCGGCTTCGGCGAAGGCGGCCTGCTCGATGCGCTGGCCGCGCATGCCGCCAAGCGAACCGGACTGGCGCTCAGGCGCGCCGATTTCAAGCACGAGCAGCTTGCGCCGCACCTGCTCATGAACCTGCGCGTCGTCGACGAGCACGGCCGCCAGCTCGGCGAGTCGCGCCGCCTCGCCGAGCTGAAGGCGGCGCTCGGAGCGCAAGCACGCTCCGCGTTCCAGGCGCTGGCGGCGATGCGCCTGCCGGCGCGGGCGCTCGAGGGCGGGCAAGGCAGTCCGCCTGCGCCGACCAGTGGACGCGACCGCGCGTCCGGGTCGTCATCGTCCGAGAGGGCCCCCGCAACCGCAGACGTGCCCCGTGCCGCCTACACGGCGTGGACCTTTGGCGAGCTGCCCGAGCTGATGGAGCTCTTGAGAGGCGGGCAGTCGCTGGTCGGCTATCCGGCCCTGATCGACAAGGGCGCGCACGTCGAGATCGAAGTGTTCGATGAGGCCGAGATCGCCGCTGCCAAGCACCGCGCCGGCTTGCGTCGCCTCGTCGCGCTGCAGATCCGCGAGCCCTTGAAGTACCTCGAGAAAAACCTGCCCGACCTGCAGAAGATGGCGATCGCTTTCCTGCCGCTCGGTAGCGCCGACGAGCTGCGTGCGCAGATCGTCGACGTCGCGCTCGATCGCGCTTTCCTCGCCGAGCCGCTGCCCACCGATGCCGCGATGTTCGCGCGCCGCATCGACGAAGGCCGCGGCCGGCTGACGCTGATCGCCAACGAAGTCGCTCGGCTGGTGGGCGCCGTCCTCGCCGACTACCACGCGGTGCTGCGCAAGATCAAGGACACGCGGCCGGCCAAGGAAGCCGCGGACGACGTCGCCCGGCAACTCGAGCGCCTTCTGCCCAAGCGCTTCGTCGCCGAGACGCCGTGGGAGCGGCTGCAGCACCTGCCGCGCTACCTCAAGGCGATCGCCGCACGGCTCGACAAGCTGCGCGCCGATCCGGCACGCGACGGCGCCCGCCTCGCCGAGCTGCGGCCGCTCGAACAGCGCTACCTGAGGAAGCTCGCCGACCGGCGCGGCGCCCGCGACCCTCGTCTCGACGAGTTCCGCTGGTGGCTCGAGGAGCTTCGCGTCGGCCTGTTCGCCCAGGAGCTGAAGACCCCGCAGCCCGTGAGCGTCAAGCGGCTCGACAAAATCTGGTCCCAGGCGTTCGCCTGAACGCGAAAGACACAATGAACGCGATGGCCACTTCAGCGCTCGGCAAGCTCTTCAAGCGGCGACCCTCCGCCGCTTGGGCCGTCGTTCCGGCGACGACGCGCGAGATCGAAGTGGTCGTGCGCCATTGCCGGCGGCTCGTGAGCCGGCGCGCGCTGCTCGCGGCCGGCGTCGCGATCGTGCCGTTGCCCGGTATCGACTGGGTCACCGACGTCGCCGTGCTGATGCGCCTGATTCCCGACATCAACCACGCCTTCGGCCTGACGCCGGCGCAGATCGAGCGCCTCGCCCCCGATCGCCAGGTCGTCGTCTACAAGGCGATCTCGGCCGGCGGCGGCCTTCTCATCGGCAGGCTGGTGACGCGAGACCTCGTCATGCGGCTGCTGCGCCTGGTCGGCGTGCGGCTGACGACGCAGCAGGCCGCCAAGTACGTGCCGATCGCCGGGCAGGCGGTCTCGGCGGCGCTGACCTACTCGTCGCTGCGCTACGTCTGCGAGCAGCACATCCAGCAGTGCGTCGCGATCTCGCGCCAGCTGATGCTGCCCGCGCCGACCACGGCCGACGAGTCGCGCTGAGGCGTGGCCCCTACAATTCGCCGGTTCGGGGCGTAGCGCAGCCTGGTAGCGCAACTGGTTTGGGAC
>JBDTPG010000371.1:0-2862 GCA_039932815.1 Caldimonas sp.
GCCGCAGGTAGATCTTGACCTCGCGCTCGGCGGCGGTGTCGTGCTCGCAGGCGAAGCGGCTCGTGCCGATGCGCAGGTCACGGCCCGGATGAAGGCGCCCGGAAAGGACGTTGATCTTGCCGACGAAGTCGGCGACGAACGGCGTCGCCGGGTCGCGGTAGATCTGCATCGGCGTGCCGACCTGCTCGATCACGCCATGGTTCATCACGACAATGCGGTCGGCGACGGAAAGCGCTTCCTCCTGGTCGTGCGTGACCATGATCGTCGTGACGCCGAGCTTGCGCTGCAGCGAGCGGATCTCGCCGCGCAGGCGAACGCGCTCGAGCGCGTCGAGCGCCGAGAGCGGCTCGTCGAGGAGGAGCAGCCCCGGCGCGGTGGCGAGCGCGCGCGCGAGCGCGATCCGCTGTTGCTGTCCGCCCGAGAGCTGGGCCGGGAACTTGGCGCCGCTGCCGGGCAGGCCGACCAGTTTCAGCAGCTCGTCGACGCGCGCCGTCGCGACCGCCTTGGCGACCTTGCGGTTGACCAGCCCGTAGGCGACGTTGTCGGCGACCGAGAGGTTGGGGAACAGCGCGTACGACTGGAAGACGATGCCGTAGTCGCGCTCGGCCGGCGGCAGCACCGAAATGTCGCGCTTGCCCTGGAGGATGCGGCCGGCCGTCTGCGTCTCGAGGCCGGCGACGATTCGCAACAACGTCGTCTTGCCGCACCCCGACGGGCCGAGGAAGCAGACGAACTCGCCCTGCGCGATCGCCAGATCGATGTCCTTGAGCGCCTCGAAGGACCCGAACGATTTGCGGATGCCTTCGAGGCGGAGGTAATCCGCCACCGCGAAGGACCTATTTCTTCGGCTCCGACTTGCTGTCGTAGCGCTTGCTCCACTCGGCCAGGACGCGCTCGCGGTTGTCGGCGGCGCTCTTGAAGTCCATCTTGACGAGGCGCTTCTCGTAGTCGGCAGGAACGTTGGCGAGCGGCGCGGCGACGCCGGGCTGCGCGGTGATCGCGAAGTTCTTGCCGTAGAGCAGCATCGCGTCCTTGCTCGACGCCCAGTCGGCGAGCTTCTGCGCCGCCGCGAGCTTCTTGGTGCCCTTGTGGATGCCGAACGCCTCCAGGTCCCAGCCGAGACCTTCCTTCGGGAACACCAGGTCGATCGGCGCGCCCTTGGCCTTGTTGCTGTTGGCGCGGTACTCGAACGAGATGCCGAGCACGTATTCGCCGGCCGCGGCCATGTTGCACGGCTTGGAGCCCGAGTGCGTGTACTGGGCGATGTTCTCGTGGAGCGCGTCCATGTATTTCCAGCCCCCGCCCTTGCCGTTCTGGTCGCCGAAGAGCGTGAGCCAGGCGGTGACGTCGAAGTAGCCGGTGCCCGATGACGCCGGGTTGGGCATCACGATCTGACCCTTGTAGATGGGCTTGGTCAGGTCCTTCCAGGTCTCGGGCTTGGGAATGCCCTTCTTCTGCGCTTCGACGGTGTTGAAGCAGATCGTCGCGCCCCAGACGTCCATGCCCCACCATGCCGGCGGCGACTTCTTGTCGCGATAGCTGGCCATGATCGCGTCGAGGTTGATGGGCGCGTAGGGGATCAGCATGCCGTTCGTGTCGAGCAGCGCCAGGCTGGACGCCGCCACGCCCATCACCGCGTCGGCTTGCGGATTGGCTTTCTCGGCCAGCAGCTTGGCGGTGATGACGCCGGTCGAATCGCGCACCCACTTGATCTCGATGTCGGGGTTCTGCTTGGTGAAGCCGGCCTCGTAGGCCTTCAGCTGATCGGTCTCGAGCGCGGTGTAGACGGTGAGCTGCGTCTTCTGTGCCAGCGCGCCTGCCGAGGCAGCGACGAGGACCGCGCCGAGCAGCGCTTTGAGTGAGGCCGAAATCATGCGCATCTCCCTGATGTCTGGTGTGTGAGGATCGGATCGATCGGTGCCCGACCCGCGTGCGAAGCCTATGCCAGTTCTGTGACGGCTCGACGGCTGACCGGGCGCAGTCTCGTTCGCGTCAAAACCGAAGTCAACTGTTTTTTGGAGATTGTTGACAATCGGCGCGACATCGCGTCTACTGCCTCGATGCCCGAACTCGCTGCCGCCGCGGCGCCGCACCCGACCATCACGCTGCTGCAGACGAGCTCGCTCGCGAGCGTCGTCCAGGGCGAGCTCGAGCGGATGATCCTCTCCGGCGAGCTCCGCCCCGGCGAAAAGCTCACCGAGATGGCCCTCGCCGCCCGCCTCGGCGTCTCGCGCGGGCCGCTGCGCGAGGCGTTCCGCATGCTCGACGAGGCCGGCCTCGTCCGTACCGAGAAGAACCGCGGCGTGTTCGTCCGCTCGCTGCCGGTCGAGGAGGCGGTCGAGATCTTCGACCTGCGCGCGTCGATGGACGAGCTGGTCGGCCGCCGTCTCGCCGGCTCGATGATGCCGGGCGACCTGAAGGAGGCGCGCGCCCTGGTCGAGCAGATGGAGCAGGCGGTCAAGGCCAAGGATGCCCATCGCTATCACCTGCTCAACCTGCACTTTCACGACCGCCTGGTCGAGATGGCGGGCAACGCCAAGCTGACCGCGATCTATCGCAAGCTGATCAAGGAGCTGAGCCTGTTCCGGCGCCTCAACCTCGCCGACGGCGTCCTGCTGCCGGTCTCGGTCGGCGAGCACCGGCAGATCGTCAAGGCGATCGCATCGGGCGACCGCGACGCCGCCGGCCGGGCCATGTACGACCACGTCATGGAGAGCAAGGAGCGCACGATCAAGAACCACCGGCAAGCGCTCGCAGCCCCTGCCCCGCCGCCCGGAAAGGCAACCCGATGATCACCGTCAACGGCCGCCGCTATGCGCTCGCGCACCAGCCCACCGTCGTCGTCTGCGTCGACGGCTGCGA
>JBDTPG010000372.1:0-2844 GCA_039932815.1 Caldimonas sp.
CGTGCTTCTCCGACTCCGTCGTGAACATGTTCTCGCGGTAGTTCTGCCAGTGGCCCGTCTTCTCCCACAGGCTCTTGTCGAGCAACTGCGGGCCCTTGACCTCCTGATAGCCGGTGTCGCGGTAGACGTCGCGCATGTAGCGCTCGATCGCCTGCCAGAGCGCCCAGCCCTTCGGATGCCAGAAGACGACGCCGGGTGCGACCTCGTCGATGTGGAAGAGATCGAGCTCGCGGCCGAGCTTGCGGTGGTCGCGCTTCTCGGCTTCCTCGAGCATGTGCAGGTAGCCCTGCAACTCGTCCTTGGTCGCCCAGGCCGTGCCGTAGATGCGCTGCAGCATCTCGTTCTTCGAATCGCCACGCCAATACGCACCGGCGACCTTCATCAGCTTGAAGTGCCTGAGCTTGCCGGTGCGCGGCACGTGCGGGCCGCGGCAAAGATCCTCGAAAGACCCTTCGCGATAGAGCGAGACGTCTTCGCCGGCGGGAATGCTGCCGATGATCTCGGCCTTGTAAGCCTCGCCCATGGCATTGAAATGGGCCACCGCCTCATCGCGCGGCAGGACGCGGCGCGTCACCGGTTCGTCCTTCTTCGCGAGCTCGGCCATCTTCGCCTCGATGGCGGCCAGGTCCTCGAGCGTGAAGGGCCGCTTGTACGCGAAGTCGTAGTAGAAGCCGTTCTCGATCACCGGCCCGATCGTTACCTGCGCATCGGGGAAGAGCTCCTTCACCGCATACGCGAGCAAGTGCGCCGTCGAGTGACGGATCAGCTCCAGCCCGTCGGCGTCCTTGTCGGTGACGATGGCGAGCGTCTCGTCGTGGTCGATCCGATGGCTCGTGTCGACGAGGCGGCTCGCCTTGCCCGCGCCGATCCGTCCGCCGAGCGCGGCCTTGGCGAGGCCCGGGCCGATCGAAGCGGCGACCTCCTCGACCGTCACCGGTCCGGGAAACTCGCGGCGCGAACCGTCGGGCAGTTGAATCGAGATCATGAACAGACTCCAGCAATGAAAAAGCGCGGACCGGCCGCGCTTTTCGTTCGAACAGAAAGGACGATGCGGATGCGGGGACGCGCAGCGACCTACACCCTCCGGACGGGGGTGGTAGTTCGCGGTGTCATAACCGTCATGCCTTTCTCGCTCTTGTGGTGTGCTGTACGTCGCATTGTAGGGGAGCCGCCTCAGAACGGCAGGATCGACACGTTGCCGATCCGCTCGATCAGCCACACGACGCCGATCGCGATCGCCAGCGCCGAGCCCGCGCGGATCACGGCGCGCGGGTAGCCGCGCCAGCGCCGCAGGCCGAACAAGGCGCTCGTCGCGACACCGACGATGACCAGCTGGCCGACTTCGAGGCCGAGGTTGAACTGGAGCAGCGCCCACGCGAAGTCGGCGCGCGGCAGGTTCAGCTCGGCGAGCACGCCGGCGAAGCCGAAGCCGTGGATCAGCCCGAAGAAGAAGGTGACCACGACCCGGCGCACCGGAAAGATCGGCAGCACGTTGTCGAGCGCCGCGAGCACGATCGTCGCCGCGATCGCCGGCTCGATGAATGCCGGCGTCAGCGACACCAGCTTCAGCGCCGCGAGGCCGAGCGTGATCGAGTGAGCGACGGTGAACGCCGAGACGATGCCGACCACCGGCCACACGGCCTGCGCAAGCCGCTCGACCGGCTGCCAGCCTGCCGGCGTCCTGCGCATCACCGAGGGCAGCAGCAAGCAGAGCAGGAAGAGGACGTGGTCGTAGCCCGTCAGGATGTGGCGAATGCCCTCGAGCAGGAATTCCCAGCGTCCGCCCCGCGCAGAGGGCCGCGAAGACGCGTCGGCGGCCGAGGCCGCGGTCGCGGTCGTGGTCGCGGTCGATTCGGTTGTCGAAGCCGCCGCCACGCCCATCGTCGCGCTCGGCTCGAGCACCGACAGGGCGACCCCCTGTCCCGCGCGCTGGATCTTGACGATGCCGCGGTGCGTCGGGTCGACGTCGGCGAAGAGCCCGTACGAGATCTTTGGCGCCGCCGGCAGCGTGCAAGACGAACGCAGGCTCAGCACCGCATAGGCGCCGTCGTTGCGCCGCTCGAGGCCGCGGCCGACCGGCGCGAGCGCGCAGCCTTCGATCGCGAGCCGCTGCAACGCATACGCCTCGATCCTCGGCCAGGCCGCGCGCACCTCGCCCCAGGTGAGCTTGCCGTCGGCGTCGCTGTCGAGGTCGAGGGCGACGTCGAGGTCGCGCAGGGCGATGTCCCAGCGCACCTCGAGCTGGCCTGGCGCGGCGACGACCTGCAGGTACGAATCGCTCGCCTTGTGCGCGCCGGCGAGACCGGCGACGAGGCACAGTACGGCGCCGACGAACGCGCGCGAGGCGCGCCGCCAGCGCGCCTGCGCGACCTCAGAGCAGCGCATCGATGCGCCTGTCGTGCAGCCCGATCGAAGCCTTGAGGCGGCGCGCTTCCTCGATCGCGTCGGCTCGGCCGCTCGCGCGCGCCGCCTGGGCGAAGACCAGCAGGTCGAGCGGCTCGCGCTGGCGAGCGACGTCGCCTCGCGCCAGCCCCAGCGCGCGTTCCGGATCGCGCTCGACGACAAGCGCGAACATCGCCTGCTCTCTGCCGTGAAAGATGCTCGCCTCCGGCCGTTCGTTGGCGAGCGCGATGCGGTCGCGCATCTCGGCCACGTCGCGCGGCGCCGACGCGGCGCGGGCGAGCGTTCCGGCGATCGCCAAGCGCAGCACCACCGTGTCGGTGCGCGCTTCGTCCTTCAGCACCGTCAGCGCCTCGGCCGGGCGGCGCTGCGCGATCAGGAAATCGGCGTAGGCGATCGCCGCGTAGGTGTCGGGCCCGAGCTTCAGGACGTTGCGGTAGCTGG
>JBDTPG010000373.1:0-2841 GCA_039932815.1 Caldimonas sp.
GCCCACGGTAACGCACCTCCTGCTTGTCGCCGCTCGGCACCAGCTTCAGCTCGACGCCGGGCGCGGGCAGGCCGATGTGGGCCGACTTCACCTCGTGCGCGTTGGCGCAGATCGCGAACGGCGCGGTCTCGGTCATGCCGAGGCCGGTGAGCATCCGGATTCGCTCGCCGCACTCCTGTTCGGCGAGACGATCGAGCTTGTCCCAGACCGGCTGCGCGAGGCCGGCACCCGAAAAGAAGAACATTCGGACCCGGCTGAACAGGGTCTTGCGCAACGCCGGATCGACCTCGAGCGCGTTGGCGATCTCCTCGAAGCCTTTCGGGACGTTGAAGTAGATCGTCGGCGCGATCTCGCGCAGGTTGCGCAGCGTCTCGCCGATCAGCGCCGGCGTCGGCTTGCCTTCGTCGATGTAGAGCGTGCCGCCGTTGTAGATCACGAGGCCGACGTTGTGGTTGCCGCCGAAGGTGTGGTTCCACGGCAGCCAGTCGACGAGAACCGGCGGCTCCTCCGCCAGGACCGCGAAGCACTGGCGGATCATCTGCTGGTTCGCGCACAGCATGCGCTGCGTGTTGATCACGCCCTTGGGCAGCTTCGTCGACCCGGACGTGAACAGGAACTTGGCAATCGTGTCCGGGCCGACGCGGGCATGAGCGTCGTCGACCGCCCGAGTCGGCGTCGTCGCGACCAGGTCGGCGAACGGGACCGTGACGCGACCGTCGAGCGTGCCTTCGCCGAGGACGACCACGGCGTCGCGCGCGACAACGGCGTCGATCGCCCTGCCGTAGTTCGGCCCGCTGGCGAACACCAGCCCCGGCGTCAGCGCGCCGAGGATGTGGCGCAGCTTGCCGTGGTCCTGCGAGACGAGCGAGTAGGCCGGAGAGACCGGCGCGAACGGCACGCCGGCGAGCATCGCGCCGAGGGCGAGCAGGAGGTGCTCGATGTCGTTGTCGGACAGGATCGCGACCGGCCGCTCGGCCGAGAGATCGTGGTCGATCAGCGCCTGCGCGATCGCGCGCGCGCTGCCGAGCGCCTCGCCGTAGCTGACCCGGCGCCAATCGCCGCCCTTGACGCGCTTGGCGACGAGCGTGCGGGCGGGATCGCGCGCCGCCCATTCGACGAGGCGGTCGGTGAGGCGCCCGGGATACGGCGCGAGCGGCTCGCGCGAGACGACCAGCGTCGAGCCATCGTCGCGGCGCGAGAAGTTCGCCTCGAGCGATCCTCCGAGCGGCAACGAGCGGTAGCGCGCCGCCATCGTCACGCCTTCTTGACCTTGGCCGCCTTGCCGTCGAGGAAGGCGCGCACCCGCAGCTTGGCGGCTTCGTCGCCCGAGGCGATGGCCGCCATCAGCGACTCGACGAAGAGGCCTTGGTCCTGCGCCATGTCGGCGATGCGCGGCAGCGCGTGCATCACCGCGAAGTTGGAGAGCGGCGCGTTGGCGGCGATGCGCTCGGCGAGGGCGAACGCCTTCTCGAGGCCCTTGCCGGGCTCGACGACGTACTGCGAGATGCCGATCGCCAGGCCCTCGCGCGCGTCGTAGACGCGGCCGGCCAGCATCATGTCGGTCATCCGCGCCGCGCCGATCAGGCGCGGGATGCGCGCCGAGCCGCCGCCGCCGACGAAGAGACCGCGCTGGCCTTCGGGCAGGCCGTAGAACGCGCTCTCCTCGGCGACGCGGATGTGGCACGAGGCGGCGAGCTCGAGGCCGCCGCCGACGACGGCGCCGTGCAGCACCGCGACCACCGGCACGCGGCCGAACTGGATCTGCTCGAACGCGGCGTGCCACGAGCGCGAGTGGACGATGCCCTCGGCGACGCTTCGCTCGGTCACCTCGGCGAGGTCGAGGCCGGCGCAGAAGTGATCGCCGGCGCCGCTCAGCACGACTGCGCGCGTCGCCTCCGGCAGGTTGACGAAGGCGGTGTGGATCTGGGCGACGAGGGCATCGCTGACGGCATTGCGCTTTTGCGGGCGGTTCAGGCGGACGTGCAGGACCGCGCCGACAGACTCGAGCTGGAGCAGGTCGAGCGCTTGCAGGACGGCAGGGAGGGAATCGCTCGCGCGCGGATCGTTCGGCGTCATCGGATTTAGATCGTAAGGAGGACGCTCCGGGCCCTCGCCTAGGGACTTCCCTTCGCCGCGCTCCGGTGCGCGAAGGCCTTCGGGTATTTGCTTAGATTAATGATTAACTTTGAAAACTATATTGGATCGCGACGAGCCTGACAACCCCCTCCTTCCAGAGTGGCATCTACACTTTCTCCGATGCGCACATCGACCCGGGGCGATCGCGAGACCGCCCTTCCCGGCGGCCTCGACCACGGCAAGATGAGAAGCCTCCTGGGCTACAGCTTGGCGCAAGCCGCGATCCCCAGCCTCAAGATCTTCAACAAGCGGATCGGCGAGCCGTTTCAGCTGCGCCGCATCGATTTCACGATCCTGATGCTGGTCGCGTCGAACCCGAACGTCACGCAGCGGCAGATGTCGCTCGCGCTCGACGTCTCGGCGCCGCGCCTGACACTCGTCTGCGACAAGCTGGTCGAACGCGAGCTCATCACGAGAACGCGCAGCGAGGAAGACCGCCGCAAGCAGACGATCACGCTGACGCGCAAGGGCGCGGCGCTGGTGCGAAAGGCCGAGCGCATCGCCGACGGCATGGAGAGCGAGTTGCTCGGCCACCTCAGCGACCTCGAGCGCGTGCAGCTGTTCGAGCTGCTCGAGAAGGTGGCCCGCCATCGCCGCGTCTAGCGCTTTTTCGCGATCCCGAGGAGCACCGCATGAACACCGCCGACCTGATCGCCATCGACACCCACACCCACCTCGAGGTGTCGTGCCGCAACCCGTTCGACA
>JBDTPG010000374.1:0-2840 GCA_039932815.1 Caldimonas sp.
CAGCGCGTCTACCTGCACGGACCGGCGGGAATCGGCAAGACGCGCCTGGCCAGCGAAGTCGCGTCGGCCCGCGGACCGTGGCTGCGCGTCGCCTGCGAGCCGCAGGACGCCGAGCTGCCCTACGCCTCGGTGGTGCGCCTGCTGCGCGCCCTGCGCGACTCGGCGCCCGATGTCGCACTGCCTGAATGGGTTCGGCGCGAGCTGGCGCAGCTGATGCCTGAGCTCGGCGAACCGCCGCAGGCGTTGCCGACCGCCGAAGCGAGGCAGCGCCTGCTGGCAGCCGCCAGCGAGGCCTGGCGGCTGCTGATGCAGGGAAACTTCAGCGCCCTCGTTCTCGACGATTGGCAGTGGGGCGACTCCGCGAGCGTGGAGCTCTGGTCCCGCCTCGACGACACCGCCTCTGCTGCGGCCGACGCGGTGGCTTGGCTCATCGTCTACCGCAGCGCCCAGCTCCCCGAGGCAGCGCTCGAACGCCAGCGCGCCGACATCGACAGCCGACGCGCCGTCGCGGTGGCGCTGGAGGGCATGGACGCCGGCGAGGTGCTTGCGCTGACGCATGCGCTGTCCGGCTCGCCGGGCGGGCGGCTCTTCTCGGAGCGCCTGCGCGAAGCCACCGAGGGCAACCCGTTCTTCCTGCTCGAGACGCTGCGCCATCTGTTCGAGCAGGGACTGCTCGTCGCCGATGCCGGTGGCTGGAGCACGCCGTTCGACACGATCACCGAGGACTACGGCGAGCTGCCGGTGCCGCCGAGCGTTCGCGCCGCCGTGCTGGCGCGCGTGCGCGCGCTCGGCGTGCCCGCGCAGCGCCTGCTCGAGGTGGCGGCGCTCGTCGGCGACGACATGGAGCCGCGCCTGCTGGCGACCGTGAGCAGGGTCGACGAGGAAGCGGTGGTGACGGCGCTGGAGCATGCCCAGGCCGCGCACCTGCTTCGCGGCGCGGGCACCGGCTGGCGGTTCAGCCATGACCTGGTTCGCCAGTCGCTGACTCAGGGACTTTCCCCAGGACGGCGCCGCCTGCTGCACGAACGGCTGGCGCGCGAACTGGAATCGGGGCGGGCCCTGCCGGCGCTGGTGGCGGTGCAGTGGGAGGCGGCGCTGCGCCCGGAGATGGCGGTGCGCTGGCGCGTCGTGGCGGCAGAGGCGGCGCTTCGCGTTCATGCGCTCGCCGATTCGTCCGCGCATTACCGCCAGGCCCTGGCCGATGGCGCCGCGGGCCGAACGGCTGCCGACATTCACGTCGCGCTGGCGAACCTGCACATGCGAGGCACCGACCGGGCCGCCGCCGACGCGGCCTTCGCCGCCGCGGCCGAGGCCGCTGCAGCCGATGAAGACGCCGCCGCCGGCCGGCTCGCGGTCCTCGGCGTCCAGCTCGATCGTGCCGAGCATCTGTGCGGCACCGATCGACTCGACGAGTCGCTCTCGCTCGTCGACTCGCTGGCGAGCGACTTGGCGGGTGCCGGGCCGGCGCTGCGTGCGCAGGCGCTCGCCGTTCGCGCCTCCGTCTTGTCGCTGCAGGGCCGGCAGGCCGAGGCGCAGGCGCTGCAGAGCGAAGCGATGGCGTTGCTGGAAGACGAGCCGTCCGCGCGGCCGCAGTTCGCGGCGCTCTTGCTCAGCTACGCCGTGTCGGCCTATCGACGCGGCGAGCTGTCGGCCGCCGCACTGGTGGCACGCCGGGCGGTGTCGGTGCACGAATCGATCGAGGCCTCTGCGGGGCTGGCGCGGGCACTCACCGTCTGCGGTCTGGTTCACAACCACCTGGGTCGCGTCGCGGAAGCGACCGCCGATCTGCAGCGGGCGCGCGCCCTGGCGGCACGTTCCGGCAACGTGGCGGCGCAGCGCGGCGCGATTCTCAACCTGGTCAAGCTGCTCACCGATGGCGGCGACATCGACGCCGCGGCGGCCCTGCTCGACGAAGGCGAAGCGCTCGCCCCGGGCTTCGAGCACCGGTACGCCGAGCGCGCCTTTCGCGAAGCGCGCTATTTCGTGCACTTCCTTCGTGGCGAGGTCGACGCCGCGCGGAGTGCCGGCGATCGGCTCATTGCCTTCGCGGTGGGGGAGGGCCGGCCGACCGATCGGATCGGCACGCTGCATCTCGTCGTCGACCTGTTCCTGTTGATCGGCGACCTGGGCCGGGCGAGGACGCTCGTCGACGACGCCGAGGTGCTGCTCGCGCCGCTGGCTTTGGGCCACGAGGGCAACGTCTACGCCGCGCAGCAAGCCTGGAAAAGGGCGTGGCTGGCCCTCGCCGACCAACGTCCTGCCGACGCCCTTGCCGCGCTGCCGCCCGTGCCGGGGCTCGAGCGCATGGAAGATCGCTTCGCCTGCGCCTGGATCGGCGGTGCCGCAGCAATGGCGCTAGGCGACAGGGCGCTGGCGGGCCGGCATCTCGACGCCGTCGCCATCGACATGAGTGTCGCCGTCGACCAGATGGCGCCCTGGCTCGAGCAGCGGCTGCGGCTGGCAGCGGCCAGCGGCGGCGCCGACGAGCAGGCCGTCGGGCGCGCTCGCGAGCTGCTCTCTTCGGGTCGCGTGCCGCGGCTCTATGCCGCCTCCCTTAGCGAGTCGATGGCAGGCGCCGCCTCCGATCCCTGATCCCCACCGGAGCGTTTCAACGCTCTTTCAACGCCGCCTTTCTATCGTGATGTCAAAGCACCCGACATCGCGATGGCCACCGATCGATCCCCCCCCCGAGCCCTGCGCTTCGAGTTGCACGTCGCCCTGACGCCGCAGCCGGAAGGGCTGAGGCCGATCTGGCGCGCCGAGCTGCGCGGCACCTCGCCGGCCGACTCGCTCTCGTTCGAGTCGATGGCCGAGCTGATCCGCTACCTCGCCGGGCTCGA
>JBDTPG010000375.1:0-2840 GCA_039932815.1 Caldimonas sp.
GAACTCGCGCGTCGCCGCGATCGCGTAGTCGCACGGCTCGGGATCACCCGGCCCGTTGGCGAGGAAGACGCCGTCGGGCTGTTTCGCCAGGGCCTCGGCAGCGGCCGTCTGCGCCGGCACGACGGTGATCCGGCAGCCGCGCGCCGCGAGCATGCGCAGGATGTTGAACTTGACGCCGAAATCGTAGGCGACGACGTGAAAGCGCGGCGCCTGGACGCTGCCGTAGCCGCGCCCGATTTCCCACGGCGTCTGCGTCCACTCGTAAGGCTCGCGCACGCTGACGACCTTGGCGAGGTCGAGGCCGGCCATGCTCGGCGTAGCGCGCGCCTGGGCGATCGCGCCGTCGACCATCGCCTGCGTCACCGCTTTTCCGTGCGCAAGAGCGACGATGCAGCCGTTCTGCGCGCCGCCGCTGCGCAAGAGGCGCGTCAGCCGGCGCGTGTCGATGCCGGCGATGCCGACCGTGTTCTCGCGCCGCAGATACTCGCCGAGCGAGGCGCCGCTGCGAAAATTCGACTCGCGCGCCGGCACGTCCTTGACGACTAGCCCGGCGGCGAACACGCGCGCCGACTCGACGTCCTCGCCGCTCGTGCCGTAGCTGCCGATGTGCGGATAGGTGAGCGTGACGATCTGGCGGCAGTAGCTCGGATCGGTCAGGATTTCCTGGTAGCCGGTGAGCGCCGTGTTGAAGACGACCTCGCCCGTCGTCGTTCCGGTCGCGCCGATCGATCTGCCGATGAACACCGTGCCGTCGGCGAGGGCCAGGAGGGCCTGGGCGTGGTCGGGCAGCAGTTGCGGGGACACGGGACAGCTCCGATGCGGGGCGCGGGGGCGGCGCGGCGGCTGCCGGCCGGGAATGTCGCCGACGGCAGGCGAACGCCGGTCGGCCGCCGCAACCGTCGTTTCGCGTCGGCTGGAGCGTTGCAATTGTAGCCGGCTGCCTGTCGTCGACAGCCCGGGCCACCCGGCGTCGGGGCCTTGAAAGCGGGCGTAGCGACACCACATCCGTGCCATCGGCTTCCCGCCGGTCCACCAGGCGAGCAGAAGGCGCGAGCGCGACGTTGGTGGGAACTAGAATCGGCGCCGACACTCTCAGCCGGTGTCACTCGTCGTCTTTTCCTTTGGAGGATTCATGGACGAAAGCTTGCAGACAGGTCATCTCGGTTACGCGGTCCCCAGCGAGGAGCAGCGCAACCGCGTACTGCGCAACACCTACTGGTTGCTCGCCCTGTCGATGGTGCCCACCGTGCTCGGCGCCTGGATCGGCGTGTCGACCGGCTTCATGACGACCATGGGCGTCGGCATGAGCTTCATCGTCTTCATGGCGGGAGCGTTCGGCTTCATCTACGCCATCGAGAAGACCAAGAACTCGGCCGCCGGCGTTCCGGTGCTGCTCGGCTTCACGTTCTTCATGGGCCTGATGCTGTCGCGGCTGATCGGCCACGTCCTCGGTTTCTCGAACGGCACGACGCTGATCATGACGGCGTTCGCCGGCACCGGCGGGGTCTTCCTCGGCATGGCGGCGCTCTCGTCGGTCATCAAGCGCGACCTGTCGACGATGGGCAAGTTCCTCTACATCGGCGCGATCATGCTGCTGGTGGGGATCATCGCCAACATCTTCCTGCAGTCGAGCGCCCTCTTCGTGACGATCGCGGTGCTGATGGTCGGCATCTTCTCGGCCTTCATCCTCTACGACCTGAAGCGAGTGCGCGACGGCGAGGAGACGAACTACATCAGCGCCACGCTGAGCGTCTACTTGGACCTCTACAACGTCTTTCAGGCGCTGCTCTCGCTGCTCGGCTTCGCCGGCAGCAGGGAATAGGACGGGAACCGGACGCTTCGCTGAGATCAAAACGGGGCCTTCGGGCCCCGTTTTGTTTTGGGTCCCGCGCTGAGCTAGGCGACGAGGTGGGCGATCGAGTTGGCGTAGTAGCGCAGGATCGTCAGCTCGGCGGGATTGGCCTGGAACAGGCCGTCGTGCTCCTGCACCAGGCCACGCAGGGCCAGCATGCGCAGGCCGACGGTGAGCGCGTAGTCGCGGTCGGTGCGCGGCACGTAGACGTGGCCACCGGCCGCCTCGACGCCGTCCATCAGCGCCAGAACCGCCGCCTTGAGCTCCAGCTCCGACATCGGCTTGGCGTCGTCGCGCAGCAGCACGCTCGCGACCAGCGGCACCGGCAGCACCGGAACGACCTCGCCGATCCGCGCCATCAGCATCTTGCCGACCTCGGCGACGGGCTGGCGCCGCCCGGCATCGTCGAGCAGGCGGAAATCGACACCCTGCGCGGCGACGTAGGCGCGCATCGAGACCGGCGTTCCGAAGTTGACGCAGGCATAGCCGTGCCGGTAGCGCCGCCCGAGCACCGCGAGGATCGACTGGCGCGATGCGAACCGCGCCAGGACGGCAAGCTTGCGGAGCAGCCCGACGCCGGCGGCGGCGGGGTCGAGCTTGAGCAGCAGCGAGCGGTCTTCCAGCACGCGGTCGTAGTTGATGCCGACCGGAATGAAGACGAGGTCGCGCTGCGCCGCCGGGTCGAACCCCTTCAGCATGTAGTCGAGCAGGCCCAGCTTGGGCTCGCGCAGCCGGCCGTCGGTCGTCAGGCCGCCTTCGGGATACATCGCCTGCGGCACGCCGCCCTCGGTCGCCATCTGGACGTAGCGCTGCAGCACCATGCGGTAGAGCGGGTCGCCCGAATTGCGCCGAACGAAGTACGCGCCCATGGCACGGATCAGTCCCTGCAGCGGCCAGATCCGCGCCCATTCGCCGACGGCATAGCTCAGCGCCACGCGCTCCGCGGCGAGGAACGAGACCAGCACGTAGTCCATGTTGCTGCGGTGGT
>JBDTPG010000376.1:0-2839 GCA_039932815.1 Caldimonas sp.
CGGCGCCGATCTCGAGGGCGCGCTCGTGCCGCTGCACCGCGAGCTCCTGGAGCAGTCGCGCCTCGACCTTCGGCTCGAGCATCGACTGGCCGTGCGGCAGCGGCACCATCGTGTCGACGAAGGCCATCGAGCGGTACGCCGGCGGCACGAAATCCTCGCGCTTGACGATCGACAGCAGCGAGAGCACGCCCTGGTCGAGCACCTCCCAGGGGCGGATCTGCTGCTCGATCATGTTGAAGCGGGCTTGCTCGATGTTCATGATGGATGGAGGCGGAGGTCGGTCGGCTCGAACCCCGCATTCTCGCCGGCTGCGGCTCTGCCCTCACCGCCGCCGCCGCGCCGGTGTCGCGGCTCGGGCAGGCGCGGCGGCGCGAGGGCGCTGGGCCAGCCGCGGCTCCAGGCCGTGCAGCACGAGGTCGATGTGCGCCTCGATGATCGGCTTCGGGTCGAGCCGGGCGACGGCGGCGCAGGCGCCGAGAGAATGCTTGTTCATGACCAGGAAGAGCAGCGGCCCGATCAGGGCGTGGACGACGTCGGCGACCGCGACCGGGCGGAACTCGCCGCGCGCGATGCCGCGCTCGACGATCTCGGCGAGCATCCGGTCGCACGGCGTCGTCACTTCGTCGATGTAGAACTGCGCGATCTCGGGAAAGTTGCGCACCTCCGACATCATCAGCTTGAGGATGCCCGAGGCGCGCGTCTCGCCGACCCGTTCCCACCAGAGCCGCATCATGTGCGCGAGCAGCTCCGACGACGAGCCCTCGAAGGCGCGAACGATCTCGACGCCCTCGGCGATCTGGTTCACGACGTTGTTGCGGATCACCTCCTTGAGCAGCTCTTCCTTGCTCGGGTAGTAGAGGTAGAGCGTGCCCTTGGAGACGCCGGCGCGCGCCGCGACCTCCTCCGACCGCGTCGCCGCGAAGCCCTTCTCGACGAACAGGTCGAGGGCGGCGTCGAGCAGCTCCTGCGGCCGCGCGAGCTTACGGCGCTGGCGTGGGCCGGCCGCGGGCATCGATGCCGGGTGAGTCGATCCCGTGGCGGTCATGGCTGCATACTGACTGGTTGGTCAGTAAATATAGTGGGCCCCTCCGCACCGGTCAAGCGAGCGATGCGACGCCGCTCGCTAACATCGCCCGCTTTGCGTTGCGACGGAGAACCGCTTGGACCCGATCCTGCTCGTCAAGGCGGCCCTCATGGGCATCGTCGAAGGGCTGACCGAATTCCTGCCGGTGTCGAGCACCGGCCACCTGATCCTCGCCGGCTCGCTGCTCGGCTTCACCGACGAGAAGAGCAAGGTGTTCGAGATCGCGATCCAGAGCGGCGCCATCCTCGCCGTGATGATCGTCTACCGCGAGCGCCTCGCCGCGACCCTCGCCGGTCTCGGCAGCGACGCGCGGGCGCGCCGCTTCGCACTCAATGTCGCGATCGCCTTCGTTCCGGCGGTGATCCTCGGCCTGCTGTTCGGCAAGGCGATCAAGGCGCACCTCTTCACGCCGACGGTGGTCGCGACGACCTTCATCGTCGGCGCCTTCGTGATCCTCTGGGCGGAACGGCGACAGCGGCCGCCGCGCATCGACAGCGTCGACGAGATGCGGCCGATCGACGCCCTCGGCGTCGGCCTCTGCCAATGCTTCGCCCTCGTGCCGGGAACGAGCCGGTCGGGTGCCACCATCATCGGCGGCATGCTGCTCGGCCTGTCGCGCCAGGCCGCCACCGAGTTCAGCTTCTTCCTCTCGATCCCGACGCTGCTCGGCGCCGGCGCCTACAGCCTGTGGAAGGAGCGGGCGCTGCTGTCGGCGGCCGACCTGCCGCTCTTTCTCGTCGGCCTCCTGTTTTCTTTCCTGGCCGCGTGGCTGTGCGTCCGCTGGCTGCTGCGCTACGTCTCGACGCATACGTTCGTGCCGTTCGCCTGGTACCGGATCGCCTTCGGCCTCGTCGTTCTCGCGACCGCCTGGAGCGGCCTCGTCGTCTGGCAGGACTGAGGATCGGCGTCGGCCGATGGCGCCTCAGCCGCGGCGCGTGAAGACGAGATCGCGAACGCCGTGGCCGCGGTCGAGGCCACGCTGCTCGAACTTGGTCAGCGGCCGCGACGGCGGGCGCGGCGCGAAGCCTTCGCCCGCGGCGTTGGCGAGCATCGGCTCGGCGCCGAGCACCGCCAGCATCTGCTCGGCATAGGGCAGCCAGTCGGTCGCGCAATGCAGCGTCGCGCCGGGAGCGAGGCGGCTCGCCAGCAGGCGAACGAACGGCGCCTGGATGAGGCGGCGCTTGTGGTGGCGCTTCTTGTGCCAGGGATCGGGGAAGAAGATGTGGATCGCGGCGAGAGACGCCGGCGCGATCATCGACTCGAGCACCTCGACGGCGTCGTGCTGGACGATTCGCACGTTCTCGAGCGCCATCGCGTCGATGCGCTGAAGCAGCGCGCCGACGCCGGGCGGGTGCACTTCGAGACCGACGAAATCGACGTGCGGCGCGGCGGCGGCGATCGCCGCGGTCGCGCTTCCCATGCCGAAGCCGATCTCGACAGCGAGCGGCGCGACGCGGCCGAAGACCGGCGCGAAATCGACCGGCGCGGCGACGAACGGAAGGACGAAGCGTGGCGCCAGCGTCGCCAGCGCGCGCGCCTGTCCCGGCCCCATGCGACCGGCGCGGACGACGAAGCTGCGGATGCGCGGGGGCGTCGCCGGGGTCACGCCATCGTCGTCGCAGTGGGGGTTGTCGGTCATCGATTCACGGCTCTCGCGAGCGCCTCGGCGCAGGGCCCGCTGCCTATAATCGCCGCGGCCGGCGGGTGTAGTTCAATGGTAGAACGGCAGCTTCCCAAGCTTCATACGAGGGTTCG
>JBDTPG010000377.1:0-2836 GCA_039932815.1 Caldimonas sp.
GGCGCCGAGTCGCTGCGCGACGTGATCGCCTTCCCGAAGACGCAGCGCGCCCAGGACCTGCTCACCAATGCGCCGGGGCCGGTCGACGAGAAGCAGCTGCGCGAGCTGCACATCCGCCTGAGGAACACGCAGGGGCCGGCGACCTGAAGCCGTTCAAGATCCCCGAGTCGGTGCTCGTCGTCATCCATACCGGCGAGCTCGACGTGCTGCTGCTCGAGCGCGCCGACGCGCCGGGGTTCTGGCAGAGCGTCACCGGCTCGAAGGACTCGCCTTCGGAGACGCTCGTCGAGACCTGCATCCGCGAGGTCGGCGAGGAGACCGGGATCGCGATCGGCTCGCCAGAGGTCCCGCTCGCCGACCTCGTCGACTGGCAGCTCGCCAACGTCTACGAGATCTACCCGGTCTGGCGGCACCGCTATGCTGAGGGCGTGACCCGCAACACCGAGCACGTCTTCGGCCTTCGCGTCGCTCACGGCACGGCGGTGCGGCTGGCGCCGGGCGAGCACGTTCGCCACGAGTGGCTCGACTGGCGAGCCGCCGCCGATCGCTGCTTCTCGCCGTCGAACGCCGAGGCGATCCTGCAGCTGCCGCGGCGGATCGCCTAGGCCCTGGCCGGCGCGCTATTTGCTCTGGGATCTGCCGTGACCACGCGCCCGTTCCACTCCACCCAGCACCCGAGCCACATCCTGCGGGTGGCGACGTACAACATCCACAAGGGCGTGCGCGGGGTCGGCCCGAAGCGGCGGCTCGAGATCCACAACCTCGTCCTCGGCATCGAGGCGCTCGACGCCGACTTCGTCTTCCTGCAGGAAGTCCGGCGCATGAACCACGCCGCGGCGCGCCATTTTCCCGACACCAAGTTCGGCTGGCCGAAGGTGCCGCAGGCCGACTACCTCGCGCCCGACGGCTACGACGTCGCCTACGTCACCAATGCGGTGACGCGGGACGGCGAGCACGGCAATGCGCTGCTCTCGCGCTGGCCGATCGGCGACGTCGGCCATCACGATGTCTCGGACCATCGCTTCGAGCAGCGCGGCCTGCTGCACGCCCCGGTGATGTGGAACGGCACGCTGGTGCACGCCATCGTCGCCCACTTCGGCCTCATCCACGCCAGCCGCGTGCGCCAGGTGCAGCGCCTGGCCGACTTCATCGCGCGCGAGGTGCCGGAGCACGAAGCCGTCATCGTCGCCGGCGATTTCAACGACTGGGGCGACAAGCTCGACCTGCCGATGACCGACTGCGATCTCTATCGTGCGCTCGTCCCCGGCGACCCGCCGACGCGATACAACACCTTCCCGTCGCGCCTGCCGCTCTTCGCGATGGACCGCATCTACACGCGCGGCTTTCGCTGCGCCTCGACGCGCGTACCGCGCGGCGCCGCCTGGGCCCGCATGTCGGACCACCTGCCGCTGGTCGCCGAGCTCGAGCTCGAGTAGCGCGGACGCGGGCAAGCGATGTCACGCAGCGAACGCGCCGCCCGGGCGACGCGCGCCTTGCAGCCGGACCATCGGATCGATCTCCTGACGAGCGGCTCGGCGCTGTTCACCGCGCTCGTCGAAGCGATCGACGCCGCCCGCGCCGAAGTGCTGGTCGAGACCTACATCTTCGATTTCGCCGGCAGCGTGCTCGCGGTCGCCGAGGCGCTCGAGCGCGCCGCGGCGCGCGGCGTGTGCGTTCGCGTCGTCGTCGACGGCATCGGCACCGGCGACGTGCCGGCCGAGTGGCAGGCGCGCTGGAAGGCGGCGGGCCTGTTCTGGCGCGTCTTCAATCCGGCGCAGGGCTGGCGCGTCCTCATGCCCAAGCGCTGGCGCCGGATGCATCGCAAGCTCGCCTGCGTCGACGGGCAGGTCGCGTTCTGCGGCGGCATCAACCTGATCGACGACTACCGCGACCCCACCTACGGCTCGCTCGAGCAGCCGCGCTTCGATTTCGCCGTGCGCGTCAGCGGGCCGCTCGTCGCCGACGTCCACGAGACGATGACGCGGCTCTGGCTGCGCCTGCAGGTGACCCGGGACGCGAAGCGCTTCGACTTCGCGGCGGCGCTCGAATCGGTCCGCGCCGCCGCCCGTGCCGGCACCGATGCCGAGGACGCGCACCTGGGCGAGGACGAGTTCGACGACGACGCGCACCAGCCCCACGCCGGCATGCTCGCCGCGCTGGTGGTTCGCGACAACGTGCGCTTCAGGAAGCGCATCGAGTACTTCTACCGCTACGCCATCAACCAGGCGCAGCGCGAGATCCTGATCGCCAACGCCTACTTCGTCCCCGGCGTCGCCCTGCAGACGGCGCTGCTGAAGGCCGCCAAGCGAGGCGTTCGCATCACGCTGCTGCTGCAGGGACGCTACGAGTACTTCATGCAGCACCACACCAGCCGGGCGATGTACGGCACCTTGCTCGACGCGGGCATCGAGATCATCGAGTACGAGCCGAGCTTCCTGCACGCCAAGGTCGCGGTGTTCGACAACCCGCAAGGCGCGATCGCCACGGTCGGCTCGTCCAATCTCGATCCGATCAGCCTGCTGCTCGCGCGCGAGGCCAACGTCATCGTCCGCGACGACGCCTTTGCCGAGGCGCTGCGCGGCCACCTCGTCGACGCCGTCCGCGACGTCGGCAAGCAGGTCGAGAAGAAGACCTACCTGCACCGGCCGTGGCACGTGCGCACGCTCGCCTGGATCGCCTACGGCCTGATGCGCCTGGCCCTGTTCGCGACGAGACACCGCTACTGACGTGCAAGACCTGGTCGTCCAGCGCAAGGAGGGCCTCTACTGCCCGCCGGGCGATTTCTACATCGACCCCTGGCGGCCGGTCGATCGCGCCGTCATCACGCACGCCCACG
>JBDTPG010000378.1:0-2835 GCA_039932815.1 Caldimonas sp.
CCGGCCGTCGCCCTGCAGCAGCAGCGCGGCACGCCCGGCGCGCGCTCCTCCGTCGGCAGCGTGACGACGCTCTCGAGCCTGGTGCGCATGCTCTATTCGCGCGCCGGCAGCTACCCGCCGCGCCAGCCGATGCTCTACGCGGAGGACTTCTCGCCCAACACGCCGCAGGGCGCGTGCCCGAACTGCCATGGCCTCGGCCGCGTCTACGAGGTGACCGAAAAGTCGATGGTCCCCGACGACACGCTGACGATCCGCGACCGCGCCATCGCCGCCTGGCCACCGGCCTGGCACGGCCAGAACCTGCGCGACATCCTGGTCACGCTCGGCATCGACGTCGACACGCCGTGGCGCGAGCTGGCGAAGAAGACGCGCGACTGGATCCTCTTCACCGACGAAGCGCCGACGGTGCCGGTCTATCCCGGCTTCACGCCGGCCGAAACGCGAACCGCGCTGCGCAGGAAGACCGAGCCCGCCTACATGGGCACCTTCACCGGCGCGCGCAAGTACGTGCTGCACACCTTTGCGACGACGCAAAGCCCGTTGATGAAGAAGCGCGTCTCGCGCTTCATGGTCGGCGCGATCTGTCCGGCCTGCCATGGCAAGCGGCTCAAGCGCGAGGCGCTCGCCGTCACCTTCGCGGGGCACGACATCGGCGCGCTCGCGCGGATGCCGCTCAGCGAAGTCGCCCGAGTTCTCAAGCCAGCGGCGACGGGTCGGTTCGACGAGATCGAAGCGGCCGGCACGGCGACGTGCAGGAGCCGCGCCGACGCGACGCAGACGCGCTCCGCAGCGCGCGAGGACACGGCGCGCCGCGTCGCCGCCGGCGGCTCGGCGCACGCCGGCGCGCCCGACGTGCGCAGGACGCCCAACCTCTCGGAGGAAAAGCGCATCGCCGCGCAGCGCATCGCTGCCGACCTGGTCGCGCGCATCGGCACGCTCGAGTCGCTCGGCCTCGGCTACCTCTCGCTCGATCGCAGCACGCCGACGCTCTCGCCGGGCGAGCTGCAGCGGTTGCGCCTGGCGACGCAGATCCGCTCCAACCTGTTCGGCGTCGTCTACGTGCTCGACGAGCCGACGGCCGGGCTACACCCGAAGGACGGCGCCGCGCTGCTGTCGGCGCTGGATGCGTTGAAGCGGTCGGGCAATTCGATCTTCGTCGTCGAGCACGACCTCGCGACGATGCGGCGCGCCGACTGGATCGTCGACGTCGGCCCCGACGCCGGCGAGAAAGGCGGCCGCGTCCTCTACAGCGGGCCGCCCGACGGGCTGGCCAAGGTCGCCGCCTCGCACACCGCGCGCTACCTGTTCGCGCCGCCCGAGGCGCGCACGCACGAGCCGCGCGAGCCGCGCGAGCCGCAAGGCTGGCTCGAGCTGCGCGGCATCACGCGCAACAACCTGAAGGACCTCGACGCGCGCTTTCCGCTCGGCGTGCTGACGGCGGTCACCGGCGTTTCCGGATCGGGCAAGTCGAGCCTGGTCAGCCAGGCGCTCGTCGAGCTCGTCTGCCGCCATCTGGGCCACGAGCCGGCGGGCGACGACGACGAGCCGGCGGGCGACGAACCGACGGTCGCCGAAGAGACGCGCGGCCACCTCGGCGCCGGCATGGAGCGGATCCAGCGCCTGGTGCGCGTCGACCAGAAACCGATCGGCCGGACGCCGCGCTCCAACCTCGCGACCTACACCGGCCTCTTCGACGGGGTGCGCAAGCTCTTCGCGGCGACGCCCGCGGCGCGCGCGCGCCGCTACGACGCCGGCCGTTTCTCGTTCAACGTCGCCAAGGGACGCTGCGAGACGTGCGAAGGCGAGGGCTTCGTCAGCGTCGAGCTGCTCTTCATGCCGAGCGTGTACGCGCCCTGCCCGACCTGCCACGGCGCGCGCTACAACGCCAGGACGCTCGAAGTGACCTGGCGCGACAGGAGCATCGCCGACGTGCTGCGCATGACGGTCGACGAGGCCTGCGCCTTCTTCGCCGGCGAGCCCGCGGTGCTGAAGCCGCTCGCCCTGCTGCGCGACATCGGCCTCGGCTACCTGCGCCTGGGCCAGCCCGCGACCGAGCTCTCGGGCGGCGAGGCACAGCGCATCAAGCTCGCGACCGAGCTGCAGAAGCAGCAGCGCGGCCGCTCGCTCTACGTCCTCGACGAGCCGACCTCCGGCCTGCACCCGGCCGACGTCGACAAGCTCATGACCCAGCTGCAAGGGCTCGTCGACGCCGGCAACACGGTGATCGTCGTCGAGCACGAGGAGCGCGTGATCGCGGCGAGCGACTGGGTGATCGAGGTCGGCCCCGGCGCCGGCAACGAGGGCGGCACCATCGTCCACGCCGGCCGGTCGCAAGTCACGGCCTGAGCGATCTTCGCCGCCCCGGCCTCAAGGGTCGAGGAAGGGCGCCGATATCCCGGAACCTCTTCGACCGGAGCCGTGATGAAGCGCCTGCTCGCCCTCGTTTTCTGTGCCTTCGCCGTCGGCGCCGCCGTCACCTCCTGCGGTGGCGGCGACTACGACGCCACCACCGACAAGCTGACGGTCGTCGGCGCCGGCAGCTGACACCGCGAGGAAAGACGATGAAGCCCATCAGATTCGCCCTCGCCGCCGCCGCGCTCGTCTCGACGAGCGCCATGGCCCTCGACGCGAGCTCGCTCAAGCTCCAGGTCTACTCGGTGATGCTGTCGACGAGCGCGCAGTGCACCAGCCCGGTCACCGTGTTCTCGAGCGCGACCGCGACCGAGGTCGACTTCCTGGCGACGCCGATGCTCGGCAGCGGCAACCCGCCCGACGCGACATACAACTGCGTCATCATCAAGATGTCGGACCTGATCAAGTTCACGCCGAGCAGCA
>JBDTPG010000379.1:0-2826 GCA_039932815.1 Caldimonas sp.
TTCGGCGCGCATCGCCGACGCTGATCGATTTCACCGCCGCGACGAGCAGCGCCTTCGCTTCCGGAACCGCCGATTCGGCGGCGCGGTTCATGGCGGTGACGAGATCGTCGACGCGCTTCTGCTGCCCGGTGAAGCGAAGCACCTTGGCGGCGTCGTTGAGGAAGCCCGGCAGCGGGATGCGCACCTTCGGGTTGGCGAGAAATCCGTCGGGACGGCCGAGCAGGCCGACGGCGGCGACGGCGCCGCGTTCGAGCGCGACGCGAATTCCCGAAGCCGCGTCGGCGTTGTCGAGTTCGGCGGCTGCGCTTCGCACGCTGCACAGCGCGGTCGACGCGACGAGCGCGGAAAAATGTCTTCTGTTCATGGCGGCTCCTCGATCCATTGTGCGCGTCGGCAGCTCAGCGCGTCCGCAAGCCGACCAGCGCAGCACCGACGATGAGCAGGGCCGCCGCCGCGATCCAGAGCGTCAGCGGCCGCCCGGTCGTCCACGCGAGCAGAAGCGTCGAAGCGAGCGGTGTCAGGTAGCTGAGCAGGCCGACCCGGCGCGGATCGCTCCGCTTCAGCGCGGCGTCCCAGAGGAAGAAGGCGGCGCCGAGCGGGCCGAGGCCGACGATGGCGATCAGCAGCGCATCGCGCGCCGACAGCGTGGTCGCGGGCTCGAGCAAGGCGTGGCAAGCCAGCGCGAGCAGCCCGGACACGAGACCGAAGGCGCCGATCGCTGCGGTCGGGAAATGCGCCACGCGCCGGGTCAGCAGCGAGTAGCTCGCCCAGATGAACGCCGAGCCGGCAGCGGCAAGATAGCCCCAGGCGAGCCCGCCGCTCACGCCCTGGCCACCGACGATCGCCAGCGCCGCGCCGGCGAAGCCGGCGATCGCGGCGAGCACGTGAATCGGCCGCGCCGAGATCCCGGGCAGGAACAACGGCGCGAGGACGACGATGAGCAGCGGCCAGAGATAGTTGACCAGATTGGCCTCGAGCGGCGGCGCATGGCGCAAGGCGACGAAGAGCAGGAAGTGAAAGCCGAACAGGCCGTAGACGCCGAGCAGCAACGTCGTCGCCGGAATGCGCCATTGGCGCGCCAGCGGCCACGACGGCATGCTGCCGATGACGAGGGCCAGGCCGGTAAGGAGAAAAGGCGGCACGTGCGCGAGCGCGACGCCGAGCGAGGCGAGCGTTGCCCAGAGAGCGATCGCGCCGAGCGCGCAGAGCGTCCCCGTCATCGCGCGCCCGCGGCGCGTCGGGCGCGCGTCGCCATCAGCGCCGCAAGGCGTGCCATCCGATCCAGGCGACGAAGGCGACGACGAGGAGGGCGAGCGGCATCCTGCCGCGCCGGAAGAACTCGTCCCGGTCGGTCTCGTCGACGGTGCGACGCCGTTGCGCGTCGGCCTCGGCCTGCATCTGCGCCGCCCACTCGCGCCGCCGCGGCAGATCGGCGTCGAGCGCGTCGAGCCTTTTCTTGACGACCGCCGGCGACGGCCGCTCGGCGGCCGCACGCAGCGCCGGCGCAAGCGCCTGCACCTGCGCGTTGGCGTCGGCCAGGCTCGTGATCGCGAGCGTCGCGCCGCATTGCGAGCAGCTGATCGTTTCACCCTCCGGCAGCGCCACGCCGCACGCCGCGCACTGCAGGGCGCCCTGGCGTTCGGCGGTCGAGTAGACAGCGGGCGGCTCGATCGTGTCGTGCGGATCGAGGGCATGGGCCAGCCGAGCGACGTCGAGCAGGCTCGGCACCGAGCGGCACCAGCGACAGCGGTCGTCGCCCATGCCGACCTCGCCGCCGCAGTTGATGCAGTCGATCCGGCCCCGGTCGCGCAGCAGCTTGGCGCGATCGACGAGCGACATCGGCCTGAGCAGGCCTTTTTCGCCGAGGAACTGGGCGAACGACTGGTACGCGCCATGGCGGCGCACGCACTGCAGCTGCGACGAATGGCCCCAGCGCGATTGGTTGTGGACGATCTTCAGCGCGCCGGCGCAGCGCGGGCAACGCGGGTCGGCGCGCAGCATCTCGTGCGGCAGCTCGCGCGCCGCGGCCATGTGGCCGATCAGCTCGAGCAGCGCCGGCCCGCTCAGCTGCGCCGTCTCGGTGCCGTCGAACCAGACCAGGTCGCAGCTGCGGCAGAGGTCGAGATCGACCGTGTGGCCGTAGTGGCCCGCGAGCGCCAGTCGCTGCATCGGCCGGCGGCAGTTGCCGCAGGCGAGCGTCGGCTCCGGGGTCGCAGCCGGGGCCGCAGTCACGCGGCGCTAGACGCCGACGCCCGCGGCGTGCGCCTGCTGGTCGGCGTGGTAGCTCGAACGCACCAGCGCGCCGACGGCGGCGTGCGAGAAGCCCATCGCCGCCGCCTCGCGCCCGTACATGCGGAACGTGTCGGGGTGGACGTAGCGGCGCACCGGCAGATGGTGGCCGCTCGGCGCGAGGTACTGGCCGATCGTCAGCATGTCGATGTCGTGCGCGCGCATGTCGCGCATCACCTGCAGGATCTCCTCGTCGGTCTCGCCGAGACCGACCATGACGCCGCTCTTGGTCGGCACGTGTGGCGCGAATTCCTTGAAGCGCTTCAGCAGATTCAGGGAGAACGCGTAGTCAGAGCCCGGGCGGGCTTCCTTGTAGAGGCGCGGCGCGGTCTCGAGGTTGTGGTTCATCACGTCGGGCGGCGCGGCCTTCAGGATCTCGAGGGCGCGGTCCATGCGGCCGCGGAAATCGGGCGTCAGGATCTCGATCTTCGTCTCGGGCGACAGCTCGCGCGTCTTCTCGATGCAGGCGACGAAGTGCGCGGCGCCACCGTCGCGCAAGTCGTCGCGGTCGACGCTCGTGATCACGACGTATTTCAG
>JBDTPG010000380.1:0-2823 GCA_039932815.1 Caldimonas sp.
CGCTGCGCTCGCTCGAGATCGAGCTCGGCCCGAGCCAGGTCGAGGCGGTCTTCGAGCCGACCGATGCGCTCGTCGCCGCCGACCAGATGGTCCTGTTCCGCAACGGCGTTCGCCAGGCGCTGCGCCGCGCCGGCTACCACGCGAGCTTCGTCTGCCGGCCGCCGTTCGCCAACGTGATGGCGAGCGGCTGGCACCTGCATCAGTCGCTCGTCGATCGCGCCGGCGGGGCCAACGCCTTCGTGCGCTCCGCGCCGCGCGAAGGCAGCACCGACGCCGACGCGGCGCAGGTGCTTTCGGACGTCGGCACGCAATGGCTCGCGGGCCTGCTCGCGCACGGCCGCGCCATGACGCCGTTCTGCGCGCCGACGATCAACGCCTATGCGCGCTTTCGGCCCAACGCCATGGCGCCCCAGTCCGTCGTCTGGGGCCGCGACAACCGCGGCGCGATGCTGCGCGTGCTCGGCCGCTGCGGCGATGCCGCGACCCGGGTCGAGAACCGCATCGGCGAGCCGATGGCCAATCCGTATCTCTACATGGCGGCGCAGGTCCACGCCGGCCTCGACGGCATCGAGCGCCGCCTCGCCGCGCCGCCTTCGGCGGGGGCGCCGTACGCGGGCAGCGGCGAAGCGTTGCCGACGTCGCTCGCTGAAGCGCTGGACGCGCTCCAGGGCGACGCCGAGCTGGTGCGCGCGTTCACCCCGCAGGTCGTCGACTGGTTCGTCCGCATCAAGCGCTTCGAGCTCGAGCGCCACGCCGCCGCCGAAGATCCCGACGCCTGGCAGGCGCGCGAATACTTCAGCCGCTTCTGATCGCGGCGATGAGCGCGCCCCCGACGATCACCGTCCACCTCGTCGAATCGGACGGCAAGCGCCACGCGCTCGTCGCAGCGGTCGCTCAGAGCCTGATGCGTGCTGCCGTGGCGGCAGGCCTCGACGGCATCAAGGCCGACTGCGGCGGCATGATGACCTGCGCGACCTGCCACGTGGTCGTCGACGCTGCCTGGGCAGCGCGCCTGCCGGCACCCTCGCGCGACGAGGAGGCGATGCTCGAGATGACGGCCGCGCCGCGGCGGCCGACCAGCCGGCTCAGCTGCCAGATCGCGCTCGACGCCGACCTCGATGGACTGACGGTCGCGATGCCGGACACGCAGTACTAGCCGGGCGGCGATACTTCGCCCCGCGTTCAAGCCAGCATCCAAGAAGCGACAAGCCGTTGCGACTCCTCGAAACGCTCGCCAAGGTCTGCGCCATCCTCGCCGGCGTGCTGCTCACCGTCGTCACGCTGATGACGTGCGGCAGCCTGATCGGGCGGAACTTCTTCGGCGCGACCATCGTCGGCGATTTCGAGCTCTCGGGCGCCGCGGCCGGCGCAGCGATCGCGCTCTTCATGCCGTGGTGCCAATTCCAGCGCGGCAACATCATCGTCGACTTCTTCACTGCCGGCACCTCTGCGGCGACGCAGGCGCGACTCGATCGCCTCGGCGCCGGCCTGCTCGCGTTGACGATGGCGCTGCTCGCCTGGCGCACGTCGCTGGGCGGCCTGAGCGCCTATCGCTCGGGCTCGGGCACCATGTTGATGGCCTTTCCCACCTGGATCGTCTATGCGGCGATGGCGCCGGCGCTCGCGCTCACCGCGCTCATCGGTCTGGTGCAGGTCGTACGCGGCTTCCCGCCGCCGCGACCCAGCCGGGATCCGTCGGTCGCGCAAGGGCCGATGGAACCATGAGGTCGCGCCCGTCATGAGCCCGCTCGCGCTCACCGCGCTGATCTTCGTCCTGATGATCGCCTTCATGGCGCTGCGCGCGCCGATCGCGATCGCGATGTTCGTCGCCGGCTCGATCGGCTACGTCGTGCAGGCGGGCTGGCTGCCGTACGCGAACTTCCTCAACGAGCAGGCGTTCGCGAGGTTTGCAAGCTACGACCTCTCGGTCATCCCGCTCTTCATCCTGATGGGTCATTTCGCGTCGCGGGGCGGCATCTCGAAGGCGCTGTTCGCGTTCGCCAGCCTCGTCATGGGGCGCTTTCGCGGCGGCCTGGCGATGGCCGCGGTTCTCGCCTCGGGCGCGTTCGGCGCGATCTGCGGTTCCTCGATCGCCACCGCGGCAACGGTGACGACGGTGGCGCTGCCCGAGATGCGCCGGCATGGCTACTCGGACCGCCTCTCGACCGGCACGCTCGCTGCGGGCGGCACGCTCGGCATCCTCATCCCGCCGTCGGTACCGCTGCTGATCTACGCGATCCTCGCCGAGCAGAACATCGCCAAACTATTCGCCGCGGCGATGGTGCCGGGCGTGATCGCCATGATCGGCTACATCGTCGCGATCTCGATCTATGTTCGTCTCGTGCCCGGCCAGGCGCCAGAGGCCGATACCGTGCCCGGCCGACTCACCTGGCGACTCGTCGCAGGCGTCGCGCCGATCGCGGCGATCTTCGCGGTCGTCTTCGGGGGCATCTACGGCGGCTTCTTCTCACCGACCGAGGGCGCCGCCGTGGGCGTCGCGGCGACGCTCGTCGCCGCATTGCTCCTGCGCGAGATCGACTGGAAGGGATTCAGGCACTGCTTCTATGCCACCGCGCAGGCCTCGGGAATGATCTTCCTGATCTTCCTCGGCGCCGACCTGATGAATTCCGCGCTCGCGCTGACCCAGGTTCCGGCGCAACTGGCGGCCGCGGTCAAGTCGCTCGGGCTGTCGCCGATCCTGGTGATCACCGCCATCCTCCTGCTCTACGGCGCGCTCGGCTGCATCATGGACGAGCTCTCGATCCTGCTGCTGACGATCCCGATCTTCTTCCCGATGGTCGTCGGCCTCGATTTCGGCATGCC
>JBDTPG010000381.1:0-2793 GCA_039932815.1 Caldimonas sp.
GGTCGGCGGCACGTCGCCGTTCGCGACCAGGAAGGCGATGCCGGTGTACGTCGAATCGACGATCCTGGGACTCGATCGCATCTGCATCAACGGCGGCCGGCGCGGCTACCTGATCGGCATCGCGCCGAGCGTGATCACCGAGCTGCTGCGCGCGCAGCCGGTGTCGTGCGCGATCTGAGCGCCGTAATCGATCGCCCGAGGGTCGGGCGGACGCGCGCCGGCGCGCACAGTCAGGCTCATGACGATGCCTTCGACAGAGGCGCAGCGCTTGTTCACCGCCACGCTTGCCGGCTTCGAGGCGCGCAAGCTCTCGCGCCGCGCGCCGCCGGCCCGGGCCGGCGCAGAATCGGCGCAGCTTCGCTTCGAACCTCGCCATGAACGTTGTCGTGCCGCCGCTCGTCGTGCTCGCCGCCTACCTGGTCGGCTCGCTGTCGTTCGCCGTCATCGTCAGCCGCGCGATGGGGCTGAACGACCCACGCACCTACGGCTCGGGCAACCCCGGCGCGACCAATGTCCTTCGCTCGGGCAGCAAGGCGGCCGCCATCCTTACCCTCGCGCTCGACGCGCTGAAGGGCTACCTGCCGGTCGCGCTCGTCGTCCGCTTCGGGCCGGCGTACGGGCTCGGCGAAGGCACGGTCGCACTGGTCGCGCTCGCCGCCTTCCTCGGCCACCTCTGGCCGGTGTTCTTTCGTTTTCGCGGCGGCAAGGGCGTCGCGACTGCGGCCGGGGCCCTGCTCGGCATCGATCCGCTGCTCGGCGCGGCGACGCTCGCGACCTGGCTGATCATCGCCGCGTTCTTCCGCTTCTCCTCGCTGGCGTCGATCGTCGCCGCCGTGTTCGCGCCGTTCTGGCACGTCCTCACCGACGGTCCCGACGCCGTCGCGCTCGCGCTCCTGGTGATGGGCGGGTTGCTCATCTGGCGCCACAGCGCCAACATCAAGCGCCTCTTCGCCGGCACGGAAAGCAGGCTCGCCCGGAAGACGGCACCGGCCGCAGGCCCAGCGACGGCGAAGGGGCGCCGCGCGCGCCACTGACGTCGCGTCGGCGCGATCGCACCGGCTAGTAGCTGAGCCCCATCGCCTCGCGCACTTCGCGCATGGTTTCGCGCGCCACCGTGCGCGCCCGCTCGGTGCCGACCTCGACGATCCAGTGGACGCGCTTCGGGTCCGCCAGGTACTGCTCGGCGCGCTCGCGCCACGGCGCCTGCTCGCGGACGATCGCCTCGATCACCGGCTGCTTGCAGTCGAGGCAGCCGATCGCCGCCGTCGTGCAGCCGTGCACGACCCACGCCTTGGTCTCTTCGTCCGAGTAGACCTTGTGGAGTTGCCAGACCGGGCACTTCTCCGGATCGCCCGGATCGGTGCGGCGCACGCGTGCGGGGTCCGTCTGCATGTGGCGGATCTTGCGCGTGACTTCGGCCGGCTCCTCGCGCATCGCGATCGAGTTGCCGTAGCTCTTGCTCATCTTGGTGCCGTCGAGGCCGACCAGCTTCGAGGTCTCGGTCAGCAGCACGTCGGGCTCGACCAGGATCGTCTTGCCGGTGCCGCGCAGGTGGCCGTCGAGGCGCTCGCGGTCGGCCCCGCCGAGCGAGCCGCTGGCGGCGATGATCGCGCGGCCACGCTCGAGCGCCGCCGCATCACCGCTTTCGCGGTAAGCGTGGCGCGCCGCCTCGAACTCCTTCGCGCGCTCCTTGCCGAGCTTCTTGAGCGCCGCCTTGACGAGGTCGTCGAAATCGGGCTCGCGGCCGTAGAGATGATTGAAGCGGCGCGCGACTTCGCGCGTGATCTCGACGTGCGGCGCCTGGTCGACGCCGACCGGCACGAACGCCGCCTTGTAGATCAGGATGTCGGCCGCCTGCAGGAGCGGGTAGCCGAGGAAGCCGTAGGTCGCGAGGTCGCGGTCCTTGAGGCGCTCGATCTGGTCCTTGTAGGTCGGCATGCGCTCGAGCCAGCCGAGCGGCGTGCCCATCGCCAGCAGCGTGAACAGCTCGGCGTGCTCGGGCAGGCGGCTCTGGATGAAGAGCGTCACCTTGTCGGGGTCGAGGCCGGCGGCGAGCCAGTCGGTGACCATGTCGTAGACCGAGCTCTCGATCACTTCGCGCTCTTCGTAGTGCGTCGTCAGCGCGTGCCAGTCGGCGGCGAAGAAGAAGCACTCGTAGTCGTCCTGCAGGCGCACCCAGTTCTTGAGCGCGCCGTGCCAATGGCCGAGGTGCATCGCGCCGGTCGGCCGCATGCCCGAGAGGACGCGACGCCGCGCCGGCAGTGCGGCGCCGGCCGGGCTCGGGTCGCTCGACGGGGAAGGTTGATCGCTCATCGACAGGTGCGTGGCAAAAGGCGCTGATTGTAGGTTTCGGGACCGGCCGCGCCGATACACTGCGCGCGCCGATGAAGAACATCGTCATCCTCATCTCGGGTCGCGGCTCCAACATGGAGTCGATCGTGCGCGCCTGCGCCGACGAGCGCTGGAATGCGCGCATCGCCGCCGTCGTCAGCAATCGCGCCGACGCGGCGGGTCTCGCCTTCGCGCGCGAAGGCGGCATCCCGACCGACGTCGTCGAGCACCGCGCCTTCGCGACGCGAGACGCTTTCGATGACGCGCTTGCCGATTGCATCGAGCGGCACGGCGCCGACATCGTCGCGCTCGCCGGCTTCATGCGCATCCTCGGCGCCCGATTCGTGCGCCGCTTCGACGGCCGCCTGGTCAACATCCACCCTTCGCTTCTGCCCGCGTTCCCCGGCCTCGCGACGCACCGGCGCGCGATCGAGGCGGGCTGCAAGGCGAGCGGCGCGAGCG
>JBDTPG010000382.1:0-2773 GCA_039932815.1 Caldimonas sp.
CGCTCGGCGCGACGCCGCAGGACCTGCTCGCGATCCTGCAGGCGATGAAGTCGGCGGGCGCGCTGACCGCCGAGCTGGAGGTGATCTGATGAACGCGACCGGTTCGGCCTCGGCGCTGTCGGGCCTCTCGGCGTCGTCGACGTCGGGCGACGCGACTTCGATCGCGTCGCTTCGCTCGGCCGCGGCGCGCGACCCGAAGGCGGCGATCCGCGAGACCGCGAAGCAGTTCGAAGCGCTCTTCATGCAGCAGCTGATGAAGAGCATGCGCGAAGCGACGATGAGCTCGGGGATGCTGGAGAACTCCGGCACCCAGCTCGGCACCGAGTTGCTGGATACCCAGTACGCGAACAAGATGAGCGGCTTGCCCGGCGGCCTCGCCGCGGCGATCGCGCGCCAGCTCGAGCGCCAGCTCGGCAGCGGCGCGGCCGCGGCGCTGGCCGCGCCGGCGAGCGCCGGCGCGCCCGCTGCGGCTTCGCCCGCGGAGATCTCGCCGCTGTCGTCCCGACAGGTCGATTTCATCCGTTCGCACCAGGCCGCGGCGCGCGCCGCCGAGGCGGCGAGCGGCATCCCGGCGGCATTCACCGTCGCCCAGGCGGCGCACGAATCGGGTTGGGGCCAGCGCGAGATCCGAAATGCCGACGGCACCTCGTCGCACAACCTGTTCGGCATCAAGGCCGGGCCGGGCTGGAGCGGGCCGGTCGCCGAGATCACGACCACGGAGTACATCGGCGGCGAAGCGCAGAAGGTGACCGCGAAGTTCCGGGCCTACGCGTCGTACGGCGAATCGTTCCGCGACTACGCCAGGCTGATGAAGGAGAGTCCGCGCTACGCCGGCGTCGTCGCCCAGGCGGCGCAGGCACCGGCGAGCGCCGCCTCGGCGCAGGGCTTCGCGGAGGGCCTGCAGCGCGCCGGCTACGCGACCGACCCCGGCTACGCCGGCAAGCTCGCGCGACTCATCAATTCGACGTTGCGCATCCAGAAGGCAGTCTCATGAGCATCTCGTCCCTGCTGACGATCGGCTCGCGCGCGATGACCGCGAACTACGCGGCCTTGCAGACGACGGGCAACAACGTCGCCAACGCCAACACCGTGGGCTATTCGCGCCAGACCGTCCAGCTGGCGACGGCGTTCAGCCAGCAGACCGGCTCCGGCTTCTTCGGCAAGGGCGTCGACATCGCGACGGTCAGCCGTGCCCACAGCGACTTCCTCACCCGCGAGGCGGCGACGACCGCTTCGCTCGCCGCTGCCGACGCGGCGCGCAGCAGCCAGCTGCAGCAGCTCGAGACGGTGTTCCAGACCGGCACCGCAGGGCTCGGCTACAGCGCCCAGCAGATGTTCAACGCCTTCGTCGACGTCTCCAACAAGCCGCAGGACGCGTCGGCGCGCCAGGTCGCCATCGCCCGCATCGGCGATCTCGCCAGTCGTTTTCGCGGCGCGTCCGACCAGATCGATTCGATTCAGTCAGGGATCTCCCAGGATCTGCGCACCGCCGTCACCTCGCTCAACGCGCTGACGGTTCGCATCGCCGATCTCAACCGGCGCATCGCCAGCGTCAAGGGCACCGGCCACGAGCCGAACGACCTCCTCGACCAGCGCGACACCGCGATCGCCGACCTCTCGAAGATCGCCCAGGTGACGACGATCGCGGCCGCCGACGGCACCGTCGGCGTCTTCCTCGGCGGCGGGCAGAAGCTCGTCCTCGGCGGCGACGCCACGGCGCTGACGGCGCTCGCCGATCCCTACGATCCGGCCAAGGTGCAGATCGGCATCACCGAAGGCGGCACGACACGCGCCTTTCCCGACGGCTTCATCGCCGGCGGCTCGGTCGCCGGCCTGCTGCGCGTGCAGAACCACGACCTCGGCGATGCGCGCGGCCTGATCGGCCAGCTCGCCTCGGCGATCGCCGGCAGCCTCAATGCGCAGCAGGCGCTCGGCCTGGACCTCGGCCACCCGTCGGGTCCGGGCGCGCCGCTGCTCTCGGTCGGCGCCGCGTCGGTCGCGCCGTCGTCGAACAACGCCAAGGCCGCCGGCGTGCCGGTCGCCTCCTACATCAACGGTGCGGGCGTGCGCGTCTCGAGCGTCTCGATCGCCGTCGTCTCGACGAGCGAGCTGCAGCCGAGCGACTACGAGCTGGTCGCCGATCCAGCGCTGCCTGCCGGCAGCTATCGGCTGACCCGACTCAGCGACGGCGTCGCGCAGACGGTCAGCGACGGCGACGTCGTCGACGGCTTTCGCATCGACATCGCCGTACCTGCGCCGGCGCCGCGCGATCGCTTCCTGCTCCAGCCGGTCTCGCCGGCGACACGGTCGATCGTGCGCGCCCTCGACGACCCGAAAGGCATCGCCGCGGCATCGCCCGTGACCGCCTCCGCCGCGGCAGCCAACACCGGCACCACCGCGGTCGCTTCGCTCGCTGCGGTGAGCGCGTCGATCAACCCCAACCTGACGGCGACGATCACCTTCACCGACAACAGCGGCAACTTCACTTACAGCCTGGTCGACACGACGGGCGCGCTGCCGACCGTCAACGGCGCCGGCAGCTTCGTCCCCGGCCAGCCGATCGCCCTGAACGGCTTCGAGCTGAAGCTGAGCGGCATCCCCAAGGTCGGCGACACGCTCACCGTCGCGAAGACGGCGTTCCCGGCCGGCGACAACGGCAACGCGAATGCCTTGCTGGCGCTGCGCGATGCCACCTTCGTCGGCCAGCGGACGATCGCACCCGGCGTCGTCGCGCCCGGCGTCAACGTCACCGACGCGTATGCGTCGGCGCTCG
>JBDTPG010000383.1:0-2771 GCA_039932815.1 Caldimonas sp.
ACATCCCGCGCTTCCTCGGCATCATCGCGGCGATCCTGTGCTCGTTCACCTACGTAGTGGCGCAGATCTACGGCGTCGGCCTGATCACGGCACGACTGTCCGGCCTGGCGTTCGAGGTCGGCATTTTCGTCGGCCTGGGCGGCATCCTCGTGTGCTCGTTCCTCGGCGGCATGCGTGCCGTCACGTGGACCCAGGTGGCGCAATACATCATCCTCATCGTCGCCTACCTGCTTCCGGTCGTCTGGCTCGCCGTCAAGCAGACCGGCGTGCCGATTCCGCAGGCGATCTACGGCTACCAGCTGGAAAAGGTGACCAAGCGCGGCGAAGAGCTGCGCCATGACCCGAAGGAGCTGGAAGTCGCGGCGATCTTCAAGGCGCGTGCCGCCGAGGCCGATGCCAAGCTGAAGGACGTTCCCGCGGCGCTCGCCGCCGACAAGGCAGCGGCGACGAAGAAAGTCGCCGATCTGCGCGCGTCGAACGCGCCGGTCGCGCAAGTCACCGCCGCCGAGAAGGAGCTCGCTGCGGTCCCGGCGAACGAAGCCGATGCGCGCAAGGCGTACACGGCCGCCAAAGCGTCCAACACGGCGCGTTCGCTGCCGCTCGGCGGCATGCCGAACCATGCGCAGATCTACGCCGGCAATCCCGACGGCACCCCGGCCGAGCAGAAGACCTACAACGAGTCGCGACGCAACTTCATCGCCCTCGTCTTCTGCCTGATGGTGGGCACCGCCGCCCTGCCGCACATCCTGATGCGCTACTACACGACGCCCTCGGTGAGGCAGGCGAGAGAGTCGGTGACCTGGTCGCTGTTCTTCATCTTCCTGCTCTACTTCACCGCACCGGCGCTCGCGGTGCTGGTGAAGTACGAGGTGTTCAACGTCCTGGTGGGAACGCCGTTCTCGCAGTTGCCGGCCTGGATAGCCAACTGGTCGGCGGTCGATCCCTCGCTGCTCTCTGTGGTAGACGTCAACAAGGACGGCATCTTTCAGCTCAGCGAGATGCGGATCGGCGGTGACATCATCGTTCTCGCCACGCCGGAGATCGGCGGCCTCCCGTATGTGGTCTCCGGGTTGGTGGCGGCGGGCGGTCTCGCCGCGGCGCTGTCGACGGCCGACGGCTTGCTCCTGACGATCGCGAACGCGCTGTCGCACGACCTGTACTACAAGATGATCGACCCGAACGCTGCCGCCTCCCGGCGGGTGGCGATCTCCAAGGGCTTGCTGGTCGTCGTCGCCATCGCAGCGGCGTCGGTCGCGGTGCAGAAACCGGCGGACATCCTGTTCCTGGTGTCGGCCGCGTTCTCGTTCGCCGCGGCGGCGTTCTTCCCCGCGCTGGTGCTCGGCATCTTCTGGAAGCGGGCGAACAAGTGGGGCGCCTCGCTCGGCATCGCCGCCGGCCTGGGGACGACCTTCTACTACATGGTGATGACCCAGCCGTGGATGCGCAGCGTGTTCGGCGTCACCTCGCCGATCGAGCTGTGGTGGGGCATCCAGCCGATCTCGGCCGGCCTGTTCGGCGTTCCGATCGGCTTCGCGGTGATCATCATCGTGAGCCTGCTGACCGGCCAACCCCGCAAGGACACGCAAGATCTGGTCGAGCACGTCCGCTACCCGGACCTGCGCCCGACGGCCGCCTGAGCGGTCACCGTCGCATGCAAGCCCCGCTCGCGAGAGCGGGGCTTTTTCATGGGCGGCGAAGGCAGCGCGGGCCGACTAGCGACGCGCGACGCCGGGCCGCGGCGCGCCTTCGCGCTGCCAGTGCGGGGCATCGAACCAGGGATCGCCGCGCAGGCAGGCGGCGGCCATGTCGAGCGCGTCGAAGCCCCAGAACAGCTTGTCGCCGACGCCGATCGTCGGCACGCCGAAGACGCCGCGGGCGAGCGCGGCATCGGTCGCGTCACGCAGCAGCTGCTTGTTGGCGTCGCTCGCCGGGTCGGCGCGCGACGCGAGCTGCGCAGCCAGCGCCGCGTGGCGCGCCGGGTCTTCGGCATCGGCGCCGCCGCGCCAGACGTGGCGCAGGATCGTTTCGCAGACGAAGCGGCTCGGCGTCCCGCCCTCGGGCGCGGTCGCCCACGCGAGCCGCGACAGCGCGATCGGGTTGAACGGATGTCGCAGCGGCGTGTCGAGCGGGATGCCGGCGCGGTGCGCCAGCCAGTGCACCTGGCGGAAGGTCCAGGCGCGCTTCGGCTCGATTTCGGCTGGCCCTTTGTGCGCGTGCGCCTTCAGCAGCGCGGCGAAGACGATCGGCCGGTACGCCACGGCGTAAGAGACGCCGACGAAGGCCTCGGGCAGCCGGTCGAACGCGAGGTACGCGTACGGCGACACCGGATCGAACCAGAAGTCGACCTGCATCATGCCGCGCTGTCGCCGCAGGCGGAGGCCGCAGCCGTTTCGACCAGCCGCCGATCGCGTTCGGCTCGGCGCGCCGGCAGGTGCTTCCAGACCGCGCGCCTGGCGACGCCGTCGAGGCTCCCCCAGGCCGCGATCTCGTCGATCGTGCGCAGGCAGCCCGCGCACCAGCCGGTCGACGTGTCAATCGTGCAGACGCTCGTGCAGGGGCTCGGAATCTCGGACACCCCTCGACGATATCGCGTGTGCGAGGCGCCCGCTTCGCCGCGCCGGCCGAGCTCCCCGGAGCTCAGTACGTCACGCGCGCGTAGTACGTCTTCTGCGCCGCCTCGCGCACCTGGCCGAGGGTGTGGATTCCCAGAGCGGCAAGCAGCGGCACGAGCTTGAGGAACACCCCCGCAGTCACCATCGCATCGCCGAGCG
>JBDTPG010000384.1:0-2769 GCA_039932815.1 Caldimonas sp.
GGCGGCGGCAGCCCCGACATGGGCAACGTCAGCGCCGACGGCAAGTGGCTCTGGCTGTCGGGCCGCTACGACAACGTCGTCTACGCGTTCGAGACCGCGACCGGCACGGTCAAGATCATTCCCGTCGGCCAGGAGCCGCACGGCCTCACGGTCTGGCCACAGCCGGGCCGCTACTCGCTCGGGCACACGGGCAACATGCGCTGAGCGCGGCGCGCGGCGGAGCGCGCTTCGGGCGAGCGCCCGCCACGGGAATCGTCGCGCCTCAGGCCGCGTCGAGCGGCCCCGACTCGTGCTCGAGGTAGGCGACGACGGCCGGATGCGCCCAGCCGTGCGAGCGCCAGGCGCGCCGCGCGGCGGCGGTGGCGCACTCGGGCAGGAGCGCCGGCTCGAGGCGCGAGATCGACGCGACGTAGCGGTCGGTCCACGCTGGCTCGTCCGCGCAGAAGGGGAGCCGGCGCGCGGCCAGCAGATCGGCTTCGATCGAATCGTTCATGGCGTTTCCGGCGCTGTTCAGGCGGAGTATTCGTCGATCTGCGCTGCGTTTGGTGGCGAAATCGTCGATGATCAAGGTCATTTCCTGCGAAAAACGCTGCCGTGGACAAGATCGACAAGGAAATCATCAGGCTGCTGTCGGCGGACGGCCGTACTTCGTTCACCGACATCGGCGCCGCCGTCCACCTGAGCGCCAACGCCGCCGCCGACCGGGTGCGCCGCCTGATCCAGGACGGCACCATCGTCGGCATCCACGCCCACGTCGACCCCGCCGCGCTCGGCTTGACGATCGAAGCGCAGATCGACGTCAAGCTGAGGGCGACGACGAGCGCCGACGAGTTCGAGCGCGCGATCCGCGACGTGCCGCAGGTGCGGACGGCGACGCTGCTCACCGGCTCGTTCGACTACGCGCTGCGCGTCGCCTGCAGCGATCGCGCCGATCTCGCCGACCTGACCGAGACGATCCGCGACAAGGCCGGCGCGCAGGAAACCTACAGCCGCATCATCCTGCGCGAGATCAAGATCGACGCCCCTGCGCCGCACCGCCGCGGCGTGCGCGCGAAGGCACCGGCGCGGCGCGGCTGAGCCGCCGAGGCCCCGCGGGCTTCTCAACCGGTGGCGTCGACGAGCGCCGCGATCGCGGCATCGACGCCGTGGCGGCCGCAGGCGATGCCCTGCACGCGCATCGCCGCCTCGACGCCGGCGAGGCAGCCGAGGATCATCGCTTCGTTCATGTCGCCGAGGTGGCCGATGCGAAAGACGCGGCCGCCGAGCGGGCCGAGGCCGCCCGCGACCGCGACCTGGAAGCGCTCGCGCGCCACCGTTCGCAGCGCTTCGGGATCGATGCCGGAGGAGACCTCGATCGCCGTCACCGAGACCGAGCGCGCCGCCGGCACCTGAGTGAAAAGGCGCAGCGCGCCGCCTTCGCCCCACGCCGTCACGGCGGCATGGACGGCGCGCGCGAGTCGGGCATGGCGCGCGTGCACGTTGGCGAGCCCCTCGTCGGCGATCAGGCCGAGGGCGGCCTCGAGCCCGGCCAGGTGGGCGAGCGGCGGCGTGCCGCAGAACTTGCGGTACGACATGTCGCTTTGCCGCCGCGGCCAGTCCCAGTAGAAGCGCGGCGTCGGATTCGCGCGCGCCACCGCGAGCGCGCTCGCGTCGGCGGCGACGAAGGCCAGCCCGGGGTGGACCATCAAGCCCTTCTGCGACGCGCCGATGGCGACGTTCACGCCGAGCGCGTCCATCGCGAACGGCGCGGCGGCGAGCGAGGCGACGACGTCGACGACGAAGAGCGCGGGATGCTTGGCCGAATCGATCGCGGCGCGGATCGCGGCGAGGTCGCAGGTGGTCCCGCTCGCCGTATCGGTCTGGACGACGAAGACGGCGCCGATGCGGTGCGCGGTGTCGTCGCGCAATGCCGCCTCGACCGCGGCCGGATCGATCGGAAAGCCTTCCCGGTAAGGCGTTCGGACGGCGCTGCCGCCGAAGGCCTCGACCTGCTCGGCCCAGCCGTCGGAGAAGTGGCCGGTGCCAGGCACCAGCACCGCGGTGCCCGGCGCGACCAGGTTGGCGATCACCGCTTCCCAGCCGCCGTGGCCGTTGGCGGCGTAGAAGAAGACGTCGGCGCGTTCGGTCTGCAGCAGCGCCTTCATCCCCGACTCGCAGGCGGCGATGAGCAACGGCAGGCGCGCATCGGCGAGGTCGGTCGGCTGGCGCGCCATCGCGTTGACGACCTCGTCGGGAACGCGGGTCGGGCCCGGCGAGTGCAGCAGGCGCATGCCGGGGATGCGGACAGCGGATCTCATCGGAAGATGTTAGGGCCTGTTGAGAGTAGATTCGTTGCCGGGCCGCGTCCACTTTTGGCGCGCCGGCCCGAGCGATGAGCGAGCTCCCGACCTTCGTGCCGATCCGCGGCCTGCACCACTACGCGTACCGCTGCCGCGACTGCGAGGAGACGCGCGCCTTCTACGAAGGCCTGCTCGGCCTGCCGCTCGTCCACGTGATCCGCTCCGACATCGTGCCGAGCACGGGCGAGCACTGCCCGTACGTTCACATCTTCTTTCGCATGGCCGACGGCTCGCACCTCGCTTTCTTCGACCTCGGCGACAACGTCGCCGCCGCGCCGTCGCCGAACACGCCCGACTGGGTCAACCACATCGCCTTGCGCGTCGATTCGGTCGATTCGCTGCGCGTCGCCAAGGCGCGGCTCGAGGCCGCGGGCGTCGAGGTGCTGGGCATCACCGACCACCACATCATCGAGTCGATCTACTTCTTCGA
>JBDTPG010000385.1:0-2761 GCA_039932815.1 Caldimonas sp.
TCGCGAACCGTCTGGTCCGGGTTCATCACCGGCTCCTGCGGCAGGTAGCCGATCTTCAGGCCCGGCATCGGCGTCGCCTCGCCCTCGATGTCGTGGTCGATGCCGGCCATGATCTTGAGCAGCGTCGACTTGCCCGAGCCGTTCAGGCCGAGCACGCCGATCTTGGCGCCGGGAAAGAACGAGAGCGAGATGTTCTTGAGGATCTGGCGCTTGGGCGGAACGATCTTGCCCACGCGGTTCATCGTGAAGACGTACTGAGCCATGGAATGTCCTGGACCGGGGTCCGAAAAAAGGAAGGGCCCGCGCAACGCTCGCGCAGGCCGATCGCCCATTGTCGCCGCCGGGCGACGGCGCGACCGCCCTAGGGCGAAAAGCCCGCCCGCTCGAGGCTTTGCCGGTGGTGGTCGCGGTGCGCCGGTTCGCGGTAGTGCAGGGTCGCCAGATACTCGGCGATCGTGAACGAGGGCGCGGCCGCCAGCGCCGCCAGGCGCTGCTCCTCGGCCGCCGCGGCGTTGCCCAGCTCGGCATGGCACGCCGCCATGCAGGCGCGGTGCAGCGCGTCGGGGGCGCTGACGCACTTGAGCGCGTCGATCGCCTCGCCGTAGCGGCCGGCGGCGAAGCAGGCGCGCGCCAGGTGGCTCCAGAAGCGCTCCGGGTGATAGGGATTCAGGCGCATCGCCTTCCTGATCCAGTCGATCCCCTCCTCGGACTGGCCGAGCCAGGTCAGGATCTCGCCCTGCTGGACGACGACCAGGTCGTCGTTGGGATTGAGGCTCAGCGCGCGCCGCTGGTGATAGACGGCCTGGTCGTGCTTGTCCTGGATGATGTTGATCGCGGCCAGGATGCGGTGCACGTCGCAGTCGTTGTCGTCGAGGGCGAGCGCCGCCTGCAGCGCCTCCATGATCCGGGCCTGCGTCTCGAGGCGGCTCTCGCACCAGTTGTAGACCCAGGTCTGGCCCAGCACGCAGGCCTTCCAGGCGTGCGCGTGGGCGTAGTTCGGATCGAGCTCTATCGCGCGCTCGAGCAGGCGCAGCGCCTGGGCGTTGTCGTCGCGGTTGCTGCGGTGGTGCAGCACCTTGCCGGTCAGCACGCATTCGTAGGCGGCCATGTTGTCGGTCGTCAGGCGCGCGGCGCGGTCGCGCGCGGCGGCTTCGACGCGGCCCGGCAACGTCGCGACGATCGCCGTCGTCACCTCGTCCTGGATCGCGAAGATGTCTTCGAGGTCACGGTCGTAGCGCTCGGCCCAGAGATGGCGATCGGTCTCGGCGTCGATCAGCTGCACCGTGATGCGGACGCGCCGGCCGGCCTTTCGAACGCTGCCCTCGACGACGTACTGCACGCCGAGCTCGCGCGCGAACTTCTGCACCTCGACCGGCTTGCCCTTGAACTTGAACGACGAGTTGCGCGAGATGACGAACAGCTCGCGAAAGCGCGACAGCTCAGTGATGATGTCCTCGGTGATGCCGTCGGCGAAGAACTCCTGCTCGGGATCGCCGCTCATGTTGTCGAACGGCAGGACGGCGATCGACGGCTTGTCGACGCGGTCGCGCTTCGGCGCCGCGCGCGCAGGCGCCGAGTCGGCGGCGCTGACGGCCGCGGGGTCGCGCCGGCGCACCTGATAGGCGCGCACCGGCTCGGCGATGTTCTTGACGCGCTGCTCGCCGAGGTCGTGGAAGCTGGCGTCGAGGCGCTGCCGGACCGCGCACTGGACCGCGTCGGAGACGGTGACCCCGCCGGGCTCGGCGATGCCTTCCAGGCGCGCGGCGATGTTGACGCCGTCACCGTACACGGAGCCGTCGGCCTTCTCCATGACGTCGCCGAGGTGGACGCCGATGCGGAACTGCATGCGCCTGTCCTCGGCGACGTCGGCTGCGCATCTCGCCAGCTCGGCCTGGATCGCCAGCGCAGAGACGACGGCGCCGCTCGCCGTCTCGAACACCGCCAACACCGAATCGCCGGCCATGTCGATGACGCGACCGCCGTTCGCGACGATGGTCGAGCGGAAGACGGCGCGCGCCGAGTCGAGCGCGACGACCGTGGCGCGCTCGTCGCTGCTCATCAGGCGCGAGTAGCCGGCCGCGTCGGCCATCAGGATCGCGGCCAGGCGCTGCCGCGTCTCGATGTCGCTCACGCTCGAGGCCGCCCAGGAGTGCTCATGGGTCAATGGTAGAACTTCAGCGCCTTCGAGGTTGCGGCCATCGCACCCTGCGCGCCGGCCCGGGCCGGCGCCGCTCGGTCAGGGCGTGCTGTCCCAGCAATTGCCGCGCTGGTCGTTGATGTGGACCCAGTAGCGCGTGCCGGTGCGAAGACCCGACCGCCGTTCGCCCTGCAGGCCCCACCCTCCGCCGCCGTCGTGAAACTCGGCCATGCGCCAGCCGGCGCCGAGCTCCGCCTCGCACCGCGCCGACGCCGCGGACGCCGATGTCAGGAGCGAGCCTTGCATCGGCCCCGTCGCCGCCAACTGGCCGCGGCTCCAGCCCTTGTAGAAGTCTTGCGCCAGACCTGGCGGCGCGACCGCCCCGCTCGACCGATAGCACGCGATCGGCAGGATGATCCGGCACGAGGTGTCGCCCTCGTAGGGATTGCATGAGCCGCGATGCGGTCGGTCGCTCGGCGCCGGCTCGCCGTGGCAGGCGAGATGCGCGACCCCGGCCGGCACCGTCGACGCGTCGGCGAGTGCGAACGACAGACCCCGACCGACGGGCCGCGAGCGATCCTTGTCGATCGGCGCGATCGGCGCGACCGGCGCTACGACCGGCGC
>JBDTPG010000386.1:0-2745 GCA_039932815.1 Caldimonas sp.
CGATCGTCGCGCCGAGGCTTTGCACCTCGCGCGGCGAGAGGTGCTTGAACACCGCCGCGGCTTCCTCCTCGCCCAGCGACATCAGCAGGATGGCGGAGTCTTCGAGGCCGGCTTCGTCGAGCGCCATGGAATGTCTGCTTTCTTTCGGAGGTCGTTCAGGTCAGGGGGCTTCGCCGCCGCCGACCCAGCCGCGGACGATGCCGGCGACGGCCGCCGGGTTGTCCTTGGCGAGCGCCTTCGCGCCTTCGATCTGGCGCATGTAGGCGGGCGCGGCGAGCTGCTGCGGGTAGGCCGGCTCGTCGTCGTTGACCACGGCGTCGATGCGCGATCCCGGCCGGCCCGATGGCGCCGGCCGAACCGCGAAGGCACTCTTCATCGCCGGCCGGACCAGGCCGAAGAAGACGAGCACGGCGACGAGGGCCAGGCCGACCGGCAAGGCCGCGGCGCGGATCAGGTCGATCAGCTCGGGGCTCTTCCAGAACGGCATCTCGTGCGTCGTCGCCGACGGCTCGACGCGGAACGGCGCGTTGATGACCTTGACCGAATCGCCGCGCTCCTTGTTGAAGCCGATCGATTCGCGCACCAGCGACGAGATCTTCTCGATCTCGTCGGCGGTGAGCGGCACCTGCGTCGTCTTGCCCTTGGCGTCGGTGACGCTGCGGTTGTTGACGACGACGGCGGCGTTCAGCCGCTTGACGTTGCCGGTGGCGCTGCGGGTGACGCGCACGGTCTTGTCGACCTCGTAGTTGGTCACCGCCTCGCGCCGGCCGCCGCTGCCGGCGGCGAGGCCGCTCGGCGCGCCCTGCAGCGGCTGCGACGCGCCGGTGAGCGGCGCGGTCGCTGCGATCGGCGGCTGGTTCGACGCCGCGCCCGGCACGCCGCTGGCGAGCGCGCCGCTGCCGTTGGCGCCGCCTTGCTCGGTCGTCTGCTGGCTGCGGATCGAGATGCTGGCGTCGGCGCCCTGGTTCGGCTTGAACTCTTCCGAGGTCGCCTCGGTCTGCGAGAAGTCGATGTCGGCGGTGACGCTGGCGCGCAGGTTGTCGTGGCCGACGATCGGCTCGACGAGCTCGAGGATGCGCTTGGTGTAGCCGCCCTCGATCTGGTTCACGTACTGCAGCTGCTTGGCGTCGAGCCCGGCGCCGGGCGTGCTCTCGCCGCCGGTGAGGAGGGCGCCGCTCTGGTCGAGGATGCTCACCGCCTTCGGGCTCATCTCGGGAACGCTCGACGAGACGAGGTGGACGATGCCGGCGATCTGGGCGCGGTCGAGCGCGCGGCCGGGATGCAGCGTCAGCAGCACCGAGGCGCTGGGCTTCTGCTGCTCGCGAAAGAACCCGTTCTGGTTCGGCAGCGCGAGGTGGACGCGCGCCGCCTGCACGGCGGCGAGCGAGCCGATCGAGCGCGTCAGCTCGCCTTCGAGGCCGCGCTGGAAGGTGAGGCGCTCCTGGAACTGGGTCTGGCCGAAGCGGGCGCTGTCCATCAGCTCGAAGCCGGAGACGGCGCCCTTCGGCAGGCCGGCCGTCGCCATCTTCAGGCGCAGATCGTGAACTTGTGCCGCCGGCACCAGGATCGCCGAGCCGCCTTCGGACATGCGGTAGGGGATGTTCATCTGCGACAGCTGGGCGATGACGGCGCCGCCGTCCTTGTCGGCCAGGTTGGCGTAGAGCACCTTGTAGTCGCCGTGCGAGTTCCAGGCCGTCATCGCGAACACGACGCCGGCGAGCGCGGCGATGCCGATCAACCCGCTCACCTTGCTGCGCAGCGGCATCGCCTGGACGCGGCCGGCGAAGGTCGCGGGGACGGCCAGCGGGGCGTTGGGCGAAAGGGCGACGGCGTTGTCCATGGATCGTTCGAATGCGGCGGGGGCGAAAGGCCACCGGGTCAGCAGCGATTATTCGGAACGTCCCCCGGCCGGAAGCGCGAAACAGGCCGGCATTGCAGCGCCAGTTCGCGCCAACGGCGACGAGCGGTCTGCCTACGATGGCGCCATGGGAGAAAGCCCGCCATGAACGTCACCCTGAAGCCCTTCGATTTCGCCCAGGCCGTCGCCCGCGCCGGCCTCGGCACGGACGGCGTTCCGCTCGCCAGGAACACCGGCGCGGCGCCCGAGGTCGGCTTTCAGAAGGCGCTCACGCAGGCGCTCGGCGCCGTGAGCAAGTCACAGAACGACGCTGCCTCGATGCAGCGCGAAGTGAGCCTCGACAACCCGACCGTCAGCCTCGAGCAGACGATGGTCGCGATGCAGAAGGCACAGATCGGCTTCGCGGCGACGCTGCAGGTGAGAAATCGCCTGGTTCAGGCGTATTCGGAGATCATGTCGATGCAGGTGTAGCGCGCGACGTATGCGCGCTGATCGCTGACCGAATTCGCGTAGACCGAGCGCGCCAAGCCGCGGGCGGGTGGCCGGTGGCGCTTCACTGCGGCGGTCACCGCTGCGCGGTGACTGCCCTGCGGTGCTCGGCCTCGAGGCCCGCCGGGTAACTCGCTCCGTTCGCTTCGCTCACTATGCTCGAACACCCCCGGCCGTAGTCAGAGGTGGTGGCGCGCTGCGCGCGCGGGCCCCGAGCCCTGCGCTCCTCGGCGCCGCAGAGGCGCGCCACCGGCCACCCGCCTGCGGCTTGGCGACAACGCTCAGGTGCGGTCGTCACCGGAACCCGGTGCGCTCAGCAGCGTCTGCTCTCGACCCAAACCGCGGCACCCGACGGCCCAGATAGCTGGCCTATAAGCGGTCGTTCACGCATACCAACT
>JBDTPG010000387.1:0-2727 GCA_039932815.1 Caldimonas sp.
CGGCACGTTGATGCCGAAGGCCTGCACCAGCGCCGGGTTCTCGGTGCCGGCGCGCAGCGTCGCGCCGAGGCTGGTCCGCTCGATCAGGAACCAGGTGCCGAGGCAGATCGTCAGCGAGGCGACGACCACCCAGGCGCGGTAGATGGGCAGGACCATGAAGCCGAGGTCGATGGAGCCGGAAAGCAGCTCGGGCTTGTCGTACGACTGTCCCGACACGCCGAAGAAGTAACGCATGACCCCTTCGGCGATCAACGCCAGGCCGAAGGTGAGGAGGAGCCCGTAGATCGGGTCGATCTTGTAGAGGTGGCGCAGGAACAGCCGCTCGATCACGACGCCGAGGGCGCCGATCACGAGCGGCGCGACCACGAGCGCGGCCCAGTAGTTGATGCCGAGCTTGTCCATGCCGATCCAGGCGACGTAGGCGCCCAGCATGTACAGCGCGCCGTGCGCGAAGTTGACGATGCCGAGCAGGCCGAAGATGACCGCCAGGCCCAGGCTCAGCATCGCGTAGAACGAGCCGTTGACGAGGCCGAGCGTGAGCTGACTCAGGAAGACCTGCATCGTCTCGGCTCGGCTCGTCGCGGGCGGTGGGCGCTGGCTACTTCCAGGTCGCGCACTTGCTCTCGGCCTTGGTCGTCCAAGCTTCTTCGCCCTTGAAGGTCTGGGCGATGTTGTAGTAGTCCCAGGGCTCGGTCGACTTGTCCGGCGACTTGACCTGCATCAGGTACATGTCGTGGATCATGCTGCCGTCGTCGCGGATCCAGCCGCCCTTGACGTACATGTCGTTGATCTTGATCTTCTTCATCTGCGCCAGGACCTTGTCGGCGTCGTCCGTGCCGGTGGCCTTGACCGCCGTCAGGTACTGCAGCGCCGCGGAATAGTCGGCCGCCTGCAGCGACGACGGCATGCGCTTGAACTTCTCGAAGAACTTGCGGCTCCAGGCGCGCGAGTCGGCGTCGCGGTTCCAGTACCAGCTGTCGGTCAGGTACATGCCTTGCGTCGCCTTCAGGCCGAGCGAGTGGACGTCGTTGATGAACATCAGCAGACCCGCCAGCTTCATCGTCTTGGTGATGCCGAACTCGTTGGCCGCCTTGATCGAGTTGATCGTGTCGCCGCCGGCGTTGGCCAGGCCGAGGATCTGCGCCTTGCTCTGCTGCGCCTGCAGCAGGAACGAGGAGAAGTCGCTCGCCGAGAGCGGCGCGCGCACCGAGCCGACGACCGTGCCGCCGGCCGCCTTGACGACCGTCGTGGCGTCGTTCTGCAGCTGGGTGCCGAAGGCATAGTCGGCGGTCAGGAAGTACCAGCTCTTGCCGCCCGCCTTGACGACCGCGTTGCCGGTGCCCTTGGCGAGCGCCGTCGTGTCATACGCGTAGTGGACGGTGTAAGGCGAGCACTGCTCGTTGGTGAGCGCCGAGCTGGCCGCGCCGACCGAGATGAAGAGCTTCTTCTTCTCCTGCGCGACCTTGGCCATCGCCAGGTTGGTGCCCGAGTTGGTGCCGCCGATCAGCATGTCGACGCCCTGCGTGTCGAACCACTCTCGCGCCTTGGCGCCGGCGACGTCGGGCTTGTTCTGGTGGTCGGCGACGAGGATCTCGATCTTCTTGCCGGCGACCGCGCCGCCCATGTCGGCGATCGCCATCCGGATCGCCTCGGCGCCGGCCGGTCCGTCGATGTCGGCGTAGAGGCCCGACAGGTCGCTGATGAAGCCGATCTTGATCGTGTCCCCGGACACCTGCGCTTGCGCGGGGGCGCCGAACATCGCGACGAGCGCGAGCGAGCAGGCGGGAACGAGTTTCTTGAGTTTCATGGTGTCTCCGTTGACAGGAAGGGAAGGTGGAAAGCGAAAAGGCGTCAGACGCCCAGGTACTCGTGCAGGCGCGCCATGCGAGCCGGCAGCTCGGCCTGGGTGAACTGCTGGATGACCCGGCCATGCTCCATGACCAGGAAGCGATCGGCGAGCGGCGCCGCGAAGCGGAAGTTCTGCTCGACCATGACGATGGTGTAGCCCTGCTCGCGCAGGCCGCGGACGACCTCGCCGAGCTTTTGCACGATCACCGGCGCAAGGCCTTCGGAGATCTCGTCGAGCAGGAGCAGGCGGGCGCCGGTGCGCAGGATGCGCGCGACGGCGAGCATCTGCTGCTCGCCGCCCGACAGGCGCGTGCCCTGGCTCGAAGCACGCTCGCGCAGATTGGGGAACATGGCGTAGATCTGCTCGAGGCTCATGCCGTTGGCGCCGAGCGTCGGCGGCAGCATCAGGTTCTCCTCGGCCGACAGGCTCGAGAAGATGCCGCGCTCCTCCGGGCAGTAACCGATGCCGAGGCGGGCGATGCGATGCGTCGCCATGTGCGAGGTCTGGGTGTCCTTGACCTTGATCGAGCCCTTGCGCGATCCGATCAGGCCCATGATCGCGCGCAGCGTGCTGGTGCGGCCGGCACCGTTTCGGCCGAGCAGCGTCACGACCTCGCCTTCGTCGACGTGGAAGTCGACGCCGTGCAGCACGTGCGACTCGCCATACCAGCCGTGCAGGTCGCTGACCTCGAGGAAGCGCTTGCCCATTTCAGTGCGCGCCGGCGAGCTCGGTCTGCGACGTGCCCATGTAGGCCTCGATCACCGCCGGGTTCTTCGACACCTCGGCGTAGGGCCCTTCGGCGAGCGTCGCGCCGCGCGCAAGGACGGTGATCGTGTCGGCGATCGACGCGACCACGCTCATGTTGTGCTCGACCATCA
>JBDTPG010000388.1:0-2702 GCA_039932815.1 Caldimonas sp.
GCCGACCGCTTCGGCGCAAGCCGCATCTTCGCCATCAGTTGCGTTCTCGGCGCCGCCGCCAACGCGGCGCTGGCGTGGCCCGGCGTCGACTACGCGACGGCCTGGCTGCTTCGCTTCGCCGTCGGCCTCAGCCTGGCCGGGATCTATCCGCTCGGCATGAAGATGATCGTCCAGTGGGTCGGCGGGCGGCCGGCGGCCGCTCTCGGCTGGCTGGTCGGCATGCTGACCCTCGGCACCGCGATGCCGCATGCGCTGCGTGCCAGCGGCGCGAGCTGGCCGTGGGAGGCGGTCGTCGTTGCCTCGTCGGTCCTGGCGCTGGTCGGCGCCGCGCTGATCGCGTTCCTCGGCGATGGCCCGTTCGCCACGCCGGCCCCGCGGCCCGGCGCCGGCGGGGCGCCGAAAGCGGGCGCGGTCTGGCAGGTGTTTCGCGTGCCGGCGTTTCGCGCCTCGGCCTTCGGCTACTTCGGCCACATGTGGGAGCTGTACGCGTTCTGGAGCGTGCTGCCCTGGCTGTGCCAGCCGATCGCCGCGGAGCTGGCACGACGCAGCACCGGCGCGGGCGCGCCCTCGGTCGCGCTGCTCAGCTTCGCGGTGATCGGCGTCGGCGGCATCGGCTGCGTCCTCGGCGGGCTGTGGAGCCAGCGCGTCGGCAGCGCTCGCGTCGCCGCCTGCGCGCTTGCCGGATCCGGGCTGATGTGCCTGCTCTATCCGCTGCTTCCGGAACAGGCGCTCGCGCTGCGCATCGCCGCGCTCTTCTTCTGGGGCTTTTGTGTCGTCGCCGACTCGCCGCAGTTCTCGGCGCTGTCTGCGCAATTCGCGCCGCCGCAGCTGCTCGGCAGCGCGCTGGTGGCGCAAAACGGCATCGGCTTCCTGATCACGGTGGCGAGCATCCTCGTCCTCAGCCGCGCCGTCCCGGCCTGGGGATCGGCGGCGATGTGGATCCTCGTTCCCGGTCCGCTGCTCGGCCTCTGGGCGCTGCGGCCCCTGTTGGCGGAGGCGGAGGGTCGCGCCTAGGCAGGGTTCTCCCGGACGTAATCACCTTCTGCCGGCAGGGTCCGCGCCTGCGGGGTGGACAGGGCGCCGGCAGGGTCCTATCTTTGCGTCGCGAACCGCGAGGAGCCCGGTCGAGGCTCCCTGACCGAGGCGGCGAAAGGCGCGCTCTTCGCTCTCCCTCGAACCGTTGACGATGAGAAAACCGGACAGGCCCGGCGCGCCCCAGCGCCGCATCTGGCGCATGACCACCGATGCGCCCCTCGGCGAGTTCGTCGATGCCGACGACAAGGCCGACAAGCCCGCGGCTCAACCGGCCCCGGACGAGTTGCAGCCGTCGAGCTACGTGCGATCGTCGTGGGACCTGCTCAACGGCCTCGAGGTGACCGAGAGCACGCCGGGCGATCTGCACGAGGCCCTGTTCGACCAGCCGCCGCAAGGCGTGCCATCGGCGCCGGCGCGCGAACGAACGCAGAACCCCGGCGAATGGATCCGCCGCTTCGCGATCCGCCTCGCCGAGCTCGACCTGCAGCGCGATCCGAAGGAGCTCATCGAGCTGGCCAAGCGTCAGTGGATGACCAAGCACTACCTCGCTCCGGAACAAGCCGCCGAGCTCGCGCACGACGCCGGCAAGAGCCTCTGAGCCGGGTCGGCCTCAGAAGTCGGAGATCGTCGTGTCGAGCGGCGTGAGCTGCGTCGTCCGGCGCGTGGCCGAAGGCGCCGGGTCGGCGTCGAGGTCGTCCTTGCCGAACGTGCCGAAGTAGATCGGCGCGCGGCCCGGCGAGGCGTCGAGCCACTCGTCGAAGTCTTCCTCGGCGAGCAGCACGGGCGTTCGCTTCTCGGTCGGCTCGCCCTTGTCGGTCAGGCGGCGATCGAAGCGGGCGAGGAGGGGATGGAGGTCGCAGTTGATCGTCAGCATCGCGAAGCTGACGACCTCGCGGCCGTTGTCGTCGACCCAGCGGTCCCACAGCCCGGCGATGTGGAGCGGCGTTCGGTCGACGCGGCGGATGCGCCAGCGCTCGGCCCGCTTCGCGCCCTCGGCGTAGTAGGGGACGTAGAGGCACTGCGCCGGCACGATGCACCAGTGGCGCTGCGCGTACGCGTTCTTGAATGCCGATCGCGTCGCCGCGGTCTCGGAGCGGGCGTTGACGGTCGCGCCGGGCGAGCGTGCCGTCTTGGCGGTCGACGGGATCAGGCCGAAGCGGGCGAGGACGGCTTCGCGTTGGGCCGCGGCGCCGACGCCGAAGCGGCGGATGATCGGCGCGTAGTCGCCGCCGACGACGTCGGTCGCCCAATCGTCGTTGAGCGCGATGCCCCAGTCCCGTTCGAGCTCCGACGCCGTCGGCGCAAGGTAATTGCTGCTCATCGCCGCCACTGTAGCGCCGCCGGCGCGCCCGTGGACGAGGACCGGCGCGCAATTCGAGTGAAATGCGCCACGCTCTGCTCCGGCGGCGCCTGCGGATGACGCACCCAGGCGCCGCCCGGCACTAGACCGCGACCGGCGCCTTGATCGCCGGATGGTGGCGATAGTCGCTCACGACGAAGTCCTCGAAGCGGTAGTCGAAGATCGACGCCGGCCGCCGCGCCAGCCCGAGCACCGGATAAGGGAACGGCGCGCGCGCCAGCTGGAGCTCGACCTGCTCGGCGTGGTTGCTGTAGATGTGGCAGTCGCCGCCGGTCCAGATGAAATCGCCGACGTCGAGATCGCACTG
>JBDTPG010000389.1:0-2695 GCA_039932815.1 Caldimonas sp.
CGCAGGCGCTGGCCCTTGACCTGCATGTTGATGGTGTGCTCGAACGCGCCCGAGACGATGTCGGCGCTGCCGCCGATCAGCGCCTGCAGCGCGCGCGAGCCGCCGGCGAAGTCGGCGATGGTGACGTCGAGGCCTTCGTCCTTCAGGTAGCCGCGCACCTCGGCGACCGTCAGCGGCAGGTAGTAGAGAAGGTTCTTGCCGCCGACCGCGATGGTCAGCTTGGGCTTCTCGACGGCTTGGGCGCGGCCGATCGCCGGCAGGGCGAAGGCGGCGGTGCCGGCCAGGGCGGCGCGAATCAGGCGACGTCGTTGCATGAGGGGGTGTCTCCAGTCGTTTTTCGGGCCCGCGAGCCGGGTCGGACGACTGTAGCAGCGGCATTTCCGGGCTGCACCGAGGGCGATCGCGGCCCGTAGAATCCTCGTCGATGAGAGTTCGCGGCAGGCGCTGGGCAGCCTCGTGCGTGCTGGCGCTGGCCGCATCGTCGGCGCTGGCGCAGTCGCGCCCGCAGGCGCAGACGGCCGACTCGTCCGCCCCTTCCGCGTCCGCACCCTCGCCATCGACCGCACCCGCGGCGGCGCCCGCCGCGCCGGTGTCGCTGTCGGCGCGCAAGGTCTACGAGCAGGCGCGCTCGCAGCTGGTCCAGATCCGCACCGTGCTGAAGGGCCGCGCCAGCCAGACCTCGGTCGGCTCGGGCTTCCTGGTCACCGCGCAGGGCCACATCATCACCAACTTCCACGTCGTCAGCGAAGCGGCGCTGAAGCCGGATCGCCACGACCTGGTGTACGTCACCGCCGACGGGCGCGAAGCGCCGCTGGTCATCCTCCAGCTCGACGTCCTGCACGACCTCGCCTTGCTGCGCGCCGGTGACGCGGCCGGGAAGAGCTTCGACGCGCTGCCGTTTCGCCCGGCCCGCGAGCCGCTCTCGCAAGGCGAGCGGATCTACTCGCTCGGCAACCCGCTCGACGTCGGCTTCACGATCACCCAGGGCACCTACAACGGCCTGGTGAAGCGCAGCTTCTATCCGCAGATCTTCTTCGGCGGCGCACTCTCGGCGGGAATGAGCGGCGGGCCGGCGCTCGACGAGGAAGGCCACGTCGTCGGCGTCAACGTCGCGCGCCGCGTCGACGGCGAGCAGGTGAGCTTCCTCGTTCCGGCCGAGTTCGCGACCGCCCTGCTCGCGCGCGGCAAGGACGCGGCGCCGATCATCGGCGCTGCCCACGCCATCGTCGCCGAGCAGCTGATGAAGCACCAGGCGGCGCTGACCGACCGCTTCATCGCCCAGGGCTGGAAGGAGCAGACGCATCCGCGCTACCACGTGCCGGTGCCGCCGGACGTCTTCATGCGCTGCTGGGGGACGAGCGAGGTCTCGCGCACCGGCGGCCTCGACTTCGAGCGCTCCGAATGCCAGATGGACACGCGCGTCTTCGTCGGCGAGTACACGACCGGCACGATCAGCGTTCGCCACGAGAGCTACGACGGCTCCAAGCTCGGGCCGTTGCGCTTCGCGGCGCGCTACTCGCAGAGCTTTCGCAACGAGGCGTTCGTGCGCCTGCCGGCGCAGCACCAGACCAAGCCGCGCTGCAACGAGGATTTCGTCGAGCGCGACGGCTTGCCGCTGCGCGCCGTCGTCTGCATTCGCGCCTACAAGAAGCTGCCGCAGCTTTACGACGTCGCCGTGCTGGTCGCCACGCTCGACCAGAACCAGTCGGGCGTGCAGGGCCGCTTCGACGCCCAGGGCGTGAGCTTCGCCAATGCGCAGCGCCTCGCGCACCACTACCTCGACGCGTTCAAATGGGTGCAGCCGCACTAGCGGCGCCGCTGGCGCTGCTCGAGGTCGTCGATCGCGACGGCCTCGTTCGCCAGGCCTGGCGAATCGAGCACTGGCCGGTCTCGATCGGCCGCGCCCTCGACAACACGGTCGTTTTGAGCGATCCCCACGTCGCCGCCCACCACGCGACGCTCGACTTCGTCGAAGGCGCCGACGGCTTGCCCGCGAAGATCGTCGTCAGCGCCTGCGAGACGAAGAACGGCGTCGGCGTCGGCCGCGAGCGCGTCGCCGGCGGCGCGAGCAAGGCGCTCAGCGACGACGGCCGCGACGTGGAGCTGCACATCGGCCGCGCCCAGCTGCGCCTGCGCCTTCCGGGTCACGCGCTCGGTGCCGAGCAGGCGATGACGCCGGTCGTCGTCGACGACAAGCGCTGGCTGCCGACCTTCGCCATCGCGCTGGCCGTCCTCTTCGTCGTCCTCGCCAACACCTGGATCGACACCGACCCCGAGGGCCTGGCGCGCGCCGCGGGCGCGATCGTGCTGACGACGATTGCCGGCGGCGCGATCTGGTGCGGCCTGTGGGCGCTGCTGTCGAAGACGTTCACGCGCCAGAGCCATCTCGGCTGGCACGTCCGCGTCTTCGTCGTCGCCAGCCTCATCACGCTGGCCCTCGCCGTGCTGCCGCCGCTGCTCGCGTTCGCGTTCTCGTGGCCCTGGGTCACCGACTTCAGTTTCGTCGCGCTCTACGCGACCATCGCCGGCGCGATCTACTTCCACCTCCTCGCCGTCGAGCCGGCGCGCGAACGCCTGATGCGCGCCGTCGCCACGACCGGCTTCGTCGTCGGCGTGGCGCTGACGCTCTGGTTCAACGTGCAGCGCACCGGCCGGCCGGGCGAGGAGCTCTACATGAACCACCTCTTTCCGCCGC
>JBDTPG010000390.1:0-2690 GCA_039932815.1 Caldimonas sp.
CGTACGCCGCCTTCGGCTCGTAGCCGAAGCGGATCATCTGCGGGATCGCGACGGCGCCGATCGTCAGTGCCGTCGCCACGCTCGAGCCGGAGATGGCGGCGAACACAGTGCAGGCCGCGATCGTCGCGACGCCGAGGCCGCCCGGCAGATGCCGGGTCAGCGTGTAGGCGGTGTTGTAGAGGTCGTCGACGATGCGGCCGCGAATCATCACGTGCGCCATGAAGGCGAACAGCGGAATGGCGACCAGCAGGTAGCGATTGAGTTCGCCAAAGATCACCTCGGCCACCGAGCCGAGCTCGCCCTGAGTCACGTAGAGCAGGGCGCCGCCGAACAGCGCCAGCCCGGCGAAGATCGGCAGCCCGGTGAAGAGCAGCAGCAGCAGGCCGAAGAGGATGAGGGCGATCGTCATGCGCCGTCGCGCTCGATCGACGCCGGCACCGCCGTCGGCGCGGTGTCGACGATGGCACGCCAGAGCGCCTCGATGGCGGCCAGCAGGAGCAGCGTGCCGCCGAGCGGCATGAAGAGCATGAGGCACCAGGTCGGCCACTCGAGCTGGCCTTCGGTGACGAGCCCGAGCTGGTGGGCGAGTGCCGAGGCTTCCCAGCCCTTGGCGATGAGCACGATGGCGATCGCCGCCGTCGCCAGCGCCGCCCAGCCGTTGGCCCAGCGGCGTCCGGCGGGCGACAGCCGGGTGACGAGAAGGTCGACGCCGATGTGCTCGCCACGGCGCAGCGTCTCGGTGGTGGCGAGCATGACGACGGCGATCAGCGCGAAGCCGGCGATGTCGTCGACCCAGGTGGGCGCGGCGTTGAACGCGTAGCGCATGACGATTGCCCAGACGATCAGCGCCAGCGCCACCAGCAGGCAGATGGCGGCGAGCGCCATCGCGATCGCCGCCACGCCGCTGACAAGTTGCGCGAAGGCGCGCAGCGCCCGACTCTCGCGGGCAGCCGGGCCGCTCGCTTCGCCGGACGTTCCCGGCCCGGGGTCTGTCGACACGCCGGAAGGCCCGCGCCGCCGCCGCGACCGCCCTACAGCTTCTCGATCATCTCGAGCAGCCTCGCGCCGTCGGCGCCGCTCTCGGCCAGGAATTCCTTCTTCACCGCCGGCTGCATCGCGTCGGCCATCGCCTTTTCCTGCGCCTTGTTCAGCGCCACCGCCTGCATGCCCTTGTCGTTGAGCACCTTGACGTGTTCTGGCGGCACGCCGTCGACCTTGCTGATCGAGCGCTGCACGGCAGCGTCGGCGGCCTGCTGGATCGCGCTGCGGATGTCGGCCGGCAGGCCGTTCCACCACGCCGGATTGACGACCAGGTTGTCGAACGCGAGGATGATGTTCGACGCCGCGCCGAACTTCTGCACCTCGTAGAACTTGCGGCTGTTAGCCGCCTCGACGCCGGTGAAGCCGGCGTCCAGCACTCCCGTCTGCAACGCCTGGTACACCTCCGGGCCGGGCATCGCCGAGGGCGATGCGCCCATCGCCACCAGGCCGGCATCGAACAGCTTGTTCAAGCCGCGGATCTTCAGCCCGGCGAAATCGGCGGGCGCCGACAGGATCTTCTTCGACGAGGTGAAGATGCCGTCGTTGGTGTCGATGATCCAGGCGATGTTCTTCACGCCCTTGGCCTCCATCTTGGCTTCGAGCAGCTTCGCGGCAGGCGAGCCGAGGAAGGCCTTCTGCTTGGCGACCGTTGTCATGAGGTAGGGGATGATGCTCACGCTCATCTCCGGGATCGTGCCGCCCCACTGGAAGTTGAGCATCGTCGCCGCCTCGATCTTGCCGCTCGCCACCGCCGGGTGGTTCTGCGCCGGCTTGAAGAGCTGGGCGGCGCCGAAGAGCTGGACCTCGACACGGCCCTTGGTCGCTTCCTGAACGTCCTTGGCGAACTGCTCGAGATTTCTCGCCGTCTGGTGCGCCGGCGGGAACTGGTGGCTGATGCGCATCGTGAAATCGGCGCCGAGCACGCTCGTCGCCAGGCCCGAGGCGGCGAGCGCGAACGCGGCGACGCCGAGCGTACGCAGGACAGAGCGGCGGGGTGAGGCAAAGGGCATGGCTGTCTCCTGGATCGTTGGCTGTTTCGAGAGGGTCCGGCAGTGCCGCCGTGTCAGTCCACGGCACGGCACGCGCGCAGGGCGCCCGATCTCGCCGGGAGCGTACCCGACTCCTGCCGGCAGCTCGTCGGTGTGTTCATGGAAGAGCTGAAGGCGCCCGCTACATGCTGCTGTGCAATCCGGCGACGACACCGGGGCGAGCCGCTGGTGGCCAAGCTTCTACAGCGCCGAGCGGGTGCGAAAGGTGATCGAGTAGCGCAGCGCCGGGGTCGGCGCGACGCTGTGCTGCCAGCCCCAGCGCGCCTCGGCGCGCAGCACGTAGGCCGAGCGCGGCGCGAGCTCGAGCGAGAGCACGTCGGCCTTCTTCGGCTGCACCGGGGGGTAGCGGCGAAAGCGCATCCGCGCGGTGCCCGCGAGCGAGATGCCGACGACGGTCTCGAAATCGGGAACGTCGCGATGCCAGCCGAGCGGCACGCCGGGTCGGTACTCGGCGACGAGCGCGCTCGACAGCGCCTCGGGCGCCTCGCCGACCCAGGCCGCGGCCTTGGCGCGCAGCGGCTCGAGCCCGGCGGGAAGCGGCGGGCCGGGCAACAGCCGGTTGTCGTCGTAGTCGTAGGCGGTGCCGAAATGGGCGACGCG
>JBDTPG010000391.1:0-2679 GCA_039932815.1 Caldimonas sp.
AGCTGCCGCTCTGGCGAGGCGCGGTTCTGGAGCCGCTTCGCGACACGGGGCTCGCGCATTCGCATGTGCGTCTCGTGGGCCTCGACGTACTTGCCCGGGTTCCCAGACAGAGCCAGATGGCCTTGAGCCCCGTCGACAACCTTGCCTATCAGGCCGTGTGCTTCGAGCGTGCTGCCGCCAGCGGGCACACGCCCGCGTTGCGTCACGTGTTGCCGGTCTCCGACGAACTGCCTCGGGGCGCCTTGCTCGTCGAGAACATCGTCGGCCGCGCGGCGACGCTGCCGCAGGATCTCGGCGCCATCGCGCTCGCACTGGCCAGTATCCACGCGCTGCCGCTGCCGCAGGTTCAGGAGCGCCCGCCCCTGGACGACGCGCCCGATCCGCTGCACGCCTTGCTGACCGAGATCGACAAACAGGCCCGATACCTCGAATCGGCCCCCCTCGCATCGCGTGCACGCGACGCCATCGAAGTCGAGATCGAACGCCTGCGCCGGCTCTGCGGCCGCGAGGCACGCCCCGCGAAGAGGTTGGTCGCGTTCGACGCTCATCCGGGGAACTTCATCGTCAGGGCGGACGGCGAGGCGGTTCTCGTCGACCTCGAAAAGTGTCGCTACAGCTACCCGCCGCTCGACCTGGCCCACGCCACGCTCTACACGTCGACCTCCTGGGACCTCGACAAGCGCGCGACGCTGACGGCATCAGAAGTCACGGCCACCTGCGACGTCTGGGCAGCAGCGTTCGGTCGCGGCGCTGCCGACTGGTGCGACTGGCACCTGCCGCTGCGCCGGGCGATGTGGCTGTGGTCGGTGACCTGGTGCGCGAAGTGGCGTGTCGTTTCCAAGCTCGCCGCACCGGCCATCGTCGACGGGGAGGACTGGTCGGCTGCGAGCAGCGCGACGGCACTGGTCGATCACGTGCGCGAGCGCGTCGATCACTATCTTTCTGCCGAGGGTGTCGAACGGGTCTTGGGCGAATTCGATGCGCTCGTCGCGCTCTGGCCCTGCGCGACCAACGCCACGGAGTCCGACGGGTGATCGACCGACAAGCCACCGCGGCGATCCGCCCCGCCATCGACGCGCTGGCACGCGTCCTGGTTCGTGCCGGCGCCAGCGCCGACGCGCTCTCGTTCGTCGGCCTGGCCATCGGTTGGCTGGGCGCCGTCGCGATCGCCATGAATGCCTACGGGATCGGCGCGCTCGCCATCCTGTTGTCGCGCCTCTTCGACGGCCTCGACGGCGCCGTCGCTCGCCAGACGACGCCGACCGACCGCGGCGGCTTCCTCGACATCAGCCTGGACTTCCTCTTCTACCCCGCCATCCCCCTGGCCTTCGCGATCGCCGATCCGCTCGCCAATGCGCTGGCGGCGGCCGTCCTCCTCGCTGCATTCGTCGGCACCGGCACCAGCTTCCTCGCCTTCGCGGTCCTCGCCGCCAAGCGCGGCCTGACCAGCGCGGCGTATCCGGACAAGTCGTTCTATTTTCTCGGCGGCTTGACCGAGGCCGCCGAGACGCTGGCCTTCTTTGTCGCCATGTGCCTGTGGCCGCAATACTTCGCCGTGTTGGCGTACGTGTTCTCCGCTCTTTGCATCGTCACCATCGGGATGCGGCTGCATTGGGGCTGGAAAGCCTTCGACCCGAAAGCCCGGCCATGAAAGTCCTCGAATGAACAAGCGTTGGTGGATCGGCGCAATCGTCGTCCTGGTGGTGGTCGCATGGTTCGCCCTGGGACTCGGCCACTACCTGAGCCTCGATGTCCTCAAGGGCGAACAGGCCCGGCTGGAAACCTGGCGCGCGAGCAATCCGTTGCGGGCCGCGGCCATCTTTTTCGCCCTCTACGTGGCGGTGACAGGACTTTCGCTGCCCGGCGCGACCATCCTGACGCTGGCCGCGGGCGCGCTCTTCGGCCTCGTGTGGGGCACCCTGATCGCCTCGTTCGCCGCTTCCATCGGCGCCACGATCGCATTCCTGCTCTCGCGCCTGGTCCTGCGCGATTGGGTCGCGTCGCATTTCGCGGCACGGCTGCGCAGCGTCGACGACGGCATCCGCAAGGGCGGCAGCTTCTACCTGCTCACCCTGAGACTGGTGCCGGCCCTGCCGTTCTTCCTCATCAACCTCGCCATGGGCCTGACCGCCATCGGCACGTTCACGTTCTATTGGGTCAGCCAGCTCGGCATGCTGGTCGGCACGGTGGTCTACGTCAATGCCGGAACGCAGCTCGCGCAGATCCGCACGCTCTCGGACATCGCATCGCCGGGATTGCTGCTCTCGTTCTTGCTGCTCGCCCTCGTTCCGCTCGCCACCAAGGCGGCACTCGACCTCTACCGCAGGCGCAAGCTCACCGCCCGCTGGCGCAAGCCCTCGCACTTCGACCGCAACCTGATCGTGATCGGTGCCGGCTCGGCGGGCCTGGTGTCGGCCTACGTCGCCGCGGCGGTGAAGGCGAAGGTGACGCTGGTCGAGCGCGACCGCATGGGCGGCGACTGCCTCAATACCGGCTGCGTTCCGTCCAAGGCTCTGATCCGGACCGCGCGGCTGATGGCCGACATCGGGCGCTCCGCCGAGCTGGGGCTTCGCGGCGCACGGGCCGACGTCGATTTCGCGGCCGCGATGGAGCGCGTGCAGCGCGTGGTGCGCGAGGTCGAGCCGCACGACTCGGTCGAGCGCTACACCGGGCTCGGTG
>JBDTPG010000392.1:0-2675 GCA_039932815.1 Caldimonas sp.
CCGGCACCCTGGTCAGCCCGCAGTTCTGGCCCGAAGGCCTCGACGTCGCCGGCAAGCGCATCGTCGTCATCGGCAGCGGCGCGACCGCGGTCACGCTCGTTCCCGCGCTCGCCGAGACGGCGGCGCACGTCACGATGCTGCAGCGCTCGCCGAGCTACGTCGTCTCGCGGCCGCGCCGCGACGCCATCGCGCAGGCGCTGCGCCGCGTCTTGCCCGAGCGGCTCGCCTATGCGGCGACGCGCTGGAAGAACGTCCTCGTCGGCGCCTTCTATTACCGCCTCGCGCGGCGCCGGCCCGAGCCGGTGAAGCAGCGCATCGTCGCGATGGCGGCGGCGCAGATCGGGCCGGGCTGCAATGTCGACCCGCATTTCACGCCGCGCTACCAGCCATGGGACCAGCGCGTCTGCCTGGTCCCCGACGGCGACCTGTTCAACGTCATCCGCACCGGCCGCGCCTCGGTCGTCACCGACACCATCGACCGCTTCGTGAGCGACGGCATTCGCGTCGCCTCGGGCGCGACCCTCGGCGCCGACATCGTCGTCGTCGCCACCGGCCTGAAGCTGAACCTGCTCGGCGATATCGCCCTGACGATCGACGGCCGCGCCTGCCGCGCCAGCGACGCGATGGTCTACAAGGGGATGATGCTGAGCGACGTGCCCAACCTCGCGCTCTGCTTCGGCTACGTCAACGCGTCGTGGACGTTGAAGGCCGACCTCACCGCCGAGTTCGTCTGCCGGCTCCTGCGCCACATGGACCGGCAGGGCGCGAGGATCGTCGTGCCGCGCCGCGATCCGTCGGTGGGCGTCCAGCCGTTCCTCAGCTTCACCTCGGGCTACGTGCAGCGCGCGAGCGACGTGCTGCCGAAGCAGGGCACGCGGCGGCCGTGGCAGGTGCACCAGAACTACTTCATGGACATGCTCGCGCTGCGCTTCGGCCGCATCGACGACGGCGTGCTGCGCTTCGGCGCGGCGGGCGCGCTGCCGTGAAGCTGCGCGACCGCGTCGCCGTCATCACCGGCGCGGGCAGCGGCATCGGCCGCGGCATCGCCCTCGCCTCGGCGCGGCGCGGCTGCCATCTCGCGCTGGTCGATATCGACGCCGCCGGCTTGGCCGAGACGGCAGCGCAAGCCGAAGCGCTCGGCGTGCGCACCAGCCGGCACGTCGTCGACGTCGCCGACCGCGGCGCGGTGGCGGCGCTGCCGGCGGCGATGCGCGAAGCCCACGGTCGCGTCGATCTGCTCGTCAACAACGCCGGCGTCGCCCTCGGCGGCACCTTCGAGCAGGTGAGCGAGGCCGATTTCGACTGGCTGATGGCGATCAACTTCGGCGCCGTCGTCCGCATGACGCGCGCCTTCCTGCCGCTCCTGCAGATCAGCGACGACGCGCGCATCGTCAACATCTCGAGCGTGTACGGCCTGATCTCGCCGCCGGGGCAGAGTGCGTACTCGGCCAGCAAGTTCGCGGTGCGGGGCTTTTCGAACGCGCTGCGCCACGAGCTCGAGGGCACGCGCATCGGCGTCACCGTCGCCCATCCCGGCGGCGTTGCGACGGCGATCGCGCGCAGCGCGCGCGCCCCGGCCGGCGTGCCCGCCGAAGAGATCGCGCTGCGCCGCGCGGCGAGCGAGAAGATGCTGCGCATGGCGCCGGCGCGCGCCGGCGAGATCATCGTCCGCGCGGTCGAGCGCCGCCGCGCCCGCGTGCTCGTCGGCGGCGATGCGGTGTTCGTCGCCCTGATCGAGCGGCTCGCGCCGGTACGCTACTGGCGCGTGCTCGGCCGCCTGCTGCCGCGCTGACGCGTCGCCGCGCCGGCGTCAGCGCGTCGCGCCGCTGGCGACCCAATGCGGCGGCCACTCGCACAACGACGAGCCGCTCGCCCGCCCGGACGCGTTCGCGCTGTGCAGCATCGCCTCGACGGGGGCGCGCAGCCGCTCGCCGTAAAGCGCATAGACGTCGAGCGCCGCCTTGCACTGGCGCTCGACGTTCGGCGCCAGCGCAAGGACGACGAGGAAAGCGTTCCTGGCGTCGCGCTCGCGGCCGGCGAGGGCGCTCGCGATCGCCAGCGTCGCCCAGTCCTCGATTCGCCCTTCGGGGTAGCGCGCTCCGTGCACGGCGAGCGCGTGGAGCGCGAGCTGGCGCGCCGCCTCGGCTTGCGCCGGGCGCTGGCGCAAGAGCAGGAAGGCGAGGTTGCCGGCGGCTTCGACGTCGAGCGGGTTGGCGCCGAAAGCGCGGGCCTGCAAGGCGAGGGCTTCGGGCGTGCCGCCGCGGCGCGCGTATTCGGCACGCGCCGCGTCGCCGAAGCGCTGCGCTTCGCGCGCCGAGATCGGCACGCCGGCAAGCGTGTCGCCGCCGTCCCGGCCGACCGCGCCCGCGGCGGCGCGGATCTCGTCGTCGCCGGCGACCTGCTCGGACCGGCCGGCGGCGAACAGCACCCGCGCGACCATGCGCTCTGCGCGCTGGGCGAGGCGCGGCACCTGGTTGGTCATCAGCTCGCTGGCGCGCGCCGCGTAGTCGGTCGGCGCGCCGTCGCCGGCGCCGGCTGGCGTCGCCGCCGCGCTCGCCGTGTTCGTGGCCGGCGCGCCGTCGGGCGACAACGTCGGCCGAGCGACGACGGCGAGCGCCGTCGGCGACGTCGACGTCGGCGTGGCGGGCGGTGAAGCTGCCGCGCTCGTCGACGGA
>JBDTPG010000393.1:0-2668 GCA_039932815.1 Caldimonas sp.
TGGCGCAGATCGTCTCGCCCGACCGCTGGCTGCTCTGGCTCGGCATCCTGTTCGTCCTGTCTGTCTACTACTTCCCGAGCGGCGTGGTCGGCCGGCTGCGGACGCTGCGCGTGCGCCGCTCGCCTCAGACCAAGTGATGAAGATCGCCCTCGGCTTGCTGGTCGCCGGTGCAGCGATTGCGGCGCCTCCGGCCCAGGCGCAGTTCGGAGTGGCGTGGAGCCATGCGCCGACGGTTGCAGTCGTGAGCGTCGAAGGCGATCCGCGCCTCGATTTGGTCGACGAAGCGGTCGCGTTCTGGAATCGATCCCTGCAGGAGGCGGGCGTCCAGTTCAGGCTCGGGTCGATCGAACGCTCGACCGGTGCCATTCCCGAGGACGCATTGCAGAACCTGAGCCGCAGCGTCCTGCACACCCAGTCCGGGCAACCGATCGACATGCCGCGGCCATTGCTGAATCTGCCGGCGGACCTGACGATCTTTCTCGGCGAATCCGAGTTCATTTCGTTTGCCGGGCCGTTCGATGCGAATGGCAAGCGCGTCGTCGGCATCCGCGGCGCCACGTTCCCGCCCTTGAACCTGCCCAACGTGGCGCGCAACGTCATCGCCCATGAAATCGGACACGCGATCGGCCTCGGGCACAACCGCAACGCGGCCATGCTGATGTGCGGCCGGCCCGCCTCGTGCAGACCGAATGCGTTCCGCTCGGACGAAGCGAGATTCTTCCCGTTGACGGACGAGGAAAGGCGCGAGCTTCTGACGCTGTATCCCTCGCGATGAAAGTCGCGCTTTGAACGCTACGCGGCCCCGGCGGATCCGTGCCTTCGCGGCCGCACTCGCCTGCGCCGCCCTGCTCGCGCCGGGCACTGTCGGCGCCGCCGATGCCATCGCGACCGTGCCGTGGCCGACCGCCGGCTGGGAGGTCTCGACGCCTGAAGCGCAAGGCGTCGCTTCATCGGCGCTCGCCGACCTCGTCGACTTCGGCGCGGCCAGCGACATGGACAGCCTCCTCGTCGTCCGCCATGGCCGCATCGTCGCCGAGGCGTACTACGCGCCGTTTCGGCCCGGCATGCGCCATCTCGTCAACTCGGTGACGAAGGCGGTGGTGGGCACGCTCGCCGGCATCGCCGTGCAGCGCGGCGAGATCGCGAGCGTCGACGAGCCGGTGCTCGAGTCGTTCCGCTGGCGGCCGGTCGCCCACGCCGAAGGAAGCAAGGCACAGCTGAAGATCGCCCACCTGCTCGACATGACGTCGGGGCTCGACTGGACCGAGCCCCTCACCGCGGCGTCGCCCGAGACGATGCTGCAGATGGAGCGAAGCAGCGACTGGGTCGGCTTCGTCCTCGACCGGCCGATGGCGGCCGCACCCGGCACGAGCTTCAACTACAACAGCGGCGACTGGCACCTGCTCTCGGCGATCCTGGCGCGAAAGGCCGGCGCCGACACGCTTGACTACGCGCGCCGCACGCTGTTCGCGCCCCTCGGCATCGCCGACGCGACCTGGCGCGCCGATCCGCAGGGCGTGCGCATCGGCGGCTACGGCCTCTCGCTGCAGCCGCGCGACATGGCCAAGATCGGCTACCTCTACTTGCACCGCGGTCGATGGGCGGGCCAGCGAATCGTCTCGGCGGCGTGGGCCGACCGGGTCTTCCACGCGCCGATCGAGATGAATCTCGGCACCACGCCGCGCTTTCGCTACGCCAGCGGCTGGTGGACGATCCCCGAGAAGCGCGCCTATCTCGCCGTCGGCTTCCTGAGTCAGCTGATCATCGTCCTGCCCGATTCGGATCTCGTCGCCGTCGTCACGGGCAGGCGCCACTACCCGCTCCTGCCGCTGATCGACCGCCTCGCGGCGGCAGCGGTGGCGCAGACGGCGCTGCCGGCCGCCGCCGACGGCACCGCGCGCCTGGCCGAGCGCGTGCGCGCGGCGTCGGTCGAAACGCCGACGCCCGCGGGTCCGGCGTCGGCGCTCGCGTCGAGCATCTCCGGCAAGGTCTGGCGCTTCGACCGCAATCCGATCGGCGTGCGCTCGCTGCTGCTCGACCTGGCCGCCGCCGAGCCGCGCTATCGCGTCGAGATCGAGAGCGGCCGCCCGGGCGCGCCCGGGCGGCACATCGAGGGACCGATCGGCCTCGACGGCTTCACGCGCAGCCGCGAGAGCGGCGGCCAGCTGCTGGCGGTGAAGGGTCGCTGGCTCGGCGAGGACATCTTCGAGATCGTCTCGCACTCGGTCGGCGAAGGAATCGTCACGACCGCCACGCTCACCTTCCGCGGCCGCGAGGTCGACATGACCTACGCCGCCAACCAGGGCTACACGCTGCGCCTGCACGGCGTGCAAGGCCAGTGACGACGACGCAGCCGCGATAATCGTCGCGATGGATATCGCGGTGAAGCCGAAGGCGAACGACCCCGAGACGACCCTCCTGCGCCTCGCCAACGGCGTGCGTATCGTCGCCATCGCGCTGCCGCACCTGCAGAGCGTCAACGTCAGCGTGTTCGTGCGCACCGGCAGCAGCCACGAGAGCCGGCGCCTGAACGGCATCAGCCACTTCGTCGAGCACATGGCGTTCAAGGGAACGCACACGCGCAGCTGCCAGGAGATCAACTTCGACGCCGAGCGCCTCGGCGCCGACGTCAACGCGCACACCGACAAGGACCACACCGCGTATCACA
>JBDTPG010000394.1:0-2661 GCA_039932815.1 Caldimonas sp.
CGAGGCGAACAAATAGCGCGGATCGCTACTGCCGGATCGCCTCGATCTGGATCAGCAGCTTGACGTCGTCGGGCGCGACATTCGGCAGAAAGCCGAGGCCGTACTGGCTGCGCTGGATCGTCGTCTCGAAGTCACCGCCGCAGACTTCCCGCTTGAGCTGGCCGTTCTCGTAGCAGTTGAAGCGCAACGCCTTCAGCGTCGCAGGTTGCGACTTGCCCATGATGGTCAGCGTGCCGGCGACCGATGCCACCTTCGCGCCGTCGAAGGTGAAGGCATCGCCGACGAAGCGCGCGGTTGGGTTCTGGGCGACGTTGAACACGCGCTCGCCTTTCAGCGTGCCTTCGAGCGACGCCACGGGAACGCTCACGGTGCCGACATCGACCGTGATGTCGGCCTTGCCGGTCTTCGCGGTGCGATCGAGGGTAACGCTGCCCTCCTTGGACTGGAACCGGCCGCGGTGGGTCGACGTTCCGAAATGAACGATCTCGAACGTGACCACGGTGTGCTGCGGATCGACCACGAAGGTGGCGGGCTCTGCCACCGCGACGGTGGCAGCAGCGGCGAAGGCCGCGGCGACGATGGACTTGTGCATTGAGTCGAATCTCCGGTTTGTTGTCGATCTTGCCTACAGAGGGCCGAGGCCCGTGAACACCAGCCTGAAGCGGACGCGAACGTCGTTGGCGACCAGCGACAGGTCGGTCCACTCGTTCTCGCCGATCCTGAGGTCGAGCCGCTTGACGACGAACTCGCCGCTCGCCGTCGACTGCGCGCCGCTCTGGACGATCGTCACCGGCACGACGAGGTCGTGCGCGATGCCCTTGAGGTCGAGCTTGCCGGCGGCTTGAAAGCGGCCGCCGCCGAGCGCCTTGATCGCGCCCGACTGGAACGCGGCGCGCGGAAACTTGCCGCTGTTGAACCAGGGCGCGCGTGGCAGCTCGGCATCGCTCTCGGCGAAGCCGACGGTGGCGGTGCCGGTCTCGATCGTGACGGTGACGTTGCCGGTCTGCGGCGTTTTCGGGTCGAGCGCGAGCTGCGCGTCGAACTTGCGGAATCGCCCGTCGATCGGGACGCCGCTCTGCTTGACCTGAAACGTGATCTCGCTTTGCGCCGGAACCAGGCGGGCCGGCGCGGGCGCCTGCGCCTGCACGCCCGAAGCCAGCAGCACGGGCGCCAGCGACAACAGCGCGCGAACGAGCGGCTTCATGTCGGCCTCCGGCTCGGCCACCACGGCCACATGCGAACGAGCAGGCCGTCGCGCTCGATGTAGTGATGCTTGAACGCCGCAGCGACATGGACGACGACGAGCGCGGCGAGCAGGTAGGAAGCGATGGCGTGCAGCGGCTTCAGCACGTCTTCGCCAAGCGCCTTGTCGCGAGGAACGAAATCGGGCAGCGGCAACCAGCCGAGAAAGACGACCGGAACCCCCACCGCCGAGGTGTAGGCCCAGCCGATCAGCGGCACAACGAAGAAGAGGCCGTAGAAGGCCAGGTGCGTGCCGCGATAGGCGGCGATCTGCCAGGGCGGCATGCCGGCAGGAACGGCGGGCGCCGGGTGCCCGGTCGCGCGCCACAAGAGGCGCGCCGCCGACAGCATCAGCACCGCGATGCCGAGCCACTTGTGCCAGTTGAAGAAGCGAAAGCGCTGCGGCGAGAACGGCAGGTCGACCATCGACAAGCCGAGCAAGAACGCGGCGCCGATCAGCACGGCAACGAGCCAGTGAAGGACGACGGCGACCGCGCCGTAGGCGCTTGCAGCGTTCGAGGGGGGCTGTGTCGTTGCGTCATCCATGCCGGCGAAGCGGGCCGTCGCGTCGACCGATGCTCGGCGCAACGACCCGATGGATTCTAGACAGCGCGGCGGGAACGCGCCTCCGGTCGCCTCGGCGGCTTCGCCGAGGGTTGAGCGGCCATGCGCCGGCTTTCGCGGCTTCTCGCGCCGCCGTGAACTTCGGCGCAACTGCGATCGTCCGGGTGCCGACCGGCATCGCCACGACGGCGCGAAACATCGCATGATCGTGGCGAAGCGGAACGGGATCTTCGATGCCCCTGACCAAGATCGCACTCTATCGAGCCAGCCTGCTCGCCGACAACCTCGGCGTGAGGCTTTGCGCGGCGGCGATGCTGGTCATGCCCTCGGCGCTCGTCTTCCTGGTCCCCATCCTCGTCATCCTCGGGGCGCCGGACGACGCCGCGCTGGCCGGCGTGCCGCTGCACCACGTCGGCGGGCTCTGGGCGCTGATCTCGATCGCGCTCGGTCTCGGCTTCACGGCGGCGTGGATGCGTGTCGTCTTCACCGGACAGCATCTCGTGCGCCGGCCGGCGCTGCGCCGCTTCGTGACTGCGGGCCTGACCGTCGGCATCGCCGCGATCGCCCTGGAGCTGTTGCTTCAGCCCGGCGCGAGTTCGCAGGAAGACGCGGCCTGGCTGCTCTTCGCGTCGCTGGCGGTGAGCGTCTTCCTGCTCGCCGGAACGCTTGGTCAGCCTCGCACCGACCGCCTCAATCGCACCTGAAAGGCAGGCCGCGGGCTTGCGGCCGGCCGGCGCCTAACGCAGCGCGCCCATCACCGGATCGGGGCGCATGCGCTCCATGACATCGGCGATGACCCGCGGCGAGCGGTCGGGGATCATGAGCAGCGTCTCGAGATCGTCCTCGAGGTTGAGG
>JBDTPG010000395.1:0-2660 GCA_039932815.1 Caldimonas sp.
CTAGTGCTGGGCGCGTGCACCTCGCGCTCCATTTTTCGCCCATGCCCGCGCGGCTTCCTGCGCTTCAGCGAAGCGCAGAATGGCTGTTGAATCTACGTTCGATCGGTTTGTCCACGCAGGAAGCGCCATGATCGGCATCCATCCCGACAACCAGGTTCCCGAGCTCAGCGACTACAACGTCTACACCAGCGATCCAGTGCTGCGCCGCGCAGTCGAGCGCGGCAGCGCGCAATGGCGCGATGCCGAGCTGGTGCGCCAGGGCGCCGAGTACGGCGCCGAGGCGACCTTGCGCGCCGCCGAGGACGCCAACCGCTTCGAGCCCGAGCTGCACACCCATTCGCCCGCGGGCGAGCGCATCGATCAGGTGAGGTTCCATCCGGCCTGGCACGCCATGATGTCGATCGCCCGGCGCAACGGCATCGCCAACCTGCCGTTCTTCGACGATCGACCCTCGGCCTGGTCGGCCCACGCCGCGTCGCTGTACATGCACAGCCAGATCGAGTCGGGCTCGACCTGCCCGACCACGATGACCAAGGCCTGCATCCCGCTGATGCGCCTGAATGCACCTCTGTACGCCGCCACGGCGCCGCTGTTGGCTTCGATGGAACATGACGCGCGCGATGTACCGCTGGCGCAGAAGCGCTCCATGACTGTCGGCATGGGCATGACCGAGAAGCAGGGCGGCAGCGACCTGCGCACCAACACCACGCGCGCCGTGCGCGCCGGCGAAACGGCGTGGGGTCCCGAATACCTTCTCACCGGCCACAAGTGGTTCTTCTCGGCGCCGATGTGCGATGGCCACCTGGTGCTCGCCAAGACCGACGAGCTCGGCTCGACCTGCTTCTTCGTGCCGCGCTGGCGGCCGGACGGCGGCAAGAACGCCGTTCACATCCAACGCCTGAAGGACAAGGTGGGCAACCGCTCCAACAGCAGCTGCGAGGTGGAGTTCAAGGACGCCTCTGGCGTGCTGGTGGGAGAGGAGGGCCGCGGCATCTCGACCATCATCGAGATGGCCACCTACACCCGGCTCGACTGCGCGCTGTCCAGTGCCGGCTTCCTGCGCCAGGCGTTCGCGCAGGCGCTGCATTACACGCGCAACCGCTACGCCTTCGGCAAGGCGCTGGCCGACCAGCCGGCGATGACCGAGCTGCTGGCCGACATGGCGCTCGAATCCGAGGCCGCCACCCTGCTGGCGATGGACCTGGCCGCGCGCTTCGGCTCCGCCACCGCGATGGACATCGCCTGGCGTCGCGTGATGACGCCGGTGGCCAAGTTCTGGAACTGCAAACGCGCCGTGGCTCTGGCCGGAGAGGCCATGGAAGTGTTCGGCGGCAACGGCTATGTGGAGACCGGCCCCATGGGGCGCTTGTACCGCGAGGCCCCGGTCAATTCGATCTGGGAGGGCTCGGGCAACGTGATGTGCCTCGACCTGCTGCGCGCGATTTCGCGCAACCCCGGCGATGCCCGCCTGGTGTTCGACCAACTGCAAGACGCGGCCGGGCAAGCCCCGGCCGTGCTGTCGCAACTGGACAAGCTGCGCGCCGCCGTCGCCCGGCCGGCCGACGCGCTGGAGCGCGAAGCCCGACGCTTCACGCAGCGCCTCGCGCTCGTCAGCCAGGCCTGCCTGATGCTTCGCCACGCCAGCGCCGATGCGTCGGCCGCCTTCATCGCCAGCCGCTTCGACCCCGATTGGGGCCCCGTCGGCGGTGTCAGCTCAGGCACGAGCAACCCGGCCGCGCTGCTGCGCGCGGCCTGGGCATGAGGGACCGGCACGGCACATCGCTGACTCTCGCGTCCGGTTCACCGCAGGGCTTCGCGTCGATCTCAGGCGGGTCGCGTTTCGTCCTCGGTGGTCTCTTCGCCCGCGCCCGTGGCCGCCTCGTCGTCGCCGTCGACGCGCACGTGCCCCGGCAACCCCTCGCCGAGCCCCTGGTCGGCGAGGAAGCCGCCCGACTGGTGCTTCCACAGCAGCGCGTAGTGGCCGCCGAGGCGCAGCAGCTCGTCGTGCGTTCCCTGCTCGACGATTGCGCCCTGCTCGAGGACGACGAGCCGGTCCATGCGCGCGATCGTCGAGAGGCGATGGGCGATCGCGATCACGGTCTTGCCCCGCATCAGCGACGCGAGCTGGTCCTGGATCGCGAGCTCGACCTCGCTGTCGAGGGCAGACGTGGCCTCGTCGAGGATCAGGATCGGCGCGTCTTTCAGGATCACGCGCGCGAGCGCGATGCGCTGGCGCTGGCCGCCCGAGAGCTTGACGCCGCGCTCGCCGACGTGCGCGTCGTAGCCCGTGCGCTCGGTCCAGTCGACGAGATCGACGATGAAGTCGTGCGCCTGCGCCTGCCGCGCCGCCGCCTCGATCTCGGCCGGCGCGGCGTTCGGCCGGCCGTAGGCGATGTTGGCGGCGATCGAGCGGTGCAGCAGCGACGTGTCCTGCGTGACCATGCCGATGGCCGCGCGCAGGCTCTCCTGCGTCGCGTGGCCGATGTCCTGGCCGTCGATGCGGATCGAGCCCTGCTCCACCTCGTGAAAGCGCAGCAGCAGGTTGACGAGCGTCGACTTGCCGGCGCCCGAGCGGCCGACGAGGCCGACGCGCTCGCCGGGGCGAATGACGAGGTTCAGGTCGTCGAGCACGCGCCGGCCATCGGCGCGGCCGTAGGTGA
>JBDTPG010000396.1:0-2656 GCA_039932815.1 Caldimonas sp.
GTCGCCCAGGGCGAGCGACGCCATGTCTTCGTCGCCGGTCACGCCTACATGGTGAACGTCGTCGACCTGCTCGGCATCGCCGGCGCCGAGCACGACGAAGAGGGCGCGGGGCTGCTCGCACCGATGCCGGGCAAGGTCATCGCCTTGCTCGCCCGACCCGGAGCGGTGGTCGACAAGGGCGCACCGCTGCTCGTGCTCGAGGCGATGAAGATGGAGCACACCATCAGTGCACCTCGCGCCGGCACGCTCAAGGGTTTTCGCTATGCACCGGGCGACCAGGTCGCTGAAGGCGCCGAGCTCGTCGAGTTCGAGTAACAGATCAGCTCGCGTTCCCGACGCGCCTCATCAAAGCAAGGGATCACCCCCCGTTTGAAGGGGTTGTGGGTGCGCACCCGAGGCCGTCCAATCCACGCCTCACAGAAGGAGTTCCACCATGTTCGCTTCGCAACCACACGCGGCCTCGTCGACGCTGCGCCGGGCCACGGCCCTCGTCAGCGCCGTGGCTCTCGTCACGCTCGTTTCGTGCGGCGGCGACGACTACAACGGATCGGCCCCGGTGACGCCTCCCGCCGCCGGCGGTGGCGTGACGGGCAACGCGTACCTCGGGCCGATCGTCGGCGCGACGGCGAGCCTGTTCAACGTCAATCCGAACGGCACCAACAACGGCGCCGCGGTCGAGACGGTCACCACGACGGCGACCGGCTTCGCGTTCAGCAATTCGATCACCGGCCCGGCGCGGATCTGCGTCGCCGGCGGCACCTACCTCGACGAGGCGACCAACGCCACCCAGACCAACACCTTGACGCTGTGCGCCCTCGTCGGCGGCGCGGCAGCCCAGGTCTTCGTCACGCCGATGAGCAGCTTCGTCGACGAGATCGTCAAGGCCCAGCTCCAGCTCAATCCCGCGCCGACCGGCGCCGACTTCACGGCGGCACTGACGGCGGCCAACGATCTCGTCAAGTCGGTCTACAACGTCGCCACGCCAGTCGATTCGCTGAACCCGCTCTTCGACAAGACGGAAGCAACGTTGCACCCTGACCAGTACAAGCTCGGCGCCGTCCTCGGCGCGTATTCGCAGCTGATCGCCGACTACCTCGCGCGCTGCGGCGGTGATCGCCACGAAGTGCTGCGCGCGCTGCTCAGCGACATCGGCGACAAGATCTTCGACGGCAAGGCCATCAACGCGACCGGCGGCGTCGTGACGGTCACCTACACCTGCGGCGGCGTCGCCGTCAACCTGCCGATCGGCGCCGGCACCGCCGACGTCGTCACGGCCCTCACGGAGTTCGCCAACACGACCCAGGGCCTGGCGATGGACCTCGCCGGCAACCGCACCATCATCGACACGGTGAAGGCGAACATCATCGGCGGCGCTGCGGCGCCGGCGGCGATCAAGACGCTGCCGAGCCAGGGCCTGATCGCGATCGACACCATCCACAACGTCGGCTACGTGCCGATCTACACCCACGACGCGAACGGCAACGGCCAGATCGCGGTCATCGACCTGAACGTCGGCGTCGCCAACCCGGTCATCACGCTGGTGTCGCTGCCCGGCACCTCGACGGCAATCGCCTCGAACTTCTTCGCCGACAACGGGCGCGTCTACGTGCTCGCGGCGAACGGCTCGAGCATCGTCGTGCACGTGATCAAGTCCTCCGACAACACGGTCGAGTTCAGCATCCCGGCGACGGGCCTGAGCTTCAACGGCTCGTTCGGCGGCGTCATCGTCGACGGCAAGCGCAACCACGTCGTCGTCGCGGGAACGAGCACGATCGGCCTGCTCGACATCTCGACGGCCACGCCGACCTGGAGCGCTGCGTCGGTCATCAACGTCGGCGGCACGGACTCGTTCTCGCTCAACTCCGAGACTGGCGTGATCTTCGTGTCGTCCGACGGATCGATGAAGACGGTCGACTCGACGGTCACGCCCATGACCCAGCGGGTCTACTCGGCGAGCCTCGGCACCACCGACGGCGTCGCCTTCGACACGCTCACCGGCATGATGATCATCACGCCCGAGTTCCAGGACAAGGCGTTCGTGATCAACATGAACGAGCTGCCGGCGACCGGCACCGGCGCGGCGCCGACGCTCGACGTTCCCGGCCTCGGCACGACGGCGCCGGTGGGCGAGGGCCCGGGCGGCCAGGTCGCGGTCAACGTGCTGACGCACCAGGGGCTGGTCGCGGACGAATTCGGCCACAACCTGCGCCTCGTCCAGATGCCGACGGCGCCCATCACCGGCGCGGCGACGGCGGCCAATGCCTTCACGATCGCGGCAGCGATCCTGCCCAAGCCGGTGATCAGCGGCACGGCGACGCAGATCGGCATGCGCGGCGACCCGAACTCGGTGACGATCGATCCGGCGCGCAACTTCGGCTACGTGCTGGCCGACACCCAGGCCAGCTTCCACGGCTTCAACGTGAACTTCCCGCTGTTCCTGGTTCGTGTCGACCTATCGGGCGCGGTCCAGGGGGCGCCTTGGGCGCCGTCGATGCAGGCGATCCGCATGCCCTGAGCGAGCTCGGGATCCGCACTCACGCCGCTGCAGGGCGACCTGCAGCGGCGTTTTCTCGTCCGTCTCCGGCGGGCGCCGGGTGCCGACGTGTCAGCTGCGCGGCTCTTCCCAGTCGAAGCGCCAGATCGCGATCGCCGCGAA
>JBDTPG010000397.1:0-2649 GCA_039932815.1 Caldimonas sp.
GGCAGGGCGAGCAGGCGCATCACCATCTGTTGCACCTGTTCCTTCTTCGCCTGGCCGTGCCCGACGATGGCGCGCTTCATCTGCAACGCCGTGTACTCCGCGACGGCGAGCTCGTGAGACACCAGCGCCGACAAGGCCGCGCCGCGCGCCTGGCCAAGCAGCAGAGTCGCCTGCGGATTGACGTTGACGAAGACGATCTCGACCGAGGCGCAGGTCGGCGCGTAGCGCTCGGCGATCTCGCGCACGCCGTCGAAGATGACCTTCAGGCGACCGGGCAGGTCGGGCAGGGCGACCGTCGCGGTGCGGATCGTCCCGCTCGCGACGTAGCGCAGGCGCCCGCCTTCGCATTCGACGACGCCGAAGCCGGTGGTCCGAAGGCCGGGATCGATCCCGAGAACGCGCATGCCGCCATTGGAACCGAAGCGAAGGCCGTCACGGCCAGGTCGGCGGGCTCAGATGCCGAAATAGCCGCGCACCGAGTGGAAGAAGACCGGCGCCGCGAAGCAGAGCGGCGCAACGCGGTCGAGCAGGCCGACGGCGCCGGTGACCGACGAGCCGCCCCGGAAATTGCGGACGCCGGCGTCGCGTTTGAGCGCGTTCATGACGAACGCGCCGAGCGTGCCGGCCGCGCCCGCGATCGCGCCCATCGCCAGCGCCGCGAGCGGCTTGAACGGCGTCACCCAGTAGAGCAGCACGCCGACCACTGCCGCGGCGCCGGCGCCGGCGCCGAACGCGCGCCACGAGAACGACCGGCTGATCGCGCGCGCCACTGGCCTGCGCCGCAGCCGCCGGCTCGCGTATTCCTGGCCGAGCTGGGCAGCGACGACGACGAGGACGAGAAACAGCACGAGAAAGGCGCCGCGCTCGCGGTAGCCCGGCAGGTCGAGCAGCAGCAGCGCCGGCGCGTGGCTCATGCCGTACACCGTGACCGTGATGCCCCACTGGATCTTCGCGGTTCTCTCGAGAAAGCGGAACGGGTCGTTGGCGAGGGCGCTGATGACCGGGATGGCGAAGAACAGGTAGACCGGGATGAAGACCGTGAACGCGTTGATGAGGCGCATGCCGACGAGCACGTACTGCAGCGGCAGGATCACGAAGAAGGCGAGCAGCAGGGCGCGGTGGTCGGCGCGCCGGGTGTGCGTCAGCGTCACGAACTCGCGCAGCGCGACGAAGGAGACGAAGCCGAACAGCAGCGTCGAGCCGAGCGGCCCCGACGCCCAGGCGACCCAGAACAGGAGCGCGCTCAGCCAGAGCGCGCGCAGCTCGCGCGCGACGCGCTCGCGCACCGCCGCCTGCTCGGGAGTCAGATCGCGCAGCGACTTGGCGAAGGAGATCAGCGTGACCAGGGCGAGCAGGCCGAACAGGACGACGAACAGCAGGCCGACCTGCTGGGTGACGGTCAGGACGCGAAGCTGTCCCATCAGGCGACGGCGCGCAGCGCCATCACGGCGGCGCGGGCGCGATCGAGAAAGGCGCGCCGCTCCTCGCCGAGGCGGAGCGCGATCGGCGCGCCGAAGACGACCGTGCACAGGATCGGCACCGGAACGACCTCGCCCTTGGGCATGACGCGCTGGACGTTGTCGATCCAGGCGGGAATCAGCTGCACGTCGGGGAAGGCTTCGGCGAGCGCGAACAGGCCCGACTTGAACGGCGCCGGATCGGCGGCGTTCCCGCGCGTTCCCTCCGGGAAGATGACCAGCGAGTCGCCGTTGCGGAGCGCTTCCATCAGCGGCTCGAGTGGATCCTCGTCCTCGCCCGCCCCGTCCTTGGCGCGCTGCCGGCTGACGTAGACGGCGTTGAAGATCTCGCGCGTGATCCAGTGCTTGAGCGGGCTCGCGGTCCAGTAGTCGCGCGCCGCGATCGGCCGCGTCACCGCGCGCAGGTCGCGCGGCAGCGCGGCCCAGATCAGCACCCAGTCGAAGTGGCTCTGGTGATTGGCGAAGTAGATCCGCTGCTCGGCCTTCGGCGTCGAGCCGTGCCAGTGCCCTTGCGCGCCGGTGACGAGGCGGGCGATGAACGCGAGCGCCAGTCCGGCTGCTTCGGGAAGGTTCAATGCCGGAAGTGGCGGACGCCGGTGAACACCATGGCGATGCCGCGCTCGTCGGCCGCGGCGATCACCTCGTCGTCTCGCATCGAGCCGCCCGGCTGGATGACGCAAGAGGCGCCGGCGTCGATGACGACGTCGAGCCCGTCGCGGAACGGAAAGAATGCGTCGCTCGCGACCGCCGAGCCGGCGAGCGAGAGTTCCGCCGCCGCGGCCTTGATCGACGCGATCTTCGCCGAGTCGATCCGGCTCATCTGGCCGGCGCCGACGCCGAGCGTCATGCCGTCGGCGCAGAAGACGATCGCGTTGCTCTTGACGAAGCGCGCGACCGTCCAGGCGAAGAGAAGGTCCCGGGTCTGCGCCGGCGTCGGCTTTCGGGTCGTCACGACCTTGAGGTCGCCGGCGCCGATGTCGTGGTTGTCGGCGGTCTGGATCAGGAGCCCCGAGCCGACGCGTTTCAGGTCGTGCGCGTTGCGGCCCGCGCCCGGCGCGGGAAGGTCGATCTGCAGGACGCGCGTGTTCTTCTTGGCGGCGAACACGGCGAGCGCCTCGGCGCTGTATTTCGGCGCGATCAGCACCTCGACGAACTGCTTGGCGACGTGCTC
>JBDTPG010000398.1:0-2631 GCA_039932815.1 Caldimonas sp.
GAAGCAAAAGCAAGCGATGTTGACCGAGACATGGAGCTACATCCTTCCCGCCGAGCCGGACAAGCCATGACGGCGCCGGTGCCGCACCCGCCCCTGGCGCGGGGCTCGATGCCGGCCGTGCCCTGGGCCGGCTCGCCCTGGCGGCGGCCGCTGCGCCGTGCGCTCGGCCGCCTGCCGCGCGTTCCCAAGCGGCGCGCGAGCGATGCCCGGCCGCTGATGCTGCGCCGCCTGGTCCTGCTCGTCCTCGTCCTCCTCGGCGCCTATGTCGGAACCCAGGCGATGGCCGAAATCCTGCCTGAGCGCGGCGCCGCTCTCGCCGAGCGCGGCCTGCTGGTCCTCTTCGGCATCCTGTTCGCCTGGATCTCGGCCGGCTTCTGGACCGGCGTGATGGGCGCCGGCGTCCTGCTCTTCGGTCGCGGCCGCAGCCCGCTGATGAGCGGCCTCGCCAGCCAGCCGGTGCGCCCGCTCGATCCCTCCGCGCGGACCGCGATCGTCATGCCGATCTGCAACGAGCACGTGCCGACCGTGTTCGGCGGTCTCGCCGCAACCGTCGATTCGCTGATCTCGACCGGCGAATCCGAGAACTTCGATGTCTACCTGTTGAGCGACACCTCGGATCCCGACATCCGTGCCGCCGAACAGGCCGCGTGGAGCAGTCTTGCCGGCCGCATCGCCGCCGACAGCGCCGGCGAGAGCCCGGCGCTGCGCGTCCACTACCGCTGGCGCCAGCGCCGCGTCAAGCGCAAGGCCGGCAACGTCGCCGACTTCTGCCGTCGCTGGGGCGCCGCCTATCGCTATCTCGTCGTCCTCGACGCCGACAGCGTCATGACCGGCGAGTGCCTGACCACGCTGGTGCGCCTGATGGAGGCGCATGGCGACGCCGGCATCATCCAGACCGCCCCGCGCGCGGTCGGCCACGAGACGCTGCACGGGCGCATCCAGCAGTTCTCGGCGCGCGCCTACGGGCCGCTCTTCACCGCCGGCATGCGCTTCTGGCAGCTCGGCGAATCGCACTACTGGGGCCACAACGCGATCCTGCGCATGGCGCCTTTCACCGCGCATTGCGCGCTCGCGCCGCTGCCCGGCCAGGGGCCGCTCTCGGGCGAAGTGATGTCGCACGACTTCGTCGAGGCGGCGCTGATGCGCCGGGCCGGCTGGAAGGTCTGGGTCGCCGACGAGCTCGACGGCAGCTACGAGCAGGTGCCGCCGAACCTGCTCGCCGAATTGCAGCGCGATCGCCGCTGGTGCCACGGCAACCTGCAGAACTCGCGCCTGATGTTCGAGCCGCGCCTGCACGCGGTCCATCGAACCGCCTTCCTGACCGGCGTCCTGGCTTATGCCTCGTCGCCGCTCTGGCTCGCTTTCCTGCTGCTGTCGACGCTGCTGTTCGCGCAGACCGCGGGCAACGACCCGACGTACTTCCACGAGCCTTACCAGCTGTTCCCGGTCTGGCCGACGGCCAACGTCGCCCTGATGCTGACGCTGTTCGGCCTCACCGCGGTGCTGTTGCTGGCGCCGAAGGTGCTCTCGCTGGTTGCCCTGATCGCACGCGGCGAAGCGCGCCGCTTCGGCGGCGCGGCGCGCCTTGTCGCGAGCGCGGTGATCGAGTTCTTCCACTCGCTCCTGCTCGCGCCGGTGCGCATGCTCTTTCACACCCAGTTCGTTCTCGCCGCGCTCACCGGCTGGCGCCTCGACTGGAAGTCGCCGCCGCGCGACGACGCCTCGACGCCGTGGCGCGAGGCGGCCGCGCGCCACGGCGTCCACACGCTGCTCGCCATCGTCTGGATCGCCGCGATCGTCGCCACCAGCGCGGCGTTCCCGTGGTGGCTGTCGCCCATCCTCGCCGGCCTGCTGGCCGCGATTCCGCTCTCGGTCTACACCAGCCGGGTGAGGATCGGCCGCGCCCTGCGCCGCCGCGGCCTGATGCTGACGCCGGAAGAGAGCAGCGAGCCGCATGTCCTGCGCGAAGCGCGCAGCGCCGGCGAGGCGGTCGCCGCGTCGTTGGCGACGCTGCACTCCGCGGTGGTCGATCGGAGCGTGCAGAAGCACGTCGCTGCCGCGCTGCCGTCGCGCCCACGACCGTTCGCGGCGAAGGCCGGGGCCGAGGCCGCGAGGGTTGAACGAGCGTTGCGCGACGGACTCGACGCCCTTGCCGCCGAAGACGGCCTGCGCCTGCTGTCGAGCCGTTCGGCGCTTGCCGTCCTGCACCGCGAGGTGGCGGCCGGCCGGGCCCATGACGACTGGCGCCGCGGCCATGGGGGAGACGTCGACGACGACGTGCCGACCGTGCCGATGTCGTCCTGGCCCGACGTCGCCGAGGCCGCGCTCGACAATCAGCGCGAAGCCGCGACCGCGTCGCTTTGACCCGCCGATCGCCTTTCGGGTAAGGTCGGCGCGACCGCGGTGCGAGCGCGCCGCGGCGCGCTCCATGGCCGACGACATCGCGACCCTCCGCCGCATCCTGCGCACGAGCCGGACGATTGCCGTCGTCGGCCTGTCGGCCGAATGGCATCGGCCGAGCTACTTCGCCGCCAAGTACATGCAGGAGCACGGCTACCGGATCGTTCCGGTCAACCCGCGCTACCAGGAGATCCTCGGCGAGCGCTGCCACGCGACGCTGGCGACGATCGA
>JBDTPG010000399.1:0-2596 GCA_039932815.1 Caldimonas sp.
GCGACGCTGCCACGCCTCGACGTGCTGTTCAACTGCGCCGGCATCGTCCACAACGGCAGCGCGCTCGACGCCAGCGACGCCGACCTCGAGCTCGCCTTCGCCCTCAACGTTCGCTCGCAGCTGTGGGCGATCCAGGCGGCGCTGCCTGGCATGCTGGCCGCCGGCAGCGGCAGCATCGTCAACATGGCGAGCATCGCCTCGAGCATCAAGGGGCTCCCCAACCGCTGCGTCTACGGTCTCACGAAAGCGGCGGTGATCGGCCTGACCAAGAGCGTCGCGGCCGACTACATCAAGCAGGGCATCCGTTGCAATGCGCTTTGCCCCGGCACGGTCGACACGCCTTCTCTGGCCGGGCGCATCGACGCCTACGCCGATCCGGTCGCGGCGCGGCAGGCCTTCGTCGACCGCCAGCCGATGGGACGGCTCGCCCAGGCCGAGGAGATCGCGCCGATGGTCGTCTACCTGGCGAGCGACGAATCGAGGTTCGCGACCGGGCAGGCGTTTTGCGTCGATGGCGGCATGACGATCTGAGCGGGCGAAGCGGCCCGGCTTCGGCGCCGCCCGGCCGCGACGGGCGAGGCCCTACTCGATCACCTCATCGGCGCGCAGCAGGATCGATCGAGGAACGTTCAGCCCGAGTGCCTTGGCGGTCTTCAGGTTGACCACCAGCTCGAACTTGGTGGGCTGCTCGACGGGAAGTTCGGACGGCTTCGCGCCTCTCAGGATCTTGTCGATGAAGCTTGCGAAACGGAGGTAGAGCTCCGGGTAGCGGATCGCATACGCGATCAGCCCGCCCAGTTCGACGAACTCGCGCGCCGGGTACGCGGCGGGCAGCCGGCCGCGCGCGATCAGGTCGACGATTCGCTGTTGATGCATCTGCGTGAGGCCGTCGGCGCCGACGAGGAGACCGTCGACATTTCGCGGGGCGGAGGGCTCGAAGAAGCGAACGATGTCGCCTTCGCTTCGCGCGTCGAGCAGCTCGGCGCTCATGCCGAGGGCGCGCGCTGCCTTCCTCGTCTCGTCCCAATCCTGCGCGGCGACCGGGTTGCCCAGGTTGTGCAGCAAACCGAGCCGCGACAAGCCCGGCACGAGCTCCCTCAACAGTTCGATCCGTTTGCCGATCAGCTCGGTGCTGAAGGTGGTCAAGCCGGTCATGTTTCCTCCCGGCCGGCGCAAGCTCGCGACCGTGCCGCGGGGGTCGCCCATCGTCGCCATCAGCAGCGGGACCGTCGTGGTCGCCCCCTTGGCCGCCAGCGCGGCCGGTGTGCCCCGTGTCACGATGACGTCGACCTTGAGGCCGATCAGTTCGGCGGCGAGCGCAGGGAAGCTTTCGGCGCGGCCGTCGGCGGAGCGGTATTCGATGACGAGGTTCTTGCCCTCGACATAGCCCAGATCGCGCAGACCCTTGCGCAAGGCGGCGAGGTTGGCCGCATTGCGTTCCGGCGGCAAGGTCTCGAGGATGCCGACGCGGTAGACCCGGCCAGAAGACTGGCCACGCGCGCCAATCGGCATGACGGCGACGCCCGCGGCAGCGATGCCGAGGAATGCGCGCCGGCTCTTCACGGGCGTCATCTCAGCCGATCAGCGCCGGCAGCCAGGTGGCCACCGCCGGGACGAGGAAGACGAGCGCGAGCAGCAGCACGCTCATGACGAGAAACGGAACCACTGCGCGGAAGATGTCGAGCATCGTCACCGACGGCGGTGCGACACCCTTCATCGTCATCAGCAGGAGGCCGTGCGGCGGCAGCAACAGCCCCATCTGCATGCAGATGAGGAAGAGCACGCCGAACCAGACGAGGTCGACGCCGAGCGCCTGGACCACGGGCATGAAGATCGGCAGCGTGATCATCATCATGCTGACCTGGTCGACGAAGATGCCGAGGAAGATCAGCATCAGCATCATCGCCGCGATCACCGCCCACGGTGCGAGGCCGGCGCCGGTGATCGCCTGCGACAGGCCGTTCGACGCGCCCGAGAACGACAGGATCTGCGCGAACGTCGTCGCGCCGACGATGATGAAGAGAATCATCGCCGAGATCGCGACCGTGCCCTTCAGCGAGGCGAGCAGGATGCGCCACGAGAGGGCGCGGTACGCCATCGCGAAGACGATCGTCGCGAGCGCGCCGACGGCGGCCGATTCGGTCGGCGTGCCCCAGCCGGCGGCCATCGCGCCGACGACGACGGCGAAGATCGACACCAGCGGCAGCACGTAGAGCAGGAACGGCTTGAAGCGCGCGAAGCCGGGGTAGCGGTGCAGCGGCGCGTTCGGCGCCAGGCTCGGCTTCATGCGCACGCGGACGATGATCCAGGCGACGAAGGCGAGCGCGAGGATCAGGCCGGGAACGACGCCGCCGATCAGCAGCTTCGAGATCGAGATGCCGGAGAGCGAGCCGAGCAGCACGGTCAGCGCCGAGGGCGGGATCAGCATGTCGACGGCGCCGATCGCCATCACCGGGCCGGTCGCCAGCGTCGGGTGATAGCCGCGCGCCAGCATCACCGGCACCATCAGCGAGCCGAGCATCGCCGTCGTGGCGATCGTCGATCCCGAGATCGCCGAGAACACCGTGCCGGCGACGACGGCGACGACGGCGAGCCG
>JBDTPG010000400.1:0-2586 GCA_039932815.1 Caldimonas sp.
ACGTGGAACGCCTGGAAGACGAAGCCGAGGTGATGGCGCCGGAACACGGCTTGCGCCGATTCGGCGAGCGCGTGGATGTCGGTGCCGTCGACGCGAACGATGCCGGCATCGATGGTGTCGAGGCCCGCGGCGCAGTTGAGGAGGGTCGACTTGCCGACGCCGGATTCGCCGACGACGGCGACGAACTCGCCTGCGCCGAGGACGAGATCGACGCCTTCGAAGACGGTGCTGGCGCCGTAGCGCTTCGCGAGCCCCGCGACCGCGAGAACGGAGTCAGCCAAGTCGGCCTTCCTCGAGATGGCGTCGCGCGAGATGGACGACGTGCTCGACGGCATCGGCGGCGTCGCAGGCGACGACCTGCCGCCACGGCATCGAGCGCAGCCAGGTCAGCTGCCGCTTGGCGAGCTGTCGCGTCGCCGCCGTCGTCCGCGCGGTGAGCGCGCCGAGGTCACCGTCGTCGAGTGCCTGCCACGCCTGGCGGTAGCCGACGGCACGCATCGAGGGCAATGCGGGATGCAGGTCGCCGCGCGCGCGAAGGCGGCGCACTTCGTCGATGAAGCCGGCGTCGAGCATCGCCGCGAAACGCGCGGCGATGCGTTCGTGCAGCCAGGCGCGGTCATTCGGCTCGAGCGCGATCAGCGGCGGGGTGCGGCCGTCGGGCGCGGTGTGCCAGGCCGAGAGCGGCCGGCCGCTGACGCGATGCACTTCGAGGGCACGCTGGATGCGCTGGCTGTCGTTGGGCGCGAGTCGCGCCGCCGTCGTCGGGTCGAGCGTGGCGAGCTCGGCGTGGAGTGCCGGCCAGCCGGATCGCGCTGCCCGCGCGTCGAGGTCGGCGCGAACGCCGGCGTCGGCCTCGGGCAGCACGTCGAGGCCGTCGAACAAGGCCTTGAAGTAGAGCATCGTGCCGCCGACGAGCAACGGGATGGCGCCGCGCGCGCGGATCGCGGCGACCGCGGCGCTCGCATCGGCGACGAAGCGTGCCGCCGAATAGCGCTCGGCGGGATCGACGACGTCGATCAGGTGGTGCGGCGCCGCGGCGCGCTCGGCCGCACCCGGCTTGGCGGTGCCGATGTCCATGCCGCGGTAGACGAGGGCCGAGTCGACGCTGACGATCTCGACGGCGCGACGGGGTGCGAACGCGGCAGCGATCGCCAGCGCGGTCGCGCTCTTGCCGGAGGCCGTGGGGCCGGCGAGGCACAGGCAGTCGACGTCGGCCGTACTCATCGACGGCTCGAAGGCGGAGGCGTCGAAGTCATGCGGCGAGCGTAGCAGGCGCCGCGCCGACGGTAGGAGCGCGCCCACGCCGGCGCGGCGCGCTCACCCACCCTCGCGTCGCGCCGGTTTCCGATGGCGCGGCGGCCGGCGCGCGCCGAGACTCGCGGGCAAAAGGAGACCAGTCATGGGCAATGCAGCTTTCCTGCGCCGCGCGGCGCTCTGCGGTGCGCTAGGCCTCGGCGTGGCCACGGCCGCGCGCGCTGCCGAACTCACCCTCTACGAGCACGACAACTTCGGCGGCGCGCAGATGACGCTGCGCGGCTACACGCCCAACTTCGCGAGCACCGGTTTCAACGACCGGGTCTCGAGCCTGGTCGTGACGTCCGGGCGCTGGGAGCTCTGCACCGATGCGGAATTCAAGGGCACCTGCGTCACCTTCATGCCGGGCGAGTATCCGACCATCGACAAGCGCCTCAACGATCGCTTCAGCTCGGCGCGCGAGACCGGCAGCTACGGCGACCGGCGCGGCAGCTACAACGACTACGGCCGCGGCGAGATTGAACTGTTCGACCAGCCCGGCTTCGGCGGCAGATCGATCCGCCTCGATGGCGATGCCGAAACGCTGGCGCGCAGCGGCTTCGCCGATCGCGCCGTGAGCGTCGTCGTCACCCGCGGCACCTGGGAACTCTGCTCGGACGTCGAGTACGGCGGCTCTTGTCGCGCCTACCCGCCCGGCCGCTATCCGGAGCTCGGCTACGGCATGGCCCGCCAGGTGTCGTCGGCGCGCGTGCTGCGCTCGGTCGGCGACGCGCCGGTGGTCGTGTCGGAAGGCCTCCCGCCGGCGCCGGCCCAGGTCGGCCGCGCGGTTCTGTTCAGCGAGCCCGGCCTGCGCGGGACGAGCCTTGCCATCGCCGGCGCCGTGCCCAACCTCGAACGCGCCAACTTCAACGACCTGACCGAATCGATCTATATCGAGTCCGGCACGTGGATCGCCTGTCGCGACGCCTACTTCCGCAGCGACTGCCGCGTCTTCGGTCCGGGCCGCTACGACGACCTGCGCGCCGCCAGCTTCGACCGCATGATCTCGTCGATCCGCCCGGGGCCCGACGCGGCGCCGCCTTCCGCGCCGCCGGCACCTCCCCCGCTGATGACGCCGCCGCCGCCGATGCCGGCCGGGCCGCCGGCGATCGAGCTGTTCTCGGAAGCCGCCTTCGGCGGCGAGCGACTCCGTCTCGATCGCAACATCGGCAACCTCGAGCGCGTCGACTTCGACGATCGCGCCGCCTCGGTGCGCATCTTCAGCGGCGTCTGGGAGCTCTGCACCGAACGCCGCTTCGGCGGCAGCTGCGCGGTCTATCGTCCCGGCCGCTA
>JBDTPG010000401.1:0-2583 GCA_039932815.1 Caldimonas sp.
CTCAGCGTCGACCGCGGCGCGCCCGAGCCGCTCAAGCGCCTGCAAAGCCACGTCGCGGCGACGCCGCATCGCGTCCTGATCGTCGCCGAGAGCGAGGGCCGGCGCGAAAGCCTGCTCGAGCTGCTGCGCGACAGCCGCATCGATCCGCCGAGCGTCGCCACGCTGGCCGAGTTCGAAGGCGGCAACGAGCGCTTCGCGATCGCCGTCGCGCCGCTCGCGCAAGGTTTTGCGGCGCGCCTCGAAGGCGCCGGCAGCGACGATGCGCGCACGATCGAGTTCGTCACCGAGACCGAGCTGTTCGCGATGGCGCCGGGCGCCCGCCGGCGGCGCCGCCAGGAGCAGACGAGCGACGTCAACGCGCTGATCAAGGACCTCTCCGAGCTCAACGTCGGCGATCCCGTCGTCCACGTCAATCACGGCATCGGCCGCTACCTCGGCCTGACGACGATCGCTCTCGGCGGCGACGAAGCCGAGGCCGGCGAGTTCCTCCAGCTCGAGTACGCCGACAAGGCGACGCTGTACGTGCCGGTCGCGCAGCTGCACCTGATCGCGCGCTACACCGGCGTCAGCGCCGAGGAAGCGCCGCTGCACAAGCTCGGCTCCGGACAGTGGGACAAGGCCAGGCGCAAGGCCGCCGAGCAGGTGCGCGACACTGCAGCCGAGCTGCTCAACCTCTATGCCCGGCGCGCCGCCCGCGAAGGTTTCGCGTTCCGCTTCCAGCCGCACGACTACGAGGCGTTCGCCGCCAGCTTCGGCTTCGACGAGACGCCGGACCAGCACGCCGCGATCCACGCCGTGATCCAGGACATGGTCTCGCCGCGGCCGATGGACCGCCTGGTCTGCGGCGACGTCGGCTTCGGCAAGACCGAGGTCGCGCTGCGCGCCGCCTTCGTCGCCGTCACCGGCGGCAAGCAGGTCGCGATCCTCGCGCCGACGACGCTGCTCGCCGAGCAGCACCACCAGAACATCGCCGACCGCTTCGGCAAGTGGCCGATCAAGGTCGCCGAGCTGTCGCGCTTCCGCTCGCCGAAGGAAGTGAAGGCGGCGCTCGAGGGTCTCGCCGACGGCACCGTCGACATCGTCGTCGGCACGCACAAGCTGCTCTCGGCCGACGTCAAGTTCCAGCGGCTGGGCCTGCTCGTCATCGACGAGGAGCACCGCTTCGGCGTGCGCCACAAGGAGCAGATGAAGGCGCTGCGCGCCGAGGTCGACGTGCTGACGCTGACGGCAACGCCGATCCCGCGCACCCTCGGCATGGCGCTCGAGGGATTGCGCGACCTCTCGGTGATCGCGACCGCGCCCGAGCGGCGCCTGGCGATCAAGACCTTCGTTCGCGCCGAAGGGTCGAGCACGATCCGCGAGGCCGTCCTGCGCGAGCTCAAGCGCGGCGGCCAGGTCTACTTCCTGCACAACGACGTGCAGACGATCGAGCACCGGCGCGAGACGCTGCAGGCCCTCGTTCCCGAAGCGCGCATCGCCGTCGCCCACGGCCAGATGCCGGAGCGCGAGCTCGAACGCGTGATGCGCGACTTCGTCGCCCAGCGCCACAACGTGCTGCTCTGCTCGACCATCATCGAGACCGGCATCGACGTGCCGAGCGCCAACACCATCGTCATCAGCCGCGCCGACAAGTTCGGCCTGGCCCAGCTGCACCAGCTGCGCGGCCGTGTCGGCCGATCGCACCATCAGGCCTACGCCTACCTGATGGTCCCCGATATCGAGGGCCTGTCGAAGGCGGCGGCGCAGCGTCTCGAGGCGATCCAGCAGATGGAAGAGCTCGGCTCGGGCTTCTACCTCGCCATGCACGACCTCGAGATCCGCGGCGCCGGCGAGGTGCTCGGCGACAACCAGAGCGGCAACATGATGGAGGTCGGCTTCCAGCTCTACAACGACATGCTCGCCGAGGCCGTGCGCTCGCTGAAGAACGGCCGCGAGCCCGACCTGCTGGCGCCCCTCTCGGCGGTGACCGAGATCAACCTGCACGCGCCGGCGCTGCTGCCCGACGCCTACTGCGGCGACGTCCACATCCGGCTCTCGCTCTACAAGCGCCTCGCCAGCGCGAGCAAGGCCGAGCAGATCGACGCCCTGCTCGAGGAGATCACCGACCGTTTCGGCAAGCTGCCGCCACAAGCGCAGGCGCTGTTCGACGTGCACCGGCTGCGCGTCCTCGCCAAGGCCTACGGGGTCTCGCGCATCGATGCCGGCGACAAGGTGACGACGATCAGCTTCGCGCCGAACGCGCCGATCGATCCGGCACGCATCCTCGAGCTGGTGCAGAAGAACCGTCACATCAAGCTCGCCGGCAACGAGAAGCTCCGTATCGAGCGGCCCGCCGCCGAGGTCAAGGAGCGCGTCCAGCTCGTCCGGGACGTGCTGCGCTCGCTCGGCGCGCCCCGCCTGCTGGAAGCAGCGTGAGCGATGCGGCCGGCGCCGACGACGAAGCCCGCGAGGTCGCGCCTGGCCTTTTCGCGCGCGGCTTCGCGCCGCCGCTGCGCCTGGCCGACTTCAAGCTGGTCGCGTTCGACATGGATTCGACGCTGATCGCGATCGAGTGCGTCGACGAGATCGCCGACGTCGCCGGCA
>JBDTPG010000402.1:0-2583 GCA_039932815.1 Caldimonas sp.
TCGAGGTGCTGGGCATCACCGACCACCACATCATCGAGTCGATCTACTTCTTCGACCCGAACGGCATCCGGCTCGAGCTGACGGTGCCGACCGCGAGCGCGGAAACGACGGCGCGCCATGCGCAGGAAGCGCATGCCGCCGTCGCCGCGTGGACGCTGGAAAAGCAGGCGCGCCTTGCAGGCAACGGCGGCGCGGCGAGCGGCTTCTCGCGCGCCGGCGCAGGGGCCGAGCCCGCCGAGGTCTCCAACTGGGGCGCGATGGATGCCTGAGCCGAGCGAGCTGCGCCTCGCCGCGATCGACGTCAAGCCGGGCGCGGCGATGGAGAGCCAGTCCGGGCTGCAGATGCTGCGGCCGCGCATCTACGGCGCGTACGCGGTGCCATCGCCGGCCACCGGCACGGCCGGGGGCAGGCGCATCGGCGCCATCGTCATGCACCCGGCGAGCAACTTCATGGGCCACTACCTGATCGCGCCGCTCGCCGAGCGAGGCGTCACCTGCCTCGGCCTCAACTCGCGCTACGCCGGCAACGACACCGTGCTGCTGATGGAGCGCGTCCTCCAGGATCTCGGCGCCGGCGTGAAGTTCATGCGCGAGACGCTCGGCTGCGAGCGCGTCGTCCTCATCGGCAACTCGGGCGGCGCCGCGCTCGCCGCCTACTACCAGGCCCAGGCCGAGCGCTTCACGGCCGACACGATGGTCGACGGCGACCTGTCGCACATCGTCGCCGCCGATCTGCCGCCGGCCGACGGCCTCGCTCTCTGCGCCGCCCACGAAGGACGCTCGCATCTGCTGCTGCGCTGGATCGATCCGTCGCTGGTCGACGAGCACGACGGCCGCTCGCTCGACCCGGCCTTGGACATGTACGACATGGCGAACTGGGCTGACGGGCCCGCAGCGCCGCCGCGCTTCGAGCCGGCCTTCCTCGCCCGCTTCCTCGCTGCACAGCGCACGCGTCGCGACCGCATCGAGCAGCGCGTCCGCGAGCGCCTCGTGGCGCTGCGGGCGACGCCAAGCGGGCCGCGCGACGAGGCGTTCATCGTCTACCGCACGCACGCCGATCCGCGCTGCCTCGACCTGCGCCTCGACGCCAACGACCGCCGCCCCGGCAGCGTCTGGGGCGATGCGCGCGCGGTCAACGACAGCGCCAACGCAATGGGCCGCACGACCTCGCTGACGGCGTTCCTGTCGCAGTGGTCGTCGGCGTCGCGGGCGGGCGGGCCGGAGAACCTGGCGCGGACGTTGGTGCCGGCCTTGCTCCTGACCTACAGCGCCGACCAGAGCACCTTCCCGAGCACGCGCGACGCCTGGCTCGGCGCCGGCGCCTCGCGCATCAGGAACGTCGACATCGTCGGCGGCGACCACTACCTCGCCGGCCGCACCGACCTGCAACTGAGGGTCGCCGACGAGATCGCGGCCTTCGCCGAGGCGCTATAACGGTCGTCATGGGCGCACCCGAAGTCTGGAAGTTCGCACCGGCGTACGAGCTGCCGAGCTGGCCGTTCGTGGCGCCGCCCGACCTCGCGGCACGCGAGCGCCTGCGCTATCCGGTCGTCATCGCCGGCGCCGGGCTCGCCGGCCTGACGCTCGCCTGCGACCTCGCGCTGCGCGGCGTTGCCGTCGTCGTCCTCGACGAGGACGACACCGTCGGCGTCCGCGGCGCGTCGTCGCGCGGCATCTGCTATGCCCAGAAGAGCCTCGAGCTCTTCGACCGGCTCGGCATCTACGACCGCATCCGCGAGCGCGGCATCACCTGGTCGGTCGGGCGCACGTTCTCGGGGGCCGACGAGATCTATTCGTTCAACCTCAAGGACGACAGCGTCTCCGAGCAGCCTCCGTTCATCAACCTGCAGCAGTTCTACCTCGAGTGGTTCCTGGTCGAGCGCATCCTCGAGCTCGCGCCGGAGGCGATCCGCTGGAAGAGCCGGGTTCTTCGCGTCGAGCACGGCAACGACGGCGCGGTGGTCGAGGTCGAGACGCCGGCCGGGGCCTACGCGCTGGAAGCCGAGTGGTTCGTCGACGCGACCGGCGCCAACAGCCGCATCCGCGACGAGCTCGGCCTCGAGGCGCATCCGTCGCGTCACACCGACCGCTGGTGCATCAGCGACGTTCGCTTCAAGACCCCGTTCGCGGTCGAGCGCTGGACCTGGATCGACGCGCCGTTCAACGAAGGCCGCGCCGTCTGGCAACACTTGATGGCCGATGCCGTCTGGCGCCTCGACTATCAGATGGACGAGCACGCCGACCCGGAATCGATCAGCAAGCCCGAGGTCGCCGGCGCGCGCCTGCGCGAGCAGCTCGGCCCCGACGTCGAGTTCGAGTTCGTCTGGATCGGCCCGTACCAGTACCGCGACCACCTGCTCGACAGCTTTCGCGTCGGCCGGACGATCTTCATCGGCGACGCGGCCCACGTCGTCTGCCCGTTCGGCGCGCGCGGCGGCAACAACGGCATCCAGGATGCCGCCAACCTCGGCTGGAAGCTGGCGTTGGTCGTCGCGGGCAAGGCGGGCGAGGCGCTCGTCGACAGCTATCACCACGAGCGCCACGCGGCCGCGGTCGAGAACCTGCGCGTGACGAGCCGGACGG
>JBDTPG010000403.1:0-2574 GCA_039932815.1 Caldimonas sp.
GCGACGATCTCGTCGTGGACGTTGGCCATCGTGCTCGAGTAGGGCAGGCTCATGCCGAGCGCCTCGAACGCGGAGCTCATCGTGTTGGCGGTGTACATGCCCCCGCACGAGCCGCTGCCGGGAATGGCGCGCCGCTCGATCTCGCCGAAGTCCTTCTCGCTCATCTTGCCGGCGGTGAACTGGCCGACCGCTTCGAAGACGCTCACGATGTTGAGGTCCTGCCCCTGATAGCGGCCTGGCAGGATCGTGCCGCCATACACGTAGATCGCCGGCACGTTGGCGCGGCAGATGCCCATCATCCCGCCGGGCATGTTCTTGTCGCAGCCGCCGACGACCAGGACGCCGTCCATCCACTGGCCGCCGACGCAGGTCTCGATGCAGTCGGCGATGACCTCGCGCGAGACCAGGCTGTACTTCATGCCCTCGGTGCCCATCGCCATGCCGTCGCTGATCGTCGGCGTGCCGAAGATCTGGGCGTTGCCGCCGGCTTCCTCGATGCCGGCGACGGCCGCGTCGGCAAGCTTCTGCAGCCCGGAGTTGCACGGCGTGATCGTCGAGTGGCCGTTGGCGACGCCGATCATCGGCTTCTTGAAGTCGCCTTCCTCGTAGCCGAGGGCGTAGTACATCGACCGGTTCGGCGCGCGCGCGACGCCCTCGGTGATGTGGCGGGATCGGCGGTTGATGCTCATCGCGGTCTCGAAGCGTACGGAAGTCGCCAAACTATAGCGGCGCGTGCAGGGCGCGAGGCCGGTGGGGCCGCTCGTATCATCGTTGCATGCTCGTGCATCCGCAGTTCGATCCGATCGCGCTCGACCTCCACCGCTTCGGCATTCCGGTCGCGGTCCACTGGTACGGCCTGACCTATCTCGTCGGCTTCGGCCTGTTCCTCTTCCTGGCCATCCGGCGCACGGGCCTGCCGCAGTTCGCCGTGCGCGGCTGGAGCCGGCGCGACGTCGAGGACCTGCTCTTCTACGGCGTCCTCGGCACCGTGATCGGGGGACGGCTCGGCTACATCCTTTTCTACAAGCCCGGCTACTACGCGACCCATCCTCTCGAGGTCTTCGCGGTGTGGAAGGGCGGGATGGCCTTCCACGGCGGGCTGCTCGGCGTGATCGTCGCGATCGCCATTTTCGCGCGCACCCGGCACCGGCCGTTCCTGGAGGTGACCGACCTCGTCGCCCCGTGCGTGCCCACGGGTTTTGCCGCAGGCCGTATCGGCAACTTCATCAACGGCGAGCTGTGGGGCCGGTTCTCCGACCCGTCGTTGCCGTGGGGCATGGTCTTTCCGCAGTCGGGATCGCCGTTGCCTCGCCATCCTTCCCAGCTCTACCAGTTCCTCCTCGAGGGCATGCTGCTCTTCGTGGTGCTCTGGATCTACGCCAAGAAGCCGCGCGGACTGGGCCAGGTCTCGGGTGCGTTCCTGGTGGGCTACGGCGTGCTGCGCTTCATCGCCGAATTCTTCCGCGAGCCCGACAGCTTCCTCGGCCTGCTGGCGCTCAACATGAGCATGGGTCAGTGGCTGTGCGTGCCGATGATCCTCGCGGGCCTCGCGCTGTGGGGGTGGGGACGCGGTCGCGGGTGGCCCACCGCTGCGGCGGCCCCGCGGCAACCTGGAGGCGAGTGACCGCTCCGATGCGCCAGATCTTCCTCGACACCGAGACCACGGGCCTCAGCCCCGAGTCGGGCGACCGCATCATCGAGATCGGCTGCGTCGAGATCGTCAACCGGCGCCGCACCGGCCGCACGCTCCACTTCTATGTCAATCCCGAGCGCCGCAACAGCGTCGATGCCTACAAGGTGCATGGCCTGTCGGACGAGTTCCTCGCCGACAAGCCGCTCTTTGCGCACGTCGCCGACGAGCTGATCGAGTTCGTGCGTGGCGCCGAGATCATCATCCACAACGCCGCGTTCGACATCGGCTTTCTCGACGCCGAGCTGCGTCGCATCGGCCGGCCGCCATTCACGGTGCACGAGATCCGGGTCACCGACAGCTTGTCGATGGCACGCGAGACCTTCCCCGGCAAGGCCAACTCGCTCGATGCCCTCTGCCGGCGTTTCGAGGTGAACACCGCGGCACGCGAGCTGCACGGCGCCTTGCTCGACGCGGGCCTTCTCGCCGAGGTCTACATCCGCATGACCCGCGGCCAGGATTCGCTCGTCATCGACGCGGCCGACGTCTTCGCGGCCGACTTCGCCGAGCGCGCGATCGACTTCAGTGCGCTCGAGCTCGTCGTGATCGCGGCCGACGACGAGGAGCTTGCCGCCCACGGCGCGCTGCTCGCCGAGATCGACAAGGCGAGCGGCGGGCACGCCGTCTGGCGCGTGCCGCTCCCACCGTCTTCGACGCCCGGTGCCATGGCACAATGATGCCCTTTCGCCAGCGGCCGTTCGCGTGATGCGACGCCGGTCGGCCAGGCGAAAAGGCACGGCCTCCAGCCAAGCCTTCGAAATGCATGCACCGGTGATGTCATCGGTCGCCGGGCGGTTAGCTCAGGGGTAGAGCGGCGCATTCACACTGCGTAGGTCGGGGGTTCGAAGCCCTCACCGCCCACCAACAACGCGGGTGACAGCGGC
>JBDTPG010000404.1:0-2571 GCA_039932815.1 Caldimonas sp.
CGCCGTAGCCGCGGATGACGCCGGCCGCCTCCATGTCCTTGACGCGCTTCCAGCATGGCGTGGCGCTGAGGCCGACCGCCGCGGCGAGCTGCTGCACGGTCTGGCGCGAATCGCGCTGCAGCTCGGCGAGCAGGGCGCGGTCTTTGTCGTCGAGAACGTACATCGCGAATTCCCTTGATCCGAAGAACAGGATTCTACGAATCTGCGATACGGGTGGCTCAACAGAAGCCTATTCTCGCAGCGCTCAGGTAGATTGCACCTTTGCCCGACGACCGGAGGGCCGCTGCCATGCCTGCCTCTCTCGCCCGCCCCGACTACGCCCTCGCCGACAACCTCGGCGCACGCACCGGCATCGTGTTCCTGACCGGCACGCAGGCGCTGATTCGCCTCGCGCTGATGCAAAGCGCGCTCGATGCCGCGGCCGGCAAGGCGTCGAAGGGTTTCATCAGCGGCTACCGCGGTTCGCCGCTCGGCATGGTCGACCAGCAGGCCTGGAAAGCGAGCAAGCGCCTCGACGCCGCCGGCATCAGGTTCCTCCCTGCGATCAACGAGGAGCTCGCGGCGACGGCGGTGCTCGGCACGCAGCGCGTCGAGTCCGACCCCGAGCGCACGGCCGACGGCGTCTTCGCCATGTGGTACGGCAAAGGCCCCGGCGTCGACCGTGCCGGCGACGCGCTGAAGCACGGCAACGCCTACGGCTCGTCGCCGCACGGCGGCGTCCTCGTCGTCGCCGGCGACGACCACGGCTGCGTCTCGTCGTCGATGCCGCACCAGAGCGACGCGGCGATGCAGTCGTGGCACATGCCGGTGCTGGCGCCGGCGAACGTCGCCGAATACCTCGAGTTCGGTCTCTACGGCTGGGCCTTGTCGCGCTTCTCGGGCAACTGGGTCGGCCTCACGGCGCTCTCGGAAGTCGTCGAGAGCGGCTCCACCGTCGACCTCGACGAGACGAACGCCCGCGTCGCGGCCTGGAAGGACGCCGCCGCCGTCGTCGCCGAGACCGGCTTCGTCGCGCCGGCCGACGGCCTGCACTACCGCTGGCCCGACCTGCCGTCGCTGAAGATCGAGGCGCGCCTGCACGCCAAGCTGGACGCAGTGCGCGCGTTCGCGCGCATCAATTCGATCGACCGCGACATCGTCACGGCAACGCGCGCCAGCGTCGGCATCGTCACCTGCGGCAAGGCGCACTTCGACCTGCTCGAGGTGTTCCGCCGCCTCGACATCCCGTTCGACGCGCTCGCTGCCGCGGGCGTGCGCATCCACAAGATCGGTCTCGCCTATCCGCTCGAGCCGACCCGGCTCGGCGCCTTCGCCGACGGGCTCGACGAGATCCTGGTCGTCGAGGAAAAGGCCGGGCTCGTGGAGCAGCAGCTGCGCGATCTCTTCTACAACCGCGCGGTGCGGCCGAAGGTCGTCGGCAAGCGCGACGCGAGCGGCGCGCCGCTCGTCAGCGACCTGGGCGAGCTGCGCCCGTCGCGGCTGATCGAGATCGTCGCGCGCTGGCTCGCCGATCGCTTCCCGCAGCTCGACCGGCGCCATCTGGTGCGCGACTTCACCATTCCCGAGTTGCTCTCGAACGCCGGCGATGCGGTCAAGCGGGTTCCGTATTTCTGCGCCGGCTGCCCGCACAACACGTCGACGAAAGTGCCCGAGGGATCGCGCGCGCAAGCCGGCATCGGCTGCCACTTCATGGCGACGTGGATGGACCGCGACACCGAGGGGATCAGCCAGATGGGCGGCGAAGGCGTCGACTGGGTCTCGCACGCGATGTTCACGAAAGTGCCTCACGTCTTCCAGAACCTGGGCGACGGCACCTACTACCACTCGGGCTACCTCGCAATCCGCCAGGCGATCGCGGCGCGGACCAACGTCACCTACAAGATCCTCTTCAACGACGCCGTCGCGATGACCGGCGGCCAGCCGGTCGACGGCATCATCTCCGTCGACGCCATCGCGCGCCAGGTCGAGGCCGAAGGCGCGACCCAGGTCGTCGTCCTCTCCGACGACATCGGCAAGTACGACGCCATCCACGCGAAGTTCCCGGCCGGCACCGAGTTCCACGACCGCGCCGAGCTCGACGCCGTGCAGCGCCGCCTGCGCGAGATGCCGGGCGTGACGATCCTGATCTACGAGCAGACCTGCGCAGCCGAGAAGCGCCGTCGTCGCAAGAAGGGCGAGCTCGTCGATCCGGCGCGGCGCCTGTTCATCAACGACCGCGTCTGCGAAGGCTGCGGCGACTGCTCGGTGCAATCGAACTGCGTCGCCGTCGTGCCGCTCGAGACGGAGCTCGGCAGGAAGCGCGAGATCGATCAGTCGAGCTGCAACAAGGACTACTCGTGCGCCAAGGGCTTCTGCCCGAGCTTCGTCGGCATCGTCGGCGGCCGGTTGAAGAAGCGGCACGGAGCGCTGGCGGGAGCCGCGGCCACGCGCTTCGCCGCGGTCGTCGACAAGCTGCCCTTGCCCGAGCCCCATGCGTGGACCGGGCCGTACGACCTGCTCGTCACCGGCGTCGGCGGCACCGGCGTGGTCACCGTCGGCGCGCTGATCGCCATGGCGGCGCACCTGGAAGGC
>JBDTPG010000405.1:0-2560 GCA_039932815.1 Caldimonas sp.
CGCTCATGATGCGGCGCACGAGCGAGAGCATCTCGTCGTGGAAGATCTCGCGGTGATCGATCGTGCGCGACAGCGCGTCGGTGTTCGAGATCGGCATGGCGGCTCCGGGGCAAGGTCAGTTCAGGTACTCGCGCACGGCGGCGACGGCGCGGTCGACGCCTTCGGCATCGACGTCGAGATGGGTGACGAAGCGCAGCCGATAGAGGCCGGTGGCGAGGATGCCGCGCGACTTCAGGTGCGGGACGAAACCCGCGGCGCGGTCGCTCTTCAGGTCGGCGAAGACGATGTTGCTCTGCGGCCGCTCGACCGTCAGGCCCCGCACCCCGGCGAGGCCGTCGGCGAGGCGGCTCGCCAGCGCGTGGTCTTCGGCGAGGCGATCGACGTGATGGTCGAGCGCGTGCAGCGCCGCCGCGGCGACGACGCCGGCCTGGCGCATGCCGCCGCCGACCATCTTCCTCCAGCGGTGCGCGCCGGCGATCAACTCGCGCGAACCGACCAGCGCGGAGCCGATCGGCGCGCCCAGGCCCTTCGAGAAGCAGACCGACACCGAGTCGAACGGCGCAGCGATCGCGCGTGCCGTCGCGCGCGGATCGCCGCCGAGCGCGACCGCCGCGTTGAAGAGCCGGGCGCCGTCGAGATGGGTCGACAGGCCGCGCTGCTTGGCGACCGCGCACGCCGCCTTCAGGTACGCGATCGGCAGCGCCTTGCCGCCGATGGTGTTCTCGAGGCAGAGCAGGCGGCTCTTCGCGTAGTGCGAATCGTCGGGCTTGATCGCCGCCTCGATCGCCGCTGGCGAAAGCGAGCCGTCGGCCTCGTGCTCGAGCGGCTGCGGCTGGACGCTGCCGAGCGCCGCCGCGCCACCGCCTTCCCAGCGGTACGTATGCGCCATCTGACCGACGATGTACTCGTCGCCGCGGCCGCAGTGGCTCATGATGGCGACCAGGTTGCTCTGCGTGCCGCTGGCCATGAAGAGCGCGGCTTCCTTGCCGAGCAGCGCCGCGATCCGCTCCTGCAGCGCATTGACCGTCGGATCGTCGCCGAAGACGTCGTCGCCGACTTCGGCCGCGGCCATCGCCGCGCGCATCGCCGGCGTCGGCCTCGTCACCGTGTCGCTGCGCAGATCGACCACGCCCGAATTCATCGCGTCGCCTCCAGGAAGTTCTTCAGCATGGCGTGCCCGTGCTCGGTGAGGATCGACTCGGGGTGGAACTGGACGCCCTCGAGCGGCGTCTTCGTCGCCGCCAGCTCGCGATGGCGAACGCCCATGATCGCGCCGTCGCTCGCGGTCGAGGTGACCTCCAGCGCCGTCGGCAGCGTTTCGCGCTCGAGCACGAGCGAGTGATAGCGGATCACCGAAAAACGCTCGGGCAGCGCCGCATAGACGCCGCGCCCATCGTGGCTCAGGACATCGGCCTTGCCATGCATCAGCCGCTCGGCGCGAACGACCTTGCCGCCGAGCGCCGCGCCGATCGCCTGGTGGCCGAGGCAGACGCCGAGGATCGGCAGCTTGCCGGCGAAGGCGCGGATCGCATCGACGCAGATGCCCGCTTCGGCCGGCGTGCACGGCCCGGGCGAGAAGACGATCGCGTCGGGCTGCTGCGCGCCGATGCCGGCGACGTCGATCTCGTCGTTGCGAAACACGCGCACGTCCTCCCCCAGCTCGCCGAAGTACTGGACCAGATTGAACGTGAAGCTGTCGTAGTTGTCGATCATCAGCAGCATCAGAAACCCTCCTCGACCAGCTCCGCCGCGCGCAGCAATGCGCGCGCCTTCGCTTCCGTCTCCTGCCACTCGAGCTCGGGCACCGAATCCGCGACGACGCCGGCCGACGCCTGCACGTGCAGCACGCCGTCCTTGACGATGCCGGTACGGATCGCGATCGCGACGTCCATGTCGCCGGCGTAGCTCAGGTAGCCGCAGGCGCCGCCGTAGACGCCGCGCTTGACGGGCTCGAGTTCGTCGATCAGCTCCATCGCGCGGATCTTCGGCGCGCCGGTCAGCGTGCCGGCCGGGAACGTCGCGCGCAGGACGTCGAGGTTGGTCATGCCGTCCTTCAGCACGCCCTCGACGTTGCTGACGATGTGCATGACGTGCGAGTAGCGCTCGATCTCGAACGCCTCGGTCACCTTCACGCTGCCGGTCTTCGCGATCCGGCCGATGTCGTTCCTCGCCAGGTCGATCAGCATCAGGTGCTCGGCGCGCTCCTTCGGATCGGCGCGCAGCTCGGCCTCGAGCGCGGCGTCGAGGTCGGGCGTCGAGCCGCGCGGGCGCGTGCCGGCGAGCGGCCGGATCGTCACCTTGTCGGCTTCGGCCGCCGCCTCGCGGCGGACCAGGATCTCGGGCGACGCGCCGACGATCTGGAAATCGCCCATGTCGTAGAAGTACATGTACGGCGACGGATTGAGCGAGCGCACGGCCCGGTACAGGCTCAACGGCGAGCCCGCATAGCGCTTGCTGATGCGCTGGCCGACCTGGACCTGCATCAGGTCGCCGGCGGCGATGTATTCCTTCGCCCGAACCACGGCGGCGACGAAGTCGGCCTTGGCGAAATCGCGCCGCA
>JBDTPG010000406.1:0-2560 GCA_039932815.1 Caldimonas sp.
GGCTTCTCGAAGCTCACCGGCGGCGGCGTCGAGATCTGCGCTTCGTTGGCGACCGTGAAGCTCGGCTTGGCCTTGTAGCCGAAGATCATCGCCGTGAAGTTGCTCGGCACGGTGCGCACGTGGCTGTTGTATTGCTGCACGGCGGCGATGAACTTGTTGCGCGCGACGGTGATGCGGTTCTCGGTGCCCTCGAGCGTGACGCGCAGGTCCTGGAACGCGGCGTTCGCCTTCAGGTTGGGATAGTTCTCGGTGACGACGAGCAGCCGGCTCAACGCGCCGCTCAGCTCGCCCTGGGCGGCCTGGAACTTGGCGAACGCGGCCGGGTCGTTGACCAGCGCGGGTGTCGCCTGGATCGCCGTCGCCTTGGCGCGCGCCTCGATCACCTTGGTGAGCGTCTCCTGCTCGAAGTTCGCTTCGCCCTTGACGGTCGCGACGATGTTGGGGATCAGGTCGGAGCGCCGCTGGTACTGGCTCAGCACCTCGGCCCATGCCGCCGTCACCTGCTCGTCGAGGGTCTGGAACTCGTTGTAGCCGCAGCCGGGCAGGCCGAGCATCGCACCGGCCGCGAGGATCGCCAGGCCGACCCGGCGCACGAGAGGCAATTCGAATCGAAGCATCGTTTTCTCCGCTGTGAAGCCTGACTATCCTACCGTGCGATTCGCCGCTCCCCGCAGCGCACGCAGGACTATGCTGTGTAGGTGGCCGCCGCGCTTTTCGCCCCTTCCTTCATCGTCCACGGCCCTGCCGCGCCGCGCGTTCCGCTGGTCCTCGATTCACCCCATTCCGGCTTCGCGTTCCCGGCCGATTTCGGCTCGCGTCTCGCCGAGTTCGACCTGCGCGAAGGCGAGGACTGCTTCGTCGACCAGCTGTACCTGCCGGCGACCGAGCGCGGCGTCGGCCTGATCGCCGCGCTCGCGCCGCGCACCTACATCGACCTGAACCGGCACGCCGCCGACATCGACCTCGCCCTGATCGAGGGCGGCCGCTGGCCCGGCGAGCACGTGCCGAGCGGCAAGGCGCGCCTCGGCAAGGCGCTCGTCTGGCGAACCCTCGACGACGGCCGCGAGATCTACGACCGCAAGCTCGCGGTCGACGAGGTGCGCAGGCGCATCGAGACCTTCCACCAGCCCTACCACCGCGCGGTGCGCGACCGCATCGAAGCGACGCACGCGCGCTTCGGGCGCAGCTGGCACATCGACTGCCATTCGATGAACGCCGTCTCCGGCGCGCAAGGCGAGGGCGGCGCCGGGCGGGCTCGGGCCGACTTCGTCGTCGGCGACCGCGACGGGACGACCTGCGACGCCGGCTTCACCGAGTTCGTGCGCACCTTCCTCGCCGACCTCGGCCACGACGTCCGCGTCAACGATCCGTACAAGGGCGTCGAGCTCGTTCGCGCCTACTCGAACCCGGCGGAGGGCCGCATGAGCCTGCAGCTCGAGATCAACAAGCGCCTGTACATGGACGAAGCGACGCGAACCAAGAGCGCCGGCTTCGAGCCGCTGCAGCGCCAGCTCGCGGCGCTCGTCGACGCCGTCCTCGACTACACGGCGCGCGAGCTCGCGGCGGCGCGCCGATGAGCGCGCCGACCGCCAAGGCGGGGGCGCCGCACCGGATCCAGCTCAAGCGCAGCGCCGGCTGGAAGATGCCGGCCAACACGCTCAAGGTCGATCGCACGACGCGCTGGGGCAATCCGTTCACGATCGCCGAGTGCGGCAGCGCCTCGGTCGCGGTCGCGCAGCACGGCCGCTGGATGCGCGGCGAGCTGGCCGCGCCGGGCGGTGTCGAGCCGCCTTCGCGCGAGACGCTGCAAGGCGCCCTCGGCGGCAGGAACCTGGCCTGCTGGTGCGCGCCGAACGGCCCCTGCCACGCCGACCTGCTGCTCGCCCTCGCGAACCCGCGCTAGCGCCTGTGGCCGTCGAGCAGGATTTCAGCCGCGATCGCCGCGCGGCAGCGAGAGCGTCGCGACCGCGCCGCCGCCCGGCTGGTTCTTCAGCGTCGCGCGGCCGCGGTGCAGATCGGCGATCTCCTTGACGAACGAGAGGCCCAGCCCCGTGCTCTTCTTGGCCGTCACCGGCCGCGCCAGCGAATAGAACTTCTCGAACACCTTGCCTTCGGCGAAGTCGGGAATGCCGGGCCCGCGGTCGCGGACGACGAGATCGCAGGTGCGCGTGTGGGCGACGACCTCGATCGTGACGTGGCCGCCCGGCGGCGAGAAGTCGAGCGCGTTGTCGACCAGGTTGGCGAGGGCGCGCTGGAGCAGGAAGGCGTCACCGGCGACGACCGGTTCGGCATCGCCCGGCACCAAGTCGACGACCAGGCCGCGCGCGAGCGCCGCCGGCGCCGCGCTCGCCGCGACTTCGGCGGCCAGCGCCCGCAACGCGACCGGCGCGGCGTGATCGAGACTCTTCCTCGACTCGAGCGCGGTCAGCTCCATCATGCGATCGACGAGCTCCTGGATGCGCTGCGTCTCGCGCGCGATGTTGGCGATGAAGCGCGCGCGGTCGGCGTCGGCCATCGGCTCCTGCAGCAGCTCGGCGGCGCCGCGGATCGCCGAGAGCGG
>JBDTPG010000407.1:0-2539 GCA_039932815.1 Caldimonas sp.
CGTCGGCATCATCGGCAGCCTGCAGGCGGCCGAGGCGCTGAAGCTCCTGCTCGGCATCGGCACGTCACTCGCGGGTCGCCTGCAGATGCTCGACGCGCGGGCGATGGAGTGGACCGAGATCGGCGTCGCGCGTGACCCCTCGTGCCTGGTCTGCGGCCCGGCTCGCGCGTCGATCTGACCTCGAGCCGGGATTCCACTGGCAGCGCGCGAGCTTCAAGCGCTTTCGTAGAGCCTTGTCAGCACGAATTCGCGATGGCCGAGCGCCTCGGCGGCGGTCAGGCGTCCGTTGGCGGTGCGCAACATGCAGTCGAGCAACCGGTCGCCGGCCTGGTCGAGGTTGATTTCGCGCTGCAGCAGGCCCGAGGTGTCGACGTCGATGTGTTCGCCCATCAGCCGGACCGTGCGCGGATTGGCGCAGATCTTGATCACGGGGAGGATCGGATTGCCGATCACGTTGCCCTGCCCGGTCGGGAAGAAGTGGACGGCGTATCCGGAGGCGGCGCACAGCGTCACCATCTCGGCCGCGGCGCTGGAGGAATCCATGAACCACAGGCCGGGATGGCTCGGCATCTCGGCCTTGTCGATGACGCCGTCGACGGTGCAGACCTTGCCGATCTTCTGGATGTTGCCGAGCGCCTTCTCCTCGATCGTCGTCAAGCCGCCGGCGATGTTGCCCTTGGTCGGCTGGGAGTCGGACAGGTCGCTCGTCTTGTGGCGATCGATCACCTTCTGGTAGCGGTCGAACATGAACATGAACTGCCTGCGCACCTCGTCGCTGGCGCAGCGGGCGGCGACGATCTGCTCGCCGCCGGTGAGCTCGGTCGTCTCGCCGAAGCAGAGGTAGTTGCCGAGCGGATGGAGCTTGTCGAAGGCGTTGCCGACGGTCGGATTGGCGCCGCAGCCGGAGGTCGTGTCGCTCTCGCCGCACTTGGTCGAGACCCAGAGCTCGGAAATCGGGCAGGCCTCGCGTTGCTTCTCGCTCGCCCACTGCACGTACTCGCGTGCCGCCTTCGAGGCCCGCATGATGGTGTCGTGGTCGCCGTGCCCCTCGATGCCGAAGCCGACCACAGGCTTGCCGGTCGCCGCGATGCCGTCGACCACTCTCTTCGTCCAGCCGTCCTCGATGCCGATGACGACGACGGCGGCGACGTTCGGGTTGCAGCCGGCGCCGATCAGGGTCCGGAAATGGAGATCGAGGTCGGCGCCGAACTGCAGCCGCCCGTAGGGATGCGGAATGGCCAGCGCCCCCTTGATGTTGTGCGCCACCGCCTCGGCCGCGGCATTCGACAGGTCGTCGAGCGGCAGCACGACGACGTGGTTGCGAACGCCGACGCGGCCGTTCTCGCGCCGATAGCCGAGGAAGGTGGTGTCTTTCGAGACGACGGGCATGCGGTCCTTCCTACCAGCGCTTGGTCTTGATGTTGTGGACGTGCGCGTGCTCGCCGCGGCGGATCGGTGCGACCACCTTGCCCATGTCGATGCCGTACTTGACGACGGTGTCCCCCGGGGCCATGTCCTTCAGGGCGACCTTGTGGCCGATCGGGATGTCCTGGCGGGCCTCGAGGGCCATCGTCCGGTCGTCGTCCATCACCCAGGCGGTCATCGGCGTGCCGGCGGTGACGCCCTCGACCACGACCACGGCGACGGTGTCGCCGGCATCGTGCAATACGCAATGGATCAAGGCGGGCTCCTGTTCGGTCTTCCGGCCATGCTAGCGGACCTATCGCACGCCCCCGCGCCCCGGCGGGGGGCGGGGTTGCCGTAAGCTAGCCGGCGATGGACAAACCCAGCGCCGCCGCGGTGCGCACCTTCCCGACCGCGCAGGAAGACGCCGAGAAGGAAGTAGTCAGCCCGAACGCCCGCTACGAGGGGCCCGAGAGCGCCTACCGGCTCGCCTTCACCGACGTCGATTTCCTCCTGCGCGAGGAGCTGCGCCCGATCCGCCTGCAGCTCGAGCTGCTCAAGCCCGAGCTGGTGCAGGACGAGCAGGGCGTGGAGGCGACGATCGTCTTCTTCGGCAGTGCCCGGATCGTCGCGCCGGAAGTCGCCGAGCTGGAGCTGGCCGCGGCACGCGACAACGGCGACGCGACGGCGCTGAAGGTCGCGCAGACGCGCGTCGCGATGTCGCGCTACTACGACGAGGCGCGCCGCTTCGCCGCGATCGTGACGCGCCGCTCGGCATCCCTCGAAAAACCCATCTTCGTCGTCACGGGCGGCGGCCCCGGGATCATGGAAGCCGGCAACCGCGGCGCCTTCGAGGTCGGCGGCAAGAGCGTCGGCCTCAACATCGTCCTGAGCCGCGAGCAGGCGCCCAACCGCTACATCACGCCCGAGCTGTGCTTCCAGTTCCACTATTTCGCGCTGCGCAAGATGCACTTCCTGATGCGCGCGATCGCCCTGGTGTGCTTTCCGGGCGGCTTCGGCACGCTCGACGAGCTGTTCGAGGTGCTGACGCTGGTGCAGACCGGAAAGTCGCGCATGCGCCCGATCCTGCTCTTCGGGCGCGAGTTCTGGACCCGCCTGATCGACTTCGACCTGC
>JBDTPG010000408.1:0-2535 GCA_039932815.1 Caldimonas sp.
TCGACCGGCTCGCCTCGCTGCACCTTCGAGGCGACGTCGAAGACGACGCCGTAGCGCATGTCGATCGCGTAGTTGAGGCGGACGATGCGGCCCGGCGTGCCGTGCTTGGCCGAGAAGAACTCGAACATGCGCTCGCGGCCGAGGCACGACTGCGCGTACTCGCCGAGCGGCGCCGGCGGCGTCGACTCGCTGGCGCCGGCGTGGCCGACCGGCACCAGGCCGTAGACGTTGCCGGTCGAGAAGGCGACGATGCGCGCCGAGCGATAGCGCTCGGCGACGAGCGCCGGCACGTGCGCGTTCATCGCCCAGGTGAGCGACGGCGCGCCGCTGGCGCCGAACTTGTGGCCGGCGGCGAAGATCACGTTCGGCGCGTCGGGCAGCGCGGCGATGGCGGCGCGGTCGAGCAGGTCGCAGGTGATCGTCTCGACGCCGTGGCCGGCGAGCTGGTCGCGCACCGCGCGGTCGCTGAAGCGGGCGACGCCGATGACGCGCCGCGTCGGCGCCGCTCGCTTGGCCAGGCGCGCGAGCGTCGGCCCCATTTTGCCGGCGACGCCGAGGATCAGGAGATCGCCGTCGACGGCGGCGAGCTCGTCGACCAGGGCGCGCGTCGGCCGGGTCAGGAATTCGTCGAGCGCCTCGACCGAGGCGAAGCGATCGGGGAGGGCCGAGGGGTCGAGGAAATCCAAGTGCGCGATCCGGAGCTTCGCCTCAGTTTAGCGGTGCGTCGCCGTGCCGATCGGGCCGAGGGTTGCTAACCTCCGGCCACGGCAACGGGAGATCAACGATGACGGCCGAGAAGATCGTGCGCATCGGCGGCGCGTCGGGGTTCTGGGGCGACAGTCGCGTCGCCGCGCCTCAGCTGGTCGCCTCGGGCGCGGTCGACTACCTGGTCTTCGACTACCTCGCAGAAACGACGATGGCGCTCCTTGCGGCGGCGCGTTTGAAGCGCCCCGAGCTCGGCTACGCGACCGACTTCGTCGACGTCGCGATGAAGCCGGTCCTCGCCGAGATCGCGACGCGCGGGATCCGGGTCGTGAGCAATGCCGGCGGCATCCACCCGCGCGCCTGCGTCGCCGCGCTCGAGGCGGCGATCGCAGCGGCCGGCCTGCCGCTGAAGGTCGCGGTCGTCGAAGGCGACGATGTCGGCGCCCAGGTGCCGGCGCTCGCCGGCGCCGGAATGCGCGACATGTTCAGCGGCGAGGCGCTGCCCGAGCGGGTGCTGAGCGCCAACGCCTACCTCGGCGCGCTGCCGATCGCGCGCGCGCTCGCCGCCGGCGCCGACATCGTCGTCACCGGCCGCGTCGTCGACAGCGCGCTCGCGCTCGGGCCGCTGATGCACGAGTTCGGCTGGAGCGAAAGCGATTACGACCTGCTCGCCGCGGGCAGCCTGGTCGGCCACATCATCGAATGCGGCTGCCAGGCGACCGGCGGCCTCTTCACCGACTGGGAAGCGGTGCCCGACTGGGCCGACATCGGCTACCCGATCGCCGAATGCCGCGCCGACGGCACGTTTCGCATCACCAAGCCCGCGGGCACCGGCGGCCTGATCGCGCGCGCCGCCGTCGCCGAACAGCTGCTCTACGAGATCGGCGATCCGGCGGCGTACGTGCTGCCCGACGTCATCTGCGATTTCCGCCAGGTCACGATCGACCAGGACGATCCGGATCACGTCCGCGTCGCCGGCGCGCGCGGCTTCGCGCCGACCGACACCTACAAGGTCTCGGCGACCGCGCTGGGCGGCTTTCGCGCCGCCGGCTCGCTCGTCATCGTCGGCATCGACGCCGTGCGCAAGGCCGAACGAACCGGCGCCGCCATCGTCGAGCGGACGAGCCGGCTGTTGCGCGAAGCGGGCTTGGCCGACTTCACGGCGACGCATGTCGAGGTGATCGGCGCCGAGACGTCGTACGGTCCTCACGCGCGCACGCGGGCGAGCCGCGAGGTGATGCTGCGCGTCGTCGCCGATCACGCCGACCGGCGCGCGCTCGAGCTGTTCGCGCGCGAGATCGCGCCGGCGGGAACGTCGTGGTCGCCGGGGACGACCGGGCCGAGCAAAGGGCGGCCGGCGGTGTCGCAGTTGGTCAAGCCGTTCTCGTTCCTGCTCGACAAAAGCGCGGCGCCGGTATCGTGGGCGATCGGCGAGCGCAGCGAGCGCGTGGCGATCGCCCGCCCCGGCGGCAGCGTTCGCCCGTCGGCCAAGACGGTCCTCGCCGCGAGCGGCCTGGGCAACGAGCTGGAGGCCGTCGAATCGCTGCCCCTGATCCGTTTCGCGTGGGCGCGCAGCGGCGACAAGGGCGATCTCTCGAACGTCGGCGTCATCGCGCGCAGGCCGGAGTGGCTGCCGCTGCTCTGGGAGCGGCTCACGCCGCCGCGCGTCAAGAGCTGGCTGGGGCACCTGGTGCGCGGCGAAGTCGAGCGCTTCCATCTGCCCGGCATCGACGCCATCAATTTCGTCCTGCACGAAGCGCTCGAGGGCGGCGGGCCGTCGTCGCATCGTCTCGATCCGCTCGGCAAGGCCATGGCGCAAATCCTGCTCGA
>JBDTPG010000409.1:0-2528 GCA_039932815.1 Caldimonas sp.
ACCGCTACGGCGGCCTGGTGATGATCTACGGCACGCTGATGACGTCGTTCATCGCCCTGCTGATCGCCGTGCCGGTCAGCTTCGGCATCGCGCTCTTCCTCACCGAGCTGTCGCCGCTCTGGCTGAAGCGCCCGCTCGGCACCGCGATCGAGCTGCTCGCGGCCGTGCCCTCGATCGTCTACGGCATGTGGGGTCTGCTCGTCTTCAGCCCGATCCTGTCACGCTTCGTCCAGCAGCCGCTGCAGGCGACGTTCAAGGACGTGCCGCTGCTCGGATCGCTGTTCTCGGGCCCGCCGGTGGGCATCGGCCTGCTGTCGGCCGGGATCATTCTTGCGATCATGGTCATCCCATTCATCGCCGCCGTGATGCGCGACGTCTTCGAGGTGACGCCGCCGATGCTCAAGGAATCCGCCTACGCGCTCGGGTCGACGACCTGGGAGGTCGTCTGGAAGGTCGTCCTGCCGTACACCAAGACCGGCGTCGTCGGCGGCATCATGCTCGGCCTCGGCCGCGCCATCGGCGAGACGATGGCGGTGACCTTCGTGATCGGCAACTTCAACCAGCTCAACTCGCTGTCGCTGTTCGAGGCGGCGAACAGCATCACGTCGGCGCTCGCCAACGAGTTCGGCGAGGCCGCGCCCGGGTTGCACCAGGCCTCGCTGATCTATCTCGGGCTGGTGCTTTTCCTGATCACCTTCGTCGTGCTGACGATCTCCAAGCTGCTCCTCCGGCAGCTCAAGAAGCGCGAAGGGCTGGTCGCGTGATCACGTCGGCGTTGCCCGCGTTCTCGGCCGCCGAGGCGGCGCGCCGCCGCCTGCACGCGCGACGCAAGCGCAAGAACGTCCTCGCCATCGCGCTGGCGCTCGCGGCGATGGCGTTCGGCATCTTCTGGCTGGTCTGGATCCTGGTCGAGACGGTGCGCCTGGGCATCGGCGGGATCAGCCTGTCTCTCTTCACCGAGATGACGCCGCCGCCCCAGGCCGAGACCGGCGGCCTCGCCAACGCGATCTTCGGCTCGCTCGCGATGGTGACGATGGCGACGTTGCTCGGAACGCCGATCGGCATCCTCGCCGGCATCTACCTCGCCGAATACGGCCAGCGCGGCTGGCTCGGCAGCCTGACGCGCTTCATCAACGACATCCTGCTGTCGGCGCCGTCGATCGTCATCGGCCTGTTCATCTACGCCGTCGTCGTGGCGCGGACCAAGACGTTCTCGGGGTGGGCCGGCGTGTTGGCGCTGGCGCTGATCGTCATCCCGGTCGTCATCCGCACGACCGAGAACATGCTGTCGCTCATTCCAAACGCGCTGCGCGAGGCGGCGTACGCGCTCGGCACGCCGAAATGGCGGGTCATCACGACAGTGACGCTGCGCTCCGCGCGCGCCGGCGTGATCACCGGCATCCTGCTCGCCTTCGCGCGAATCGCCGGCGAGACGGCGCCGCTCCTCTTCACCGCGCTCTCGAACCAGTTCTGGACCAGCGACCTGTCGCAGCCGATGGCCAGCCTGCCGGTGACGATCTTCAAGTTCGCGATGAGCCCGTACGAGAATTGGCAGCAGCTGGCGTGGGCGGGCGTGTTCCTGATCACCCTGGGCGTCTTGATTCTGAACATCGTCGCCCGCACGTTCTTTCGCAACCGGACCTGACCGAGAACCGCATGGACGCAAGGGCCGAAACCGCGCAGATCACCGAGCCGAAGCTTTCGGTCCGCGACCTGAACTTCTACTACGGCGGCTTCCATGCGCTGAAGAACATCAGCCTCGACATCCCGGAGAAGAAGGTCACTTCGTTCATCGGGCCGTCCGGCTGCGGCAAATCGACCCTGCTGCGCACCTTCAATCGCATGTACGAGCTCTATCCCGAGCAGCGCGCGGAGGGTGAGATCATGATGGACGGCAGCAACCTGCTGACATCGAAGGAAGACGTTTCCCTGATCCGCGCCAAGATCGGCATGGTGTTCCAGAAGCCGACGCCGTTTCCGATGTCGATCTACGACAACATCGCCTTCGGCGTGAAGCTGTTCGAATCGCTGCCGCGCATTGAGATGGACGAGCGGGTCGAATGGGCGCTCCGGAAAGCGGCGCTGTGGGACGAGGTCAAGGACAAGCTCGGCCAGAGCGGCTCGGGCCTTTCGGGCGGGCAACAGCAGCGGCTCTGCATCGCCCGCGGCATCGCAATCCGGCCGGAGGTGCTCCTCCTCGACGAGCCCTGCTCCGCGCTCGACCCGATCTCGACCGGCAAGATCGAGGAGCTGATCCACGAATTGAAGGCCGACTACACCGTCGTGATCGTCACTCACAACATGCAGCAGGCGGCGCGCTGCTCCGATTTCACCGCCTACATGTACCTCGGTGACCTGATCGAGTTCGGTCGGACCAGCGACGTCTTCATGCGGCCGAAGAAGAAGGACACCGAGGACTACATCACCGGCCGCTTCGGCTGAAAGGCATCCCATCATGACCGACCGCCACCTCTCGACCCAGTTCGACGCCGAGCTGAGCGGCATCTCCACGCGCGTCCTCGAAATGG
>JBDTPG010000410.1:0-2521 GCA_039932815.1 Caldimonas sp.
AGCTGCTCGGCGCGCGCCAGCCCGCGCTCGCGCAGGCCGAAGCAGACGTTGTCGAGCACCGTCAGCCACGGGAACAGCGTGTAGCTCTGGAACACCATGCCGCGATCGGCGCCCGGCGTCTCGATGCGCCGCCCGTCGAGCAGGACCTCGCCGGCAGAAGGCTGGTCGAGGCCGGCGACGATGCGCAGCAGCGTGCTCTTGCCGCATCCCGAGGGACCGAGGATGGTGACGAAGTCGTTCTCGGCCACGTGCAGGTCGGTCGCCTCCAGTGCCAGCGTCCGGTCGAAGCGGCGCGAGACGCCGCGCACCTGGAGGATGGGCACGGCGCTCATCCGCGGGCGGAGCGAGGCGATCGGCTCACAGCGGTGCCACCGGCACGCAGAGGTTGCACTCGAACACGCCGGTCTTCGGATCGAACTTCGCATCGACCGGGTATTGCTCGAGCAGCGGCCGCGCATCGAGCTGCAACCCGCTCGCGGACAGCCACCCGCTGAGCACGCGCTGCCAGGCGGCATCGATCTCGTCGACGGTGCCCTCGTAGCGCGTGCAGGCGTAGCGGCCGCCGGGCAGTGTCGTTCGCATCGGCTGGCCGGAGAGCACCTCGTCGGGCGCGGCCGCCACGCAGGCGTCGTAGCGGCATCGCGCCGGATCGGTGATGCTGGAATCGTCGTGGGCGATGCCGAAGCGCACGCGGCCGAAGAGTCGGTTCTCTTCCAGCCACGGCGCGACGCGCTCCATCCAGAAACGCGCGACGGGCTGGCCGTACGGGCCGGTGTGGCGGTAGTAGGCGATCGGCGTGGGCGGCATGTCGATGAGGGAAACGGGGGCGTTCATGGTCGGTTTCTCGGTCATGGGAGTTGCGAAGAACCCATGATCGAAGTCGACGCCACCCGCTGCCTGATCGAGGTTGCGCCCCGCCTGACCGGACTTGCGCTCCTCGCGCCATTCGCTCGGCGGCACGCCGAAGCGCAGCTTGAAGGCACGCGCGAAAGCTTCGCCCGAGCCGAAGCCGACGGCCAGCGCCACCTCGAGCACGCTCGATGCCGGCTGCGTCACGAGGCGCAGCGCGCCGGTTTCGACGCGACGCCGGCGCAGGTAGTCACCGAGCGTCTCGCCGGTCCAGGCACAGAACAGGCGGTGGAAGTGGAAGGCCGAGAAATGAGCGACGCCGGCGAGCGATTCGAGATCGAGCGGCTGATCGAGATGCTCGTCGATGTGGGCGATCACGCGATGGATGCGCCGCTCGTACTCGGCGCGGCTGTCGCGCGGCGCGGCGGGTCCGGTGGCGCTCATCGACCGAGCTGCGCCCACGGGAAGAGACGCCGATTGATCGCCTTGAACAGCACGTCGCTCACCAGGCCGATGACGCCGATGACGATGATCCCGAAGATGATCTGGTCGGTGGCGAGCAGCGCCTGGCTGTCGGTGATCATGTGGCCGATGCCGCTCGACGCGCCGATCAGCTCGGCGACGATCACGTAAGTCCAGGCCCAGCCGAGCACCATGCGCAGCACCTCGGCGATCTCGGGCGCGGCGCCGGGCAGCAGGACGCGCCGGATCAGGCCGCGGTCGCCGACGCCGAGCGTGTACGCCGCCTCGACCAGGTCGCGCCGCGTGTTGCCGACGATCACCGCGATCATCAGCACGAGCTGGAAGAAGCTGCCGATGAAGATCAGCGCGAGCTTCTGCGCCTCGCCGATGCCGGCCCACAGGATGAGCAGCGGGATGAAGGCGGTCGCCGGCAGGTAGCGCGAGAAGCTGATGAACGGCTCGAAGAACGCCTCGACCGGCTTGTACGCCCCCATCGCCACGCCGAGGGGGAGCGCCAGCACGGCGGCGATGATGAAGCCGCCGAAGACGCGCCACACCGTCCAGCCGATGTCCCAGCCGAAGCCCTGCGTCGCGAGCAGCGTCCAGCCCGAGCGGACCATCTGCAGCGGATCGGCGAGGAAAGTCTTCGAGACGAAGCCGCCGAAAGTCGCGAGCGACCAGCCGGCGACGAAGACGACGAAGAAGGCGATGCCGAGAAGGATGCGCGTCGTGGGGACGACGGGGGTGAGCGGCTTCATGCACGTTCGCGCAGGGCTGCGGGCATCGGGTGGCCGATTGCGCTCATGTCCCCCGAGTCGGACAAAGAAACAGCGCTTCGCAGGAACGGGACGGTGGGGCGCTCTGTGGAGCGAAGTAAAGGAGGAGAAGGCGGCCATCGGCCGCCTTCGGGGGACATGAGCGCAACAGAGCGCCCCGCCGTCCCGCTCCCGCTCGACACGTCGAACGAACCTACTTGATGAACTGCGTGTCGGCGAGCTTGGTCATGTCGGGCATCGTCTTGATGATGCCGGCCTCCATCAGCAGGTCGGCCGCTTCCTTGCTGAACGCAGCGTGCTCGCCGGAAAAGAACTTCTGGTTGGCGGCGCGGTCCTGCCAGCGCAGGTAGGCCTGGCTCTTCTCGAACGCCTCGCCGCTCTGCTTGACGTCGGCGCCCATGATCTCGAAGCTCTTCTTCGGCTCGGCCTTGATC
>JBDTPG010000411.1:0-2519 GCA_039932815.1 Caldimonas sp.
CCTCGCTGAGCACGAGCTGGCCGATCCGCGCCTGGTCGCGAGCGCTGATCGACACGCCGGCGCCCCAGTGCGATCCGCCGGGCACCGACTGCACGCGGCCGACGCCGGGGAGATCGACCCAGGCGTCGTCGTAGCCCTCCCAGGCGAAGCCGTGGCCGCCGCCGAGCAGGTGCAGGACCTGCTCGCGAAAGACCTCGGGCAAGGGCCGGCGGAACAGGTGCAGCAGCGCGAGCGCGAGCTGGTTGATGCGGACGTCGTTGTATTCCCAGTAGCTGCCGGGCGCGCGCAAGGGCCGTGCGCCGCCCTTCGGGCCGTCGGGCGGGCGCGGATCCTGCGCCACCTTGCGCCAGCGATCGACGGTGTCGGGGATGCCGAGGCACGTGCCTTCCCATTCGCTCGTCTGCGTCAGCAGGTGGGTCCAGGTGATCGCGCGGTTGTGCTCGCTGTCGAAGCCGATTCCCGGCAGGCGCGCGACCACCGGCTCGTCCTCGTCGGGCAGCAAGCCCTGGAGCCGGGCGACGCCGGCGAGCAGCGCGAGGAAGGTCTTGGCGACGCTGAAGGTGAGGTCGGCGCGCTCCGGCTCGCCCCACGCCGCGATCTCCTCGCCGTGTTGCCGGATCACGCCCGATTGCGGCCCGCGGGGGTGCACCGGACCGCGCAGGCGATCGAACGGCGGCGGGTCGTCGTGGTGCACGCCCCAGGGCGGCTGCCCGGGCGCGGGCACGGCGTGCGGGTCGCGCGGCCACGCGACCTCGTGCGCCTGCGCGAAGGCAGCGGCGACGTCGAGCTCGGTCGTTCGTTGACCCACGTCAAGCCCTCAGCAGTGCGACGGCCTAGCCTCGACCGGATTCCGGAGAACTTCGATGCGTCTCTCGCAGTGCGCGGTCGCCGCGCTGTTCGTCGCCGCCGCCCCCGTCCTCGCCACGCCGGCCGAGTACGGCCGGGCGATGCTCGAGCTGGCGACGAAGAGCGGTTGCATGGCGTGCCACACCCTCGTGCCGCCGCCGCCGCGCGCCGATGGGCTGGCGCCGATCGCGCCGGCCTGGCGCGACGTCGCCATCAAGTACCGCGACGACCCGGTCGCCTTCGAGCGGCTCACGCGCACGGTCATGACGGGCTCGAATCCGCAGGCGCGCCATTGGGCGGGCAAGGTCGGCGAGGTCGCGATGCCGCCGAACGCCGCGGTGGTCAGCGAAGCCGACGCGCGCGCCCTCGTCAACTGGATCCTGGTGCTGGTTCCCTGAGCCGGTCGCGGGCGGTTTCGCAACGAGAGCATCACTCCACCTTCGCACCGGAAGAGATCACGACCTTCTCCCACTTCGCCGTCTCGGCGGCGATGACCTTGCCGAAGTCTTCCGGCGTGCCGGCGATCGGCTTGCCGCCGAGCTCGGCGAGGCGGGCGCGCATCTTCGGGTCGGCGAGGGCGCGGTTCACTTCGGCGTTGACCTTGTCGATGATGTCCTTCGGCGTTCCCTTCGGCATGCCGATGCCGAACCACGCGGTTGCTTCATAGCCGGGGACGGCCTCGGCGACGGTCGGCACGTCGGGCAGCGACGGGTCGCGCTCGGTCGAGGTGACGCCGAGGGCGCGCAGCTTGCCGCTCTTGATGTGGCCGATCGACGACGGCAGGTTGTCGAAGATGACGTCGACCTGGCCGCCAATGAGGTCGCTGAGCGCCGGCCCCGCGCCCTTGTACGGCACGTGCAGCATCTGGCAGCCGGTCATCGACTTGAACAGCTCGCCCGACAGGTGCACCGAGGTGCCGCTGCCCGACGACGCCATGTTGACCTTGCCGGGGTTGGCCTTGCAGTAGGCGATGAACTCGGCGACGGTCTTGACCGGCAGCTTCGGCGTCACCTCCATCACGTTGGGCGTGCGAACGAGGCCGGCGACCGGCGCGATGTCGCGGATGAAGTTGAACGTCAGGTTCTTGTAGAGCGTCGCGTTGATGCCGTTGGCCGGGTTGACGAGCAGCATCGTGTACCCGTCGGGCGGCGCGTTGACGACGTGTTGGACGCCGATGTTGTTGCCGCCGCCGGGCTTGTTGTCGATCACGAACGTCTGACCCATCTTTTCCGTGAGCCATTGGGCGATGATCCGCGCGAGGACGTCGGTCGTGCCGCCCGGCGGATACGGCACGACCCAGGTCACGGAGCGGGTCGGGTAGTCGGCGGCGTGGGCGAGCTGGCCGGCCGCGGCGATACCGAACAGCGTGGCGGCGAGCAGTCGGGTGATGCGGGTCATCGAGGTCCTTGTCTTTTCGGTAAGTGGAAAGGGTCAGCGGATGAACTGATCGACGTAGCCGGCGCCGAGGCCGCACGCCGCGTAGTGCTTCCGGCACATCGCGATCTTGGTGTGGACGTCTTCGTAGCCGGTGCTCGCGCCGTTCGCGTCGACGTAGACCATCGCGCCGCTGATGTTGAAGAAGGTGATCATCTCGTCGAAGCCCGGCTCGACGACCAGCGTGTGGATCTCGCCCGGCGGCTCGTAGACGAAGGCGCCCGCGCGCGCGACCCAGT
>JBDTPG010000412.1:0-2502 GCA_039932815.1 Caldimonas sp.
CTGATCGACGACCTGCTCGACGGCTCGCGCGTCGGCGCCGGCGAGTTCCGCCTGCAGCGCAGCGCGCTCGACCTCGGCCTCATCGTCGGCGAGGCGATCGACGCCTGCCGTCATGCGATCGATGCCAAGCACCAGCGCCTGCGCGTCGAGCTCGCGCCCGCGCCGGCCCTGGTCGACGGCGATCCGCAGCGGCTGACACAGGTGTTCAGCAACCTTCTCAACAACGCCTCGCGGCGCACGCCGCAGGGCGGCGACATCGTCCTGACGATGGTCACGGACGGCGCCCAGCTGGCGATCAAGGTCGCCCACGAGGGCGTCGGCATCGCCCCCGACGCGCTGCCGCACATCTTCGACCTGTTCACGCTCGACACCAACGTGCCGCTCGACGAATCGGGTCTCGGCATCGGCCTGGCGGTCGTTCACGAGCTGGTCAAGGCGCACGGCGGCAGCGTCAGCGCGAGCAGCGACGGCGGCGACCACGGCACCGAGTTCGTCGTTCGCCTGCCGGCGGCCCCGGCGCGCAGCGCCGCTTCGGCCGCGACGGCACCGCACTGAGGCGAAGCGCCGCTAGCCCTCGATCGCGGCCAGCTTGTCGCGCCAGAACCCGGGCGGCGGCACGTTGCCGAACCCGGCGCGCGCGTTGTCCTCCATGTGCTCCCGGCGCCGCGTGCCGGGAATCGCGCAGGTGACGGCGGGATGGCTCAGCACGAACTTGAGCAGCACCTGGGCCCAGCTCGTGCAGCCGATCTCCGCCGCCCACGCCGGCAGCGGCCTGGCGAGCAGGCGGCGCAACAGGCCGCCGCCGCCGAACGGCATGTTGACGATGACGGCGACGCCGCGCTCAGCGGCGAGCGGCAGGAGGCGGCGCTCGGCCTCGCGGTCGTCGAGCGCGTAGTTGATCTGCAGGAAGTCGAGCCGCTCGGCGCGCAGCACCGCCTCGACCTCGGCGTAGGCGGACGCGGTGTAGTGGGTGATGCCGAGATGGCGGATCCGCCCCGAGTCCTTCCAGGCGCGCAAGGTCGCGAGGTGGGTGCGCCAGTCGACCAGGTTGTGGATCTGCATCAGGTCGATGCGATCGGTGCGGAGCAGCCGAAACGAGGCTTCCATCTGGCGCACGCCTTCGATGCGGCCATGCGTCCAGACCTTGGTCGCGAGGAAGGCTTCGCCGCGCCGGCCGCTCGCGGCGAGCAACTCGCCCGTCGTCGCCTCGGCGCGGCCGTACATCGGCGAGCTGTCGAGCACCTTGCCGCCGGCATCGAGGAGCGCGTCGACGACGCCGGGCAGGAGCGCGTACTCGGGCGTTCCCGACGCCTGATCGAAGCCGATGTAGGTGCCGCAGCCGATCACCGGCAGCGCTTCGCGGGTCGAGGGAATCGAGCGGGTGTTCATCTTGTCGGTCGGTCCGGGTTGGCTGCGCACGCCGGGTGGCAAGGCAGCGAAGAGGCAGGACGCCGCGCCGGCGCCGACCACGGCCCGGCGCGACGGCCCGCCTCGATCGTGCCCACCCGACGCGTCGCTCATGGCCGCTCCCGGCACGCGACGCGCCCGCGCCTAGCCGAGCTCGACGAGGACCGGTTGATGGTCGCTCGCCGCCGTGCCCGAATCGACGGCGACGGCGCGCAGGCGCGGGCCGAGGTCGTGCGTCGCGAAGATGAAGTCGCAGGCGAAGGCGTCCGGCCACTGGCCGCGGTCGTGGACGCCGAGGGTCGGCGGCTGGCCCTGCGCCGGATGGAGACGCTGCCAGGCATCGTCGAAGGCGGGCACGCGCGAATCCTCAAACGGTGCCGTCATGCGCGCGTGCAGCGCGTCGTCGGAGCGAAAGTTGAAATCGCCGGTGAGGATGGCCGAAACCGTCTGCGGCTGGGCCTGGAACGGATCGCCGGAATCGCTCCGGGCCCGGTCGTCGAGCGCATGTCCGCACGCTTCGGCGTGGCGCGCGCGCAGCGCCTCGAGCTGCGCCGCGCGCTGCGCCTGCGAGTAGTACTCGAGGTGGGTCGTCATCACCCGCAGCGGCCCGAACGGTGCCTGCACGAGCGCCTCGAGCAGCAACCGCGGCATGCTCCGCACCGCCGGATCGGCCGGCCACGGCAGCTGCACGCGCAGCACCTGCTCGACCGGCAGGCGGCTCAGGATCATGTTGCCGAAGGTGCGGCGCGATCCGCCGGGGCCGGCGATGTCGACCGGCGTCGCGGCGATGGCGGTGAAGCCGGGGAGCAGCGACGCGATGAGCGCGTACTGGTCCTCGCCGGCGCTGCCCTTCAGCGTCGCGAAGTTGGTCGCGACCTCCTGCAGGCAGAGCACGTCGAAGTCGGCGAACGCGCGCGCGTCGTCGACGATCCGGCGCGGGTCGACCCGGCCGTCGCAGCCGAGGCACCACTGGATGTTCCAGGTGACGAGCTTCATCGAGGATCCTTGGCGGGTTTGCCCGCAGTGTCAGCGAATGCCCGCCCGCATGAACGACTGAACGAACTGGCGCTGGAAGAGCAGGAAGCCGACCAGGAG